>NZ_JASNFO010000100.1:0-22899 GCF_032027725.1 Pseudofrankia coriaricola | reverse complement strand
GGGGGGGGGGGGGGGGGGGGGGGGGGGGGGGGGCCCCCGGGGCGGGGGGGGGGGGGGGCCCCCCCCCCCCCGCCTCTGCGCATCATGGGCGGACGGAAAACCGGCTAACGTAACAGGTATCTTCCGTCAGGTCAGGTCAGGCGAGGTTCACGGTGAGGATGGTGTCGCCCGGGGCCGGCGGACGATCCACGACGAAGGTGTTCTGGAAGTTGGCGGCGGGAACCGAGCAGCTGACCGACGCCCTGGCCTTCTTGCCGAACGGCGGGACGTTGGACAGGGTCACCGAGTACACACCGGTCGGCCCGACCCCGGTGGTCCGGTTCTCGACCGGTGGGTCGGTGTTGATCGAAACAGCCGTCGGAACACCCACAGCACACGTCGCGACGCCCCGGATCGTAACCGTCGGATCGTTCAGGTCCGCGCTTGCCGGCACCGCCGCCGCCACGGCCAGCACGCCGGCCGTTCCAACGGAAGCCAGAAGCCCTGCCGTTCGATGGATTCGCATAGGAGAACCTCTCTTTCAAGATGTGTCCCCTGAGTTCTCTGTCCGTCCGGTCGAAAGGCTACCCGGAGCAATGCCGCGCCATGTATTTCGGCGAACACTTTCTGTCGCACAATTCCGGAAGTCCCGGCGGGCACGGGGATCGGGCGAACGACAGCGAAAAGGGTCAAGGCCGGCGCGGGCCCGCATGGTCTTGTCAGCCGATGTCGCCGTTGTCCGACTCCCCGCGACGGCGCGATGCATGGGCCACACGGTCACCCACAGGGCCTTTTGCCCCTCACTGGTGTCACACAGCGTGACTACTGCCGCCGGTGGACTCCGCGAGCAGATACCAGCTCCGGGCGCAGGCGAACACCCGCGGTTCGCCTGTCAATGGCTGGACCGCCGGCACGAGGAGAGGTCTGATGGTCTTCTCCTGAAGAATCCGCCGTCGTTTTTGTCCGTGCCACGAACTCGCGGACGAAAGCCGGTATCGAGTTCGTTACCGACGCCCGTCCACCTGTCAGACCCGCCACGTGTATGAACGGGTAGCCGGGCGGCGCGCCGCGGATGGTGCCCAGTGGGTCTGCGAAGGCATCTCTCCGCGAAGGCATCGATGCCGGCGGCAGTGCCCCGCCCGGCGCCGCCTGCCGCCTTGGCACCCGCACCGCCACCTGCCTCTCCTGAACCGACCCGGGGCAGTCCGGCTGGCGGCCGAGGCCCACGAGGCCTCGGCACGCACAGATGGCAGGGGCGAAGGCCTGTCCCGCCCTCGACGGACAAACCCACCCGGCAACGGGAACGCTCACCGCGCCGGTCAGCCGACGGTGGAGGCGCGGGCCGCAAGCTCAGGGGTGAACTGGACGGCCTGGTGCTCGTGGGCCGGGTTGTTGGCCTCGTCGAGGAGCAGTTCGGCGGCGGTGCGGCCGAGGAGGTAGCGGGGCTGGCGGACGGACGTCAGCGGGACGGCGGCGGCCGCGGCGAAGTCGATGTCGTCGTAGCCGACGATCGCGCAGTCCCCGGGGACGGCGACGCCGAGGCGCACGCACATCTGCAACAGTCCGAGCGCGATCAGGTCGTTCGCGCAGAACGCGGCGGTGGGACGGCGCGCGGCGGGCAGACCGACGAGCCGTTCGGCGGCGCCCCGGCCTTCGGCGACGGTGAGCGCGCCGGTTGCGAGCACGGTCAGCCGGTCCGGCGGCAGGCCGGCGCGTTCCAGGGCGCGGAGCGCGCCGGCGCGCCGGTCGCGGACCTGGTTGAGGGTGTCCGGACCGCCGATGAACGCGATGCGCTCGTGGCCGCGCTCGAGCAGGTGGGTGGCGGCGAGCTCGCCGCCGAGGACGTCGTCGACGGACACCGAGCAGCCTTCGCCGGCGCCGGCGACCCGGTCGACGAGCACGACCGGGGTGCCGCGCGCAGGCAGGGTGCGCAGCCGTTCGTTCGCCGCGTCGACCGGGGTGATGAGCACGCCCTGGACGCGCTGTTCCAGGAGCAGGTCCAGGTAGCGGGCCTCGCGGGCCGCGTCCTCGCCGCTGTTGCACAGGAACACCGACAGGTCGGCGGCCGCGGCTACCTCCTCGATCCCGGTGGCGACGTCCGTGAAGAACGGGTTCGACGGGTCGAGCATCACATAGGCGAGGATCCGGCTGCTGCCGGCGCGCAGCGCCCGTGCCGACTCGTTGCGGACGAAGCCGAGTTCCTCCATCGCCCGCTCGACCCGGGCCCGGGTTCGCGGGCTGACCAGCTGCGGCCGGTTCAGGACATTGGACACCGTGCCGAGCGACACCGCCGCCGCCGCCGCAACCTCCTTGATGCCGGCGGCGCGGCTGACGCTCACCGCCCGGCCCGTACTCGTGACGGGCGTGCCCGCGACAGGCCGGCCCGCTACGGGGCTCGAGCCGGACAGGCGGGCCGAGGAAGGCAGCGCCGGCACGGCGGACCGCGCAGGCACGGCTGCCGCCACGCGAGAGCGCTCGCCGCCCTCGGGTGGTGCCTGCTCGGCCTCGTCCACGCCGCTCCCCGAATCCTTGAAACGTGCCAGCTGAACTGCGCCAACGGAACCATGCCAACCGCGCCATGCCAACCGAGGAACCACGCCAGCTGGGGAAGCACGCGAATCGAGGAACCGCGCCAACCCCACCGCGCCAACGAGGCACCGATGCACGTCGCCTGACGAGCGGATAGTACAGAACGGCCCCCGCGGCGACACAACCGAAGCGCCCAACCGGGCAGTAACCCGGACCTTGACACCGTTCGGGACGCCAGCTAAGTTGCGCTGGTCACAGCATTGAAACCTTTCATTGAAGGGGTGAGATGCCCGCAGAGCAGGCGCCGTTGTTAGCGGTGCGCGACGTCTCCAAGTCCTTCGGGGCAGTCGCCGCGGTGCGCGACGTCTCGTTCCCTCTCTACGCAGGCGAGGCGCACGCCCTGGTCGGCGAGAACGGCGCCGGCAAGTCCACGATCGTCAAGATGCTCGCCGGGGTACACCGCCCCGACACCGGCACGATCGAGATGGACGGCGCCCCGCTCGCGCTGAGCTCCCCCGCCGATGCCAGGGCCGCCGGTATCGCGGTGATCTACCAGGAGCCCACGCTCTTCCCCGACCTGTCCGTCGCCGAGAACATCGCGATGGCGAAGCCACCCCGCGGCCGGTTCCACGCGATCGACCGGGCACGCATGGTCCGGGACGCGACGGCCCTGTTCGAGCGGCTCGGCGTGGACATCGACCCGGCCCGGCCGGCGCGAGGCCTGTCGATCGCCGATCAGCAGCTCGTCGAGATCGCCAAGGCGCTGTCCGCGGACGCCCGCGTGCTCGTGATGGACGAGCCGACGGCCGCGCTGTCGACCGTCGAGGTCGAGCGCCTGTTCACCGTCGCTCGCTCGCTGCGCGACCGGGGCGCCGCCGTGCTGTTCATCTCGCACCGGTTCGAGGAGATCACCGCGCTGTGCCAGCGGGTAACCGTCATGCGCGACGGCCGGCACGTCTCGACGGACCCGCTCGCCGGCTTGACCGTCGACGACCTGGTCCGCAGGATGGTCGGCCGCGACCTGTCCACGCTCTACCCGCGGCGGTCGACGACCCCGGGCGACGTCGTGCTGGAGGTCGACGGCCTGCGCCGCGACGGCGTCTTCCGGGATGTCTCCTTCCAGGTGCGCGCGGGCGAGATCGTCGCGCTCGCCGGCCTGGTCGGTTCCGGGCGTTCCGAGGTCGCGCAGGCGGTCTTCGGCGTCGACCCCCGCGACGCGGGCACCGTTCGCGTCCACGGCCGCCAGCTGCGCGCGGGGTCGCCGCGCGCGGCGATGGCCGCGGGGCTCGCGCTGGTGCCGGAGGACCGGCGGCTGCAGGGCCTGGTCATGGACGCCTCGATCGCCCGCAACGTCACCCTGCCGCGCTCCGGGGCGCTCGCCCGCCTCGGGCTGCTCTTCGGCGGCGCCGAGCGGCGCGCGGCCGCCGAATGGACGGCCCGGCTGCAGACGAAGTACGGCCGGCTGGCCGACGCGGTGTCGACCCTGTCGGGCGGCAACCAGCAGAAGGTCGTACTCGCCAAGTGGCTCGCGACCCTGCCCCGGGTCCTGATGGTGGACGAGCCGACCCGCGGCATCGACGTCGGGACGAAGGCCGAGGTGCATCGGCTGATCTCCGGTCTCGCCGAGGACGGCGTCGCCGTCCTGATGGTCTCGTCCGAGCTTCCAGAGGTGCTGGGCCTGGCCGACCGGGTGCTGGTGATGCGGGAGGGCCGGCTGGTCGCCGAGCTCGACCGCGCGGACGCCACCGAGGAGTCCGTGATGTTCGCCGCGGTCGGCCAGCGGAAGCGGGAAGCCGCGACGACCGGGGCGACCTCGGCCGCGGGCGAGCAGCCGGCGGAGAAGGGCGTGGAGGCCGCACTGTGACCACCGTTGAGGACTCCGTCCGGACGATGCCGGCGCGCGCGATGCCCGCGCGGACGTCCGTACTGGAGCGGGTGCTGCGGGCGCGCGAGATCAGCATCGTGCTGGCGCTGGCGCTGCTGGTCCTCGTGACCGCCATCGGCCATCCCAGCTTCGTGCACTCGCAGTCGATCCGCGACATCCTGCTCGGCGCCGCCATCCTGGGCGTGCTCGCGGTCGGCCAGACGATCGTCGTCATCACCCGCAACATCGACCTGTCGGTCGGCTCGGTGCTCGGCCTGTCCGCGTTCGCGGCCGGGACGCTGCTGATGAACCATCCCGGCATGCCGATCATCGTGGCGGTCCTGGTCGGGATCGCTGTCGGCGCGGGCTGCGGCCTGGTCAACGGCCTGCTCGTCCGGTTCGGCGACGTGCCGGCGCTGGTGGTGACGCTCGGGACGCTGTACGCCTACCGGGGCGTCGCCTACCTGTGGGCGGGCGGCAGCCAGATCAACGCCGACGAGCTGCCGGACGGCTTCCTGAAGTTCGGCACCGCGACGGTGCTCGGCGTGCCGTACCTGGTGCTCATCGCCGTCGCCGTGCTCGTCGTCGCCGGCGTCGTGCTGCGGTCCTACCCGGCCGGGCGCCAGCTCTACGCGCTGGGGTCGAGCCCCGACGGGGCGCGGCTCGCCGGCATCCCGGTCGGCCGGCGCACGCTGGCCGCCTTCCTCGCCAGCGGCACCCTCGCGGGCCTGGCCGGCGTGCTGTTCGCCGCCCGGTTCGGCACGGTCGACGCCGCCGCGGGCAACGGCTACGAGCTGAACGTCGTCGCGGCGGTCGTCGTCGGCGGTGTCGCGATCTTCGGCGGCAGCGGCTCGGTGTGGGGCGCGGCGCTCGGGGCGCTGCTGCTCACGACGATCGGCAGCGCGCTGCCCGTGCTCGGCGTCGACCAGTTCTGGCAGCAGGCCATCGTCGGCGCGCTGATCCTGCTCGCGATCGGGATCGACCGGCTGATCGCCGCGCGGGTCGCGGCGGCGCTGAAGAAGAGGGGCTCCCATGTCCGCTGACAGCGACCGGCCGGCCGCCACCGCCACCGCCACCGCTGCCGCTGCTACCGCCGACAGCCTCGCCGACGCCGCGCCGCCCGCGGGTGGCGGCCGCGCCGGGCCGCCGGCCGCGGGCCGGGGAGCGCGGCAAGGCCCGGGAGCACAGCTGGGCCGGCTGGCGAGCTGGGACCTTGGCGTCGTGGTGCTCGCGGTGCTCGTCATCGTCGTCGCCTCCGCGTCGGTCGAGAACTTCGGGACATCGCGCAACTTCACGTTCCTGGTCCTCGACCTGCTGCCGATCGCGCTGATCGCGCTGCCGATGACGTTCGTGATCGTGACCGGCGAGATCGACCTGTCGGTGGCCAGCACGCTGGGCCTGTCCAGCGCGGTGATGGGCAGCCTGTGGAACCACGGGATGACCATCGAAACGATCATCCCGCTGTGCATCGTGCTCGGGGCGGTCCTGGGCGCGGTGAACGGCCTGTTCGTGACGGTGTTTCGGCTGCCGTCACTGGCCGTGACGATCGGCACGCTGGCGCTCTTCCGCGGGCTGGCGCTCGTCGTCCTCGGCGACACCGCCGTCGCCGACTTCCCAGCCCAGTACACGAACTGGGTCACAGGCACCGTCGGCGGCTCCGCGGTGCCGAACGTCCTGATCCCGCTGGCCGCGCTGGCGGTGGTGTTCGCCGTCGTGCTGCACGCGACGCCGGTGGGCCGCTGGGCGTTCGCCGCCGGGGCCAGCGAGCAGGCGGCCCGGTTCGCCGGGATCCGCGTCGGCCGGCTGAAGTTCTGGCTCTACGTCGTGACCGGCGCGGTCGCGGGGCTCGCCGGGGTGCTGTGGACGCTGCGCTACTCCAGTGCCCGCGCCGACAACGGCTCCGGTCTGGAGCTCGCGGTCGTCGCCGCCGTCCTGCTCGGCGGGGTCTCGATCTTCGGCGGCCGCGGCACCCTGCCCGGGGTGCTCGGCGGGGTCGTGCTGCTGGCCGCACTGCAGAACGCCATGCGCCTGTCGGACGTCTCGAACGAGTCCCTGAACGTCGTCACCGGCGCGCTGCTCGTCGTGTCGGTACTCGTCCCGAACCTCATCCGCCGGACCAGGGCCGCGGTCTCCCGCGCCCGACACCGCAGGCCAACGCCCCTCTCCCCACCCTTGCCCGGTTCCTGACCGCCGGGTCACGCCGACCACCCCGCCACCGACCGCCCACCCCACGTCCACCGGGCACCGCCCACGGGCTCCGTTCGACCCGCCCCTCGCTGATCACACTAGGTAGCCAATTGCTACTGGATGTGATCAGGCGGGAGGCCGGCGGGCCCGTGGCCACCCGTCCGCCTCCACCACTCCACCGCCTTACCGCCCGCCAGCGATCACGGTCATGCCGACCGCCTGGCGGCCACTCCGAAGGGATTCCCCAGCCATGCAGGCACGCCGGTCCAGAAAACTCCTGCTACCCGCCGCGGCGTTAGTCGCGCTGACCGTCGGCCTCGCGGCCTGCGGCGGCACGTCAAAGGACGACACCGCCACCGCCGGCGGCGCCACATCGGGCGGTGCCGCGGCGAGCGCCAACCCGAACGCGACGCTGAAGACCGGCGTGAAGATGGCGTTCCTGCCCAAGCAGCTCAACAACCCCTACAGCGACATCGAGGTCAGCGGCGGCAAGGCGGCGCTCGGCGACCTCAAGGGCGAGTACAAGCTGGTCGGGCCGAACGACGCGTCCGCGTCGTCGCAGGTCAGCTACATCAACACGCTGATCCAGCAGCAGCAGGACGTCATCGGCATCGCGGCGAACGACCCGAACGCCGTCTGCCCGTCGCTGAAGCAGGCGTCCGCCGCCGGCATCAAGATCGTCGCCTTCGACTCGGACGCGGCGAAGGACTGCCGCGACGTGTTCATCAACCAGGCGACCACGCAGGGCATCGGCGAGGGCCTGGTGAAGATGACCAGCGACCTGGTCGGCGGCCAGGGTGACATCGCGATCCTGTCGGCCACCCCGAACGCGACGAACCAGAACGCCTGGATCGACGTCATGAAGACCGAGCTGGCCAAGCCGGAGTACAGCGGTCTGAAGCTGGTGAAGATCGCCTACGGCAACGACGACGACCAGACGTCGTTCCAGCAGGCGCAGGGCCTGCTGCAGTCGTACCCGAACCTGAAGGCGATCGTCTCACCGACCACGGTCGGCATCGCGGCGACCGCCCGGTACGTGAGCAGCTCCAGCTACAAGGGCAAGGTCGTCGTCACCGGCCTCGGCACCCCGAACCAGATGCGCGAGTACGTCAAGGACGGCACCGTCAAGCAGTTCGCGCTGTGGAACCCGGCCGACATCGGCTACCTGGCGGCCTACGCCGGCGTCGCGCTGGCCTCCGGCCAGATCACGGGCGCCGAGGGCGAGACGTTCACCGCCGGCAAGCTCGGCAAGTACACCGTCGGCAAGGACGGCGAGATCGTCCTCGGCCCGCCGACTGTCTTCAGCGCCGACAACATCGACAAGTTCGACTTCTGATTCTGAGCGCGTCTGGCGCGCCGGTCGCCCTGCCCGGGCGGCCGGCGGGCCGGCCTCGCGGCGGCGTGTCCGTCGCGTCGGGCGCGTCCGTCGCGAGGGCCGGGACCGTCGCGGCGGGCGTACCCGGCGCGACGGGTGGGACCGGGCGACACGGCAACCGGCGCCACCGGAGTAACCGGGGCGCGAACCAGCCTGAACGGGACATCGGAGGGAGAAGATCGCCGTGCGGCGGTACTGCTTCACCCTGCGGGTTCGGCCGGACCGCCTGGCCGAGTACGCCGAGCGCCACCGCGCCGTCTGGCCGGAGATGCTCGACGCGCTGCGGGCCGCGGGGTGGCACAACTACTCGCTCTTCCTGCGCGACGACGGCCTGCTCATCGGGTACGTCGAGTCGCCGGACCTGGCCGCCGCACAGGCGGCGATGGCCGCGACCGAGGTGAACACACGCTGGCAGAAGGAGATGACCGATTTCTTCACCGGCATCGACGGCCGCGGCCCCGACGAGGCCATGCAACCGCTCACCGAAGTCTTCCACCTGGACTGACCCCTCCCCTTCCTTTCTGTCCGGCCGGACAGACGAGACGACCCGACCGCGCCAGCGCGACCCGAGCGGGCCGGCCGGCGGGCGCCGAGCCCGCCGGACCCGCGGCGGCTTGCCGCGGTCCGGTCCCAGCTGGCCCCGGCTCGGCCCGGTCCCAGTCGTCTACCCACCGACGTCCGCGACGCCGCCCCCGGCGCCCCGACGGCGCCGGACCCAAGGAGCGTGATGACGATGGCGAACCCGACGGATGTTGTGAAGACAGGCCTGCGTTCGCTGCAGATCGAGACCCCGTCATGGGCCTATGGCAACTCCGGGACCAGGTTCAAGGTGTTCCCGCAGCAGGGCGTGCCCAGGACCCCGTTCGAGAAGATCTCGGACGCCGCGCAGGTACACCGGTACACCGGGACCGCGCCGAGCGTCGCCCTGCACATCCCCTGGGACCGGGTCGACGACTACGACGGGCTCGCGGCCTACGCCCGCGACCAGGGCGTCCGGATCGGCGCCATCAACTCCAACGTCTTCCAGGACCCCGACTTCATGTTGGGCAGCGTCACCAACCCGGAGCCGCGCATCCGCCACAAGGCGGTCAAGCACCTGCTGGAATGCGTCGACATCATGGACGCCACCGGCTCGACCGACCTGAAGCTGTGGTTCTCGGACGGCCTGAACTACCCCGGCCAGGACGACCTGCGCGACCGGCAGGACCGGCTCGCAGAGGCGCTGCGCGAGGTCTACGACCGGCTCGGCGAGGGGCAGCGGATGCTGCTCGAGTACAAACTCTTCGAGCCCGCGTTCTACGCCACCGACGTCCCCGACTGGGGCACCTCCTACGCGCACTGCGTCGAGCTCGGGCCGAAGGCGGCCGTCTGCATCGACACGGGCCACCACGCGCCGGGTACCAACATCGAGTTCATCGTCGCGTTCCTGCTGCGCGCTGGCCGGCTCGGCGCGTTCGACTTCAACTCGCGGTTCTACGCCGACGACGACCTGATGGTCGGCTCCGCAGATCCGTTCCAGCTGTTCCGCATCATGTACGAGATCGTCCGCGCCGACGCCCTCGCGGGCGGCATCGCGTTCATGCTCGACCAGTGCCACAACATCGAGCCGAAGATCCCCGCGGTGCTCCGCTCGGTGATGAACGTCCAGGAAGCGACCGCCAAGGCGCTGCTCGTCGACCGGGACGCGTTGCGCGCCGCCCAGCACGCCGGTGACGTCCTCGGCTCGAACGCCATCCTCATGGACGCCTACAACACCGACGTCCGCCCGCTGCTCGCCGAGCTGCGCGCCGACGCGGGCCTCGACCCCGACCCGACCGCCGCCTACCGCCGCTCCGGCTACGCCGAGCGGATCGTCGCCGAGCGCGCGGGCGGCCAGCAGGCAGGCTGGGGCGCCTGAGCCGGACCTGCCAGATCGGCTACGCAAGCTCCGCCGATCCGGCAGGAACCCCGGAGTACGGGGCCGGAGCGCGCGGGCGACGGAGCGAAGCAGACACCCTGACCGGCGCCCGCCCGGCCGCCCCGGAAGGAGGAACCCGACCATGACATCCACGACCACGACCACGACCACAACCACAACCACGGCCACGAGCGCGGCGACGACCAACGCGCCGACGCCGGCGGCGCCGGGCACGCCGATGGCGCCAGGCGTGTCCGGCCTCGCCGCCGGGCTGGCGCGGGTCACGCCCCGCCCGACCAGGGTGGGCCTCGTGGCCGGCGGGCTCGGCGCCTACTGGCCGCAGTTCCCGGCGCTGCTGCCCAGGCTCCAGCAGTCGGCGCGCGAGGTCTCGGCCCGGCTGTCCGCGCTCGACTGCGAGGTCGTCGACGTCGGCTTCATCTCGGACGCGCAGGAGGGCGCACGCGCCGCCGACCGGCTGCGGGCCGCGGACTGCGATCTGATCGTCGGCTTCCTCACCACCTACATGACCGCGAGCATGCTGGTCCCGATCGCGCAGCGCGCCGGGGCCCCGGTCCTCCTGCTCAATCTGCAGCCGACCGAGGCGATGGACCACGACACCTTCGACACCGGCGACTGGCTGGCCTACTGCGGCGCCTGCCCCCTGCCCGAGATGGCGAACGCGTTCCGCCGCTGCGGCGTCGAGTTCCGGTCCGTCTCGGGCTACCTCGCCGACGAGCGGGCGTGGCGCCGAATCGAGCGCTGGGTACGCGCCGCCGGGGTGCGGGCCGCGCTGCGCACGGGCCGGCACGGCCTGCTCGGCCACCTCTACCCCGGGATGATGGACGTCGCCACCGACCCGACGCTCGTCTCCGCCCAGCTCGGCGGGCACGTCGAGATCCTGGAGGTCGACGACCTGCGAGTCCGCGTCGAGAAGGTGACCGACGCCGAGACCGACGCCCGGCTCGCGCTCGCCCGCGAGGTGTTCACCCTCGACGAGTCGGTCGCGGGCGGGGACCTGCGCTGGGGCGCCCGGGTCTCCGTCGCGCTCGACCGGCTGGTCGACGACTTCGCGCTCGACTCGCTCGCCTACTACCACCGGGGCCTCGACGGCGAGCAGCACGAGCGGGTCGGCGCCGGGCTGATCCTCGGCGCGTCGCTGCTCACCGCGCGCGGCATCCCCGTCTGCGGCGAGTACGAGCTGCGCGCCAGCCTCGCCATGCTGATGTTCGACCGGCTCGGCGCCGGCGGCTCGTTCACCGAGATCCAGGCGCTGAACTTCCGCGACGGCGTCGTCGAGATGGGCCACGACGGCCCGGCGCACCTGGCGATCAGCGCCCGCCGGCCGCTGCTGCGCGGGCTCGGGACCTACCACGGCAAGCGCGGCTGGGGCGTGTCCGTCGAGTTCGACGTCGCCCACGGCCCGGTGACCGCCTTCGGTCTCGGCCAGTTGCGCGACGGCACGTTCCGGTTCATCGCGGCCGAGGGCACGGTCGTCGACGGGCCGCTGCTGCGGATCGGCAACACGACGTCGCGGGTCGACTTCGGGCGCGACCCCGGCGAGTGGGTCGACGCCTGGTCGGCCACCGGCGTCGACCACCACTGGGCACTCGGCACGGGCCACCGCGCCGCCGACCTCGCCGCCGTCGCCGACCTGCTCGGCATCGAGCTCGTCGTCGTCGGCCCCGGCGGCGGCGGCGCGTGACCCGCCCGAAGCGCGGGAGCCGCCCGAAGCGCGGGAGCCAGGCCCGCCAGAACCGGACCCACCAGAACACGAAGGGACTTGGGACACGATGAACGAGCAGCCAGCGCGACCGGCCGCGGCAAGCGGGACCGGCCGCGCCGCCGGGACGGACGCTACGACGGTGGTCGGCGAGCTGCTCGGCCGGTCGAACCGGCTGGGGGCGGACCCCCGCAACACCAACTACGCCGGCGGCAACACGTCGGCGAAGGGCACCGAGACCGACCCGGTCACCGGCGGCCCGGTCGAGCTGCTGTGGGTGAAGGGCTCCGGCGGCGACCTCGGCACCCTGAAGGCCGCCGGCCTCGCCGTCCTGCGCCTGGACCGGCTGCGCGCGCTCGTCGACGCCTACCCGGGCGAGGACCGCGAGGACGAGATGGTCGCCGCGTTCGACTACTGCCTGCACGGCCGCGGCGGCGCCGCCCCGTCGATCGACACCGCCATGCACGGCCTGGTCGAGGCCGCCCACGTCGACCACCTGCACCCGGACGCCGGGATCGCGCTCGCCACCGCGGCCGACGGCGAGCGGCTGACCGCCGAGTGCTTCGGCGATCGCGTCGTGTGGGTGCCGTGGCGGCGTCCCGGCTTCCAGCTCGGCCTCGGCATCGCCGCCGTCGCCCGCGAGCACCCGAACGCCATCGGCGTGATCCTCGGCGGGCACGGCATCACCGCCTGGGGCGCCACGTCGGCCCAGTGCGAGGCGAACGCGCTCGAGATCATCCAGACGGCGGCGCGGTTCCTCGCCGAGCACGGCAAGGCCGAGCCGTTCGGCCCGCCGGTCGCCGGCTTCGGCGCGCTCCCGCCGGCCGAGCGGCGAGCCAGGGCCGCCGCCCTAGCCCCGGTCATCCGGGGGCTCGCGTCCACGGACCGGCGGATGGTCGGGCACTTCACCGACGCCGACGCCGTGCTCGACTTCCTCGCGCACGCCGAACACCCGCGGCTCGCCGCCCTCGGCACCTCCTGCCCGGACCACTTCCTGCGCACGAAGGTCCGCCCACTGGTGCTCGACCTGCCCCCGGACGCGCCCCTCGACGCCGTCGCCGACCGGCTGCGCGCGCTGCACACCGCCTACCGGGACCACTACCGCGCCTACTACGAGCGGCACGCCACCCCCGACAGCCCGCCGATGCGCGGCGCCGACCCGGCGATCGTGCTCGTGCCCGGCGTCGGCATGTTCTCGTTCGGCGCCGACAAGCAGACCGCTCGGGTCGCCGGTGAGTTCTACGTCAACGCGATCAACGTGATGCGCGGCGCGGAGGCCGTCTCGACGTACGCGCCGATCGACGAGTCGGAGAAGTTCCGGATCGAGTACTGGGCACTGGAGGAGGCTAAGCTCGCCCGGATGCCGAAGCCTCGCCCGCTCGCGGGCCGGGTCGCGTTCGTCACCGGCGGCGGCTCCGGCATCGGCCGGGCGATCGCCCTGCGGCTGGCCGCCGACGGTGCGTGCGTCGCGGTGGCCGACCGGGACGGCGCCGCGGCCGAGAAGGTGGCCGCCGAGATCGGCGCCACCGCGGCGCGGCCCGCCGACCGGGCCGTGGCGGTGGCCGCGGACGTCACCGACGAGGAGCAGATCGCCGCCGGGCTCGCCGCCGCGGCGCTCGCGTTCGGCGGCGTCGACCTGGTCGTCAACAACGCCGGGCTGTCGATCTCCAAGCCGCTGCTGGAGACGACCACCGCCGACTGGGACCTGCAACACGACGTCATGGCGCGCGGGTCGTTCCTGGTCGCCCGGGAGGCGGCGCGGATCATGATCGACCAGGGCCTCGGCGGCGACATCGTCTACATCGCCAGCAAGAACGGCGTGTTCGCCGGCCCGAACAACATCGCCTACGGCGCGGCCAAGGCGGACCAGGCCCACCAGGTGCGGCTGCTGGCCGCCGAACTCGGCGAGCACGGCATCCGCGTCAACGGCGTCAACCCCGACGGCGTCGTCCGCGGCTCCGGCATCTTCGCCGGCGGCTGGGGCGCGAAGCGCGCCGCCGTGTACGGCGTCCCGGAGTCCGAGCTCGGCGCGTTCTACGCGCAGCGCACCCTGCTCAAGCAGGAGGTGCTGCCCGAGCACGTCGCGAACGCCGTCTTCGCCCTCACCGCCGGCGACCTCTCCCACACCACCGGCCTGCACATCCCCGTCGACGCCGGTGTCGCCGCAGCCTTCCTCCGATGACCTCGCAACCGACCGATCACCCAACCGCCGACCGCCTGGCCGCGGACCGTCCAACCGCCGCCCTCCCCGCCGCGGCCCTTCCCGCGGCCGGCCGCTCCGGGGCGGCCTTGCCCCCCGCCGGCGCCCCAGCCGGGCCGCCGGCGCCCGGGCCGGAGACGGCCGGGCCGCCGATGGCGGGGAGGGCGCGATGAGTCTGTTCGCCGCCGTCGACCTCGGGGCCTCCAGCGGGCGGGTGCTCGCCGCGCATGTCGGCCCTGGCCGGCTGGAGGCGAGCGAGGTGCGCCGGTTCCCGAACACGCCGCTGCGGCTGCCCGACGGCCTGCACTGGGACGTCGGGCACCTCTACCTCGAGATCCTCGCCGGGCTGCGGGCGCTCGGCGAGGCACACGGGCAGCCGCGCAGCATCGGCGTCGATTCCTGGGCCGTCGACTACGGCCTGCTCGACGGCGCCGGCCGGTTGCTCGGCCTCCCCCACCACTACCGCGACGCCAGGACCGGCGAGGCGGTTCTCGACGCGGTGCACGCCGCGACCTCCCCCTCGGCGCTGTACCCGGCGAATGGGCTGCCCCCCCGCCCGCGCCCCCCCCCCCCCCCCCCCCCCGCGGGGGGGGGGGGGGGCGGGGGGGCGGGGGGCGCCGCCGCGACCCTGCTGCTCATCCCGGACCTGCTGGCCTACTGGCTGACTGGGCAGCGGGCCGCGGAGGTGACGAACGCGTCGACCACCGGCCTGCTCGGCGCGCACGACCGGACCTGGTCGGCGTCGCTCGCCCGGCTCGCGGGGATCCGCCCCGAGATCCTGCCGCCGCTGGTCACCCCGGGCACGGTCGTCGGCGGGCTGCGCCCCGAGGCGGCCGAGGAGACCGGGCTCGCCGCCGGGACACCGGTCACGGCGGTCGGCTCGCACGACACCGCGTCGGCGGTCGTCGGCGTGCCCGCCGAGGGCGAGAACTGGGCCTACATCTCATGCGGCACCTGGTCGCTCGTCGGCGTCGAGCTCGACGCGCCGGTGCTCACGGAGGACAGCCGCGCCGCCCAGTTCACCAACGAGGCGGGCGTCGACGGCCGGACCCGCTACCTGCATAACGTGATGGGCCTGTGGATCCTGCAGGAGTGCCTGCGGACGTGGCGGCGCGCCGGGCACCGGTGGGCGCTGGCCGACCTGCTGGGCCAGGCGGCGGCGCTGCCGCCCAGCGGCCCGGTGGTCGACCCCGACGCCCCCGAGTTCCTGCCACCCGGCGACATGCCGGCCCGCGTCGTCGCCGCGGCCCGCGCCAGCGGGCAGCGCGAGCCGCGGACCCCGGCCGAGATCGTCCGCTGCGTCCTGGACAGCCTCGCCGCCGCCTACGCGCGGGCGGTGCGCGCCGCCGAGCACCTGTCGGGCCGGCGCGTCGACGTCGTGCACCTCGTCGGTGGCGGGTCGCGCAACGAGTTGCTGTGCCAGCTGACCGCGGACGCGCTCGGCCTGCCGGTGCTCGCCGGCCCGGCGGAGGCGACCGCGCTCGGCAACGTGCTGGTCCAGGCCCGCGCCCACGGCGCCTTCGGCGCTCCCGGCGGGCGGCGGGCGGGCGGCGGTGACGTCAGTCTGGAGGCGTTGCGCGCGCTGGTCCGTGCCACGGCCCCGCCGACGCGGTACGAACCGACGAGGACCAGGACGGTCCTTATGCCGAGCCCGCCGTGGCGCGGCGGCGCCGGAGGGAGCTGAGCGGATGCGGATCGGACTGTTCGTCACCTGCCTGGTCGACGGGATGTTCCCGGACGTCGGCGACGCGACCGTGCGGGTACTGGAGCGCCTCGGCCACGAGGTCGACATGCCGCTGGCGCAGACCTGCTGCGGCCAGATGCACATCAACACCGGCTACGCCCGCGAGGCGCTACCGCTGGTGCGCCGGCACGTCGGCGCGTTCGAAGGCTACGAGGCGGTCGTCGCGCCGAGCGGGTCCTGCGTCGGCTCGGTGCGCCACCAGTACGCGACGCTGGCGGCCGCCGCCGGCGACGAGGCGCTGGCCGCGGCCGCCGCCGACCTCGCGTCGCGCACCTACGAGCTGTCCGAGTTCTTGGTCGGCGTGCTCGGCGTGACCGATGTCGGGGCCTACTACCCGCACCGGGTCACCTACCACCCGACCTGCCACTCGCTGCGGCTGCTGCGGGTCGGCGACGCGCCGGCGCGGCTGCTGCGCGCCGTCGCCGGTCTCGACCTGGTGGAGCTGCCGGCCGCGGAGTCATGCTGCGGCTTCGGCGGCACGTTCGCGCTGAAGAACGCGGACACCTCGACGGCGATGCTCGCCGACAAGATGCGCGACGTGCTGTCCACCGGCGCCGAGGTCGTCACCGCCGGCGACTCGTCCTGCCTCATGCACATCGGCGGAGGCCTGTCCCGGCTGCGGGCCGGCGTCCGACCCGTTCACCTGGCGGAGATCCTCGCGTCCACGGCCACCACCGCGTCCCCTGTCGCCGCGCCGCCCGCGGCATCCACGGCATCCACCGCGCGGGCTGCCCGATGACCCGGCCGGGTGCCGGTCAGGCGCCTGGACGCCGCCAGGCCGACGACCAGCGGAGCCGGACACGCACAGTGCCGGAGCGTGTGCGGCTGAGCGGGCCGTGGACGGGCGGAACGGGGAAAGCTGGTATGCCGGCCACGGCCCCGCCAGTCCTCTCGGCCGGTGGCCGTCCGCCCCGGCCAGGCTCGGACGTCGAAGTGTGTCATCTGAGCCTGCCTATAGGCAGGCTCATCCACCACAGTTCGCCGCTGGGGGCAGCGACTGTGTCATCTCAGCGTGCCTATAGGCACGCTGAGATGACACAGATCGTCGGCGGGGGCGGGTCGTGACGGCGGCGAGCGGGCCGGCGGGGGCCTCCCCGGCGACGTTTCTGGGGCTGCCGGCGGTGGTGCCGCCGACGGCGCCACGCGGGGTGGGGATGCTGCGCGGCGACGAGCCGTTCCCGGTGGCCGCGCGCCGGGCGCTCGGTGACGCCCAGCTGCGCCGTAACCTCGGGAAGGCGACAGGCACGATCCGCGGGCGCCGGGCACGCGTCGTCGCCGAGCTCGACGACTGGGACCAGCTGCGCGCGGCCGGCGCCGCGATCAAGGACGACGTGCTCGCGCACCTGGGCGACTACCTGGTCCAGCTGGAGAAGCAGGTCACCGCGCGCGGCGGCGTCGTCCACTGGGCGCGCGACGCGAACGAGGCGAACCGGATCGTCGTCGACCTCGTCCGCGCCGCGGGCGCCACCGAGGTCGTCAAGGTCAAGTCGATGGCGACCCAGGAGATCGGCCTGAACGAGGCGCTCGCCGACGCCGGCGTCGCGGCCTGGGAGACCGACCTCGCCGAGCTCATCGTCCAGCTCGGCCACGACCGGCCAAGCCACATCGTCGTGCCGGCGATCCACCGCAACCGTGCCGAGATCCGAGACATCTTCGCCCGGGAGATGGGCGCGTCCGGCGGCGTCCCCGCGCCACCCGGGCTGACCGACGAGCCCCGAGCGCTCGCCGAGGCCGCCCGCCGACACCTGCGGCAGCGCTTCCTGTCGGCCCGGGTCGCGATCAGCGGGGCGAACTTCGCCGTCGCCGAGACCGGCACGCTCGCCGTCGTCGAGTCCGAGGGCAACGGCCGGATGTGCCTGACGCTGCCCGACACGCTCATCACCGTGATGGGCCTGGAGAAGATCGTCCCGACCTGGCGCGACCTCGAGGTCTTCCTCCAGCTGCTGCCCCGCTCGGCGACCGGTGAGCGGATGAACCCGTACACGTCGATGTGGACAGGTGTGGCACCCGGCGACGGCCCCCGCGCGTTCCACCTGGTGCTGCTCGACAACGGCCGCACGGCGACGCTCGCGGACCCGGCCGGGCGGGCGGCGTTGCGCTGCATCCGGTGCGCGGCCTGCCTGAACGTCTGCCCCGTCTACGAGCGGACCGGAGGTCACGCCTACGGGTCGGTCTACCCCGGCCCGATCGGCGCGGTGCTGTCCCCGCAGCTCGCCGGCGTCGCCGACAACCCGTCGCTGCCGTACGCGTCGACGCTGTGCGGGGCCTGCCTGGACGCCTGCCCCGTCGCGATCGACATCCCGTCCATGCTGGTCCACCTGCGGGCCAAGGTGGTGGACGCCGGGCGCGGCGCCGGCCACCCGCCCAAGCCCGAACGGGCTGTGATGGCCGCGGCCGCCTGGACGATGGCGAAACCGGACCGCTGGGCGCGCGCCCTGCGCGCCGCCCGCCTCGGCCGGCTGCTCGGGCGCCGCCGCGGCGCGATCGGGCGGCTGCCACCACCGCTGGCCGCCTGGACCGCCAGCCGCGACCTGCCGCTCCCCCCGGCCGAGACCTTCCGCGACCGCTGGTCGCGCCAGCGGTCCGGCCCCGACGGCCCGGACGCGCCAGACAGCCTGAACGCGCCAGACCCGCTGGACGGCCCGAACGCGTCGAACCCACTGGACGACCCGGACGCACCGGGCGCGCGGGACCTCCAGGATGCGCGGATCGGCCAAGACGCCCCGGGCGGCCGAGACGCGCCGGACGAGCCGGACGAGAGGACGCCGTGATGAGTCGGACAGACCCATCGCCGTCTGATGACGCGCGGGCAGAGGTCCTGGCCCGGGTGCGCGCCGCGCTCGCCGACCGGCCGGCCGCACCGCCCGCCTCCCGGGACTACCGCACCGCCGGCGACGGTTCCCCGAGCCTTGCGGCGGACGCGCCACGGGAGGCGTTACTGGAGCTGCTGGCCGGCCGGCTCGTCGACTACCACGCGCTCGTCCGCCGGGTCCCAACTGGACCGGCCGCACCCGCCGGCCCGACGAATGACGCGAGCGACGGGAACGACGGGAACGACGACGGAGATATAGCCGCCGCCGTCGCGGATGCGCTCACCCAGCGCGGCGCGCGGCGCCTGGTCCGCCCACCGGGTCTGCCGGCCGGCTGGCTCGCCGCGGCGCGCGGGATCGAGGCGGTCGACGACGAGCCGCCGCTCACGGCCGCCGAGCTGGATGTGCTCGACGGGGTGCTGACCGGTTGCGCGCTGGCGATCGCCGAGACCGGGACGATCGTGCTCGACGGCGGGCCCGGGCAGGGCCGCCGCGCGCTGTCCCTGGTCCCGGACTACCACCTGGTGGTCGTGCGCGCCGACCAGGTGGTCGCCGGTGTGCCGGACGCGCTCGCGCGCCTGCGCGCCGCCGGCCGCGCGACCCGCCCGCTGACCTGGATCAGCGGGCCGAGCGCCACCAGCGACATCGAGCTCCACCGCGTCGAGGGTGTCCACGGCCCCCGCACGCTGGAGGTCGTCCTCGTCGAGTAAGCCGGGGAACGGGGCGGGTGACGGGCAGTCGGATCGCTGACACGTCTCCGGGCCTGCACACAGCGCGCGTTCAGTCAGCTCCAAGGGTAGGCGCCCACTCTGACGGTGATGCCTCGATCGTTGCTGCCCGGCTCGTCCGCACCACGCTGCGCGTCTTCACCGCGGACCTGGCGGCGCATGGGGCCGGCCGCTGCATCGTTTCCGTCACGTGCTCGCCGTCATTCCAGGTGCTGTGACGCAGCGACGCGGGTAGTTCCTGACGTGGCGGCGCCCGCCACCGAACCGCCGGCGCAGTCCTGAGCCCCACACCAGCCGGAAGGACCCAGCAATGTCCAGTGGATCATCGCAGTGGTCAGCCAGTTCACGCGGCCCGGCTCAGTCGGAGACGGCCACGCATGCGGGCGGCGGCGCCCGCGCCGCGGTGAAGCCGCCGACGAGTTGGCTGCTCACCGTCGACTGGACCGCGTGCGACGGCCGCGGCTGGTGCGTCGAGCTGCTGCCCGAGGTGCTCGCCCAGGACCGCTGGGGCTACCCGGTCTCCCGCGAGGACGCGGCCCGCGCGGCCGCCGCCCGTGACGGCGAGCTCCCCCCGGGCCGCCCGAGTCGCGACATCCCGGTCCCGCCGCCCATGGCGGCGCACGCCCGCCGCGCCGCCGACACCTGCCCGCGCCAGGCGCTCCGGCTGCGCTACGTCTCTTAGCAGGGCTTTGTCAGGTTGCTCTGACCGGCGCATGCGGACGCGTCGGAGGCGCGGTGAGCGCGATCTCCGTTCCTCGTCTGCACAGGTCACGAGCTCGGGCAATTGATCTTCCGGTCTCCGGCGAGAGAGCGGCCGGCCTCGTGCTCCCGGAAGATGCCGACGTGTTTGTGACCACGCTCTGTGGCATTCTCGGGCAATACCGGACGGGCCGGAGCCTGCGTGGGAGTACGACTTCTTCGTCAGCTACGCGGCGGCGGACCGGCGAGCAGGCGGCGGACGAGGCTCTGGCGCGGCACGCGAGCCGTCACTACGTCGCCGTGCGCAGCTCCCGCCCCCTGGGTACCCCCGGATCGTCTCCTCACCATGGATCCCCCGGGCGGCCTGGTCGACCCATGATCGGCGGGTCCGCGCAGGGACATCGCACCCCACGCCTGTCTGGCGCCGACGAGGCTGCTCGACCATCGAGAGGCCATCGTCGGCATCGTGACAATCCCCGTCGGCCCTGGCCCAGGGGCACTGTGCCGGCCGGTGTCGGCGGCACAAGTGGCACGCAGACCGACACCGACGCAGACAGCGCATGAAGAGAAAGAGGATCAGGTGGGAGCAAATCGGCGGTCCCAGGTCGAGATGACGGCCGAGGAGATCTCGGCCTATGTGGCGACGCGACGCACGGCGACGCTGGTCTCGCTCGGGCCGGCCGGCCATCCGCACGCCGTCGCGATGTGGTTCGCCGTCCTCGACGGAGTGCTGTGGTTCGAGACGAAGGCGAAGGCGCAGAAGGCGCTCAACATCCGCCGCGACCCGCGGGTCACCGTCCTGATGGAGGACGGCCTGACCTATGACACGCTGCGCGGAGTCTCGATGGAGGGCCGAGCCGAGATCGTGGACGACCCCGAGGCGCTGTGGGCCGTCGGCGTGAATGTCTGGGAGCGCTACAACGGGCCCTACAGCGACGAGGCGAAGCCGCTTGTGGAATTCATGCTCCACAAGCGCATCGCCGTACGCTTCGACGTCCAGCGCACCCGTTCCTGGGATCATCGCAAGCTCGGCATGAGCCCGATACCCCTCGGGGGGACGACCGCCCCCCATCACGCCGCGTCCGACACCCTGTAGGCCGCTCACTTTCAGGAGCTTCGGTGGCACGTTTCTCCCTGCCCGAGGAGGCCCCCAACGGCCTGGACTCCCCCACGACGGCCATGGCCATCAAGTACATGGCCAGAACCAGGTGAGGGTCTTCAAGCTGACCAATGGGCGCGTCGGCGGCAAGTGGCGCGTGTCGGGGCCGGTTTCCGCCGGCCGGCGCCGACGCTGCTTCTGGAGCACCGCGGCCGCAGGTCCGGGAAGCTGTTCACCACCCCGCTCCTGTACCCACGGTCCGGTGACGATCTGGTCGTCGTGGCCTCCCAGGGCGGGCTGCCGAAGAACCCGCAGTGGTATCTGAACCTGATCGCCCACCCCGGGACTCAGGTCCATCTGAAGGGCCGGCGGGATGTCCCCGTCCTCGCCGGGTCGCCTCGCCCGAGGAACGGGCCGGCCTGTGGCCGCGACTGGTCGACCTCTACGCCGACTTCGCGAGGTATCAGGGCTGGACAGACCGCGAAATCCCCGTCATCATCCTGGCCCCGCGCTGATGCCCTCCCGCCGGGCAGGCCCCACCCGGCGGGCTCACCACGGTGGCATGGCCGTCACCCGGCATCCATGCCGGAAATCTCATGGCACAGCACACCGGCATGCGGAAAGGAGCACGGTGTGAATGGTCTGCCACCCACGTTGAGAGAGCTGGTCGAATCCGGGCCCATGGCTCACCTCAGCACCATCAACCCCGATGGAAGCCCACAGGTGACCGTGATCTGGATCGGGCCCGACGGCGATGACCTGGTCAGCGGACATATGTCGTGGTACACGAAGCTGCGCAACCTCGACCAGGACCCGCGGGCGGTATTGTCCTTCGACGCGCCGCGCGCGCCAGGCATCTTCATGAGCCAGTACGCCGTGGTGCATGCGCGGGCCACCATTCAGCCGACCGACGACGCATGGGACCTGCTCAACCGGCTGGCGAAGGTCTACATCTCCCCCGACGCCGAGTTCCTGGCACCGAAGGGGCCTGGCTACACCGTGCGTTACTCCGTCCAGTACTCCGTCCAGCGCGTCGGCGGCGTCGGTCCCTGGGCACCGGCCTCGCGCTGACCACCGGCCTGGCTGCCGGACCCACACCATCGCGCGGCTGCGGCCTGGACTCGTGGCCCGCCGTCCCGCGGTTCCCATCGGCCGAACTGGTCCGTCTGTCCAGAGGTGCCGGGTCGGCCGTGTGCGCGGCCATTACCCCATTCGCACCCCAGGAGCGTGCAAACGGACGGGATCCGGTCGGGCCACGACAGGACCGCCAGTGCCGATGGCGGGTAGGGTGGTGGTGTTACCGGTTCCCCGCTGTATGAACGTCATGCATCGTCGAACGGAACGGCCGGACGTGGGGCGCTCCTCGGCCGGCGCGAGACCGGGAGACGAAGGACGTCTGCCGGGAAAGTAGCAAGGAGAACGCTCGTGGCTCAGGGTACCGTCAAGTGGTTCAACGCGGAGAAGGGTTTCGGATTCATCTCCGTGGACGGTGGCGGTCCGGACGTGTTCGTCCACTTCTCGGCGATTATGTCGGACGGCTACAAGTCGCTTGACGAGGGACAGAACGTGCAGTTCGAGATCGTGCAGGGCCAGAAGGGTCCGCAGGCTGACAAGGTTCAGCCCGTCTGACGACCCCTCGACCTCAGACAAAGCAGCGCGCGGCCGCCGGGCCGCGCGCTGCTTTGTTCTTAGCCGACGCCCAGAGCTTCACCGGATCAGCCTGATGCCGTTTCAAGCAAGGCTGGCCGGTGACCTTGTCGCACTGTCAGTTTGACCGGCGGAACTGTACGCGGATGCGAACCGGCGGGGCCTGGCGTTCGGATCGGCGCACAGCCCCGGCGGTCTTCGGCGCTCCTGAAGCCGGTGAGCCACGTAGATCGCGGACGGGGTATGCGCAAAAGAGGCAAATCGGGATATGTGGCGTTAGTCGGCATACCCGCACGACGATCACGGGCCGAGCATTGCCTGCCGAGCACCGGTGATCGCTGGCTGGGCATGCGAACTGGCGTCCGGCTACCGTCGAGGGCCGCCCTGACGAGATCCACCGGAGAGGCCGTGGAGGGGGGCC
>NZ_JASNFO010000099.1:0-59742 GCF_032027725.1 Pseudofrankia coriaricola | reverse complement strand
CGAAGATCATTGCCTTCGATGAGGAGGCGCGGCGCGGCCTGGAGCGCGGCATGAACCAGCTGGCCGACGCCGTGAAGGTCACGCTTGGTCCGAAGGGCCGTAACGTCGTTCTGGAGAAGAAGTGGGGCGTACCCACGATCACCAACGACGGTGTCTCCATCGCCAAGGAGATCGAGCTCGAGGACCCGTACGAGAAGATCGGCGCCGAGCTCGTCAAGGAAGTCGCGAAGAAGACCAACGACGTCGCGGGTGACGGCACGACCACCGCGACGATCCTGGCCCAGGCGCTGGTCCGTGAGGGCCTGCGCAACGTGGCCGCGGGTGCGAACCCGCTGAGCCTGAAGAAGGGCATCGAGGTCGCTGTCGAGAGTGTCTCCGAGGAGCTCTCGAAGCAGGCCAAGGAGGTCGAGACCAAGGAGCAGATCGCCTCGACCGCGTCGATCTCCGCGGGTGACCCGGCGATCGGTGCCCTGATCGCCGAGGCGCTCGACAAGGTCGGCAAGGAAGGCGTCGTCACTGTCGAGGAGAGCAACACCTTCGGGTTGGAGCTTGAGCTCACCGAGGGTATGCGCTTCGACAAGGGCTACATCTCGCCGTACTTCGTCACGGACGCCGACCGTCAGGAGGCCGTCCTCGACGACCCGTACATCCTGATCGTCAACAGCAAGATCTCGGCGGTCAAGGACCTGCTCCCGTTGCTGGAGAAGGTCATGCAGGCGAGCAAGCCGCTGGCGATCATCGCTGAGGACGTCGAGGGTGAGGCGCTGGCGACCCTGGTGGTCAACAAGATCCGTGGCACGTTCAAGAGCGTCGCGGTGAAGGCCCCCGGTTTCGGTGACCGCCGTAAGGCGATGCTTGGTGACATCGCGATCCTGACCGGTGGCCAGGTGATCTCCGAGGATGTCGGCCTCAAGCTCGAGGGCACCACCGTCGATCTGCTGGGCAAGGCCCGCAAGGTCGTCGTCACCAAGGACGAGACGACCATCGTCGAGGGCGCTGGCGACACCGACCAGATCTCGGGCCGGGTCAGCCAGATCCGCAACGAGATCGAGAAGTCAGACTCGGACTACGACCGCGAGAAGCTGCAGGAGCGGCTGGCCAAGCTCGCCGGCGGCGTCGCCGTCGTCAAGGTGGGCGCGGCGACCGAGGTCGAGCTCAAGGAGAAGAAGCACCGGATCGAGGACGCCGTCTCGAACGCGAAGGCGGCCGTCGAGGAGGGCATCGTCGCCGGCGGTGGCGTCGCCCTGCTCCAGGCCTCGATCAGTGCCTTCGACAAGTTGGACCTCAGCGGCGACGAGCTCACCGGCGCGAACATCGTCAAGCTCGCGCTCGAGGCGCCGATCAAGCAGATCGCCTTCAACAGCGGTCTCGAGGGCGGCGTCGTGGTCGACAAGGTGCGCAACCTGCCGATCGGCCACGGCCTCAACGCGGCCACCGGCGAGTACGTCGACATGCTGGCCACCGGCATCATCGACCCGGCCAAGGTGACCCGCTCGGCGCTGCAGAACGCCGCGTCGATCGCCGGTCTCTTCCTCACCACCGAGGCCGTCATCGCCGACAAGCCCGAGAAGAACGCCGCCCCGGCCATGCCGGGCGGCGGCGGCGAGATGGACTTCTGACGACGGGCTAACCATGCTCGTTGACCTCCGGTCAACTTCGCCGGAGGTCGTCAGAAGATATCTGCTCCGGGGGGGCGACCCCCGGACCCCCGATGTCGCGCTTCGCGCGACGAGGGGTCGGGCTCCCGCCGGGCGGATGCCTCTGACGCGGAAGTTCACAGCAGGACAGCACGTAGGAGGGGCGGTCCCGGGAGGGGCCGCCCCTTCGTGTCTGCTCCGCTCGAAAACCGGTCGACCACAAGAAGTGATCGGGCGCGGGATGTCGCGCGGCCGGCATGGCCTTTGCGACTGGCCAGTGCAAGGCTTGGCGCATGTCGCAGAATTCCCCCACGCCGGGCTGGTACCAGGACCCGTCAGGTGCGCCGGGTCTCCGGTGGTGGGACGGCACCCAGTGGACGACGCACACGCAGCCAGCACCACAGGGCCAGCCGACGCCACCGCACCAGGCGCAGCCGCAGCCCGGCCAGCAAGCGCCGGGTGGGTCCCAGGCCGGCCCATACGCACCCCAGGCTCCTCAGGCACAGCCCCAGCAGCAGCCTGGCGGCTACCCGCCGGGGCCCGGCCAGTCGGGGCCGGGATGGCAGCAAGGGCCCGGGCAGCAGGGGCCTGTTCCGGGGCAGCAGGGGCAGTGGGGGATGGCTCAGGGCGGTCCGGGCGCGCCAGGTGGGTACGCGCCGGCGCCGGTGCAGACGGCCTACACGCCGGACAAGGTCCAGCAGCAGGTCCAGCAGCAGGCCGGGGTCGCTCCGGCCGGCCCGGGCGGAGGCTCGATCTTCTCCGAGCCGGTGCTGGTCGTGAACCAGAAGACCCAGCTCATCGAGGTCACCAACCAGTACGCCGTCTTCGACCAGCAGGGCCGCCAGATCGCCTCGGTGGTCGAGGTCGGGCAGAGCACGGCGAAGAAGGTCGCCCGGGTACTCACGTCGCTCGACCAGTACATGACCCACAAGCTGGAGGTGCGCGACCCGGGCGGCATGGTCCAGCTGGTGCTCACCCGCCCGGCGAAGCTGCTCAAGTCGCGGGTCGTCGTCACCCGGCCCGACGGCTCCGAGATCGGGCAGATCGTCCAGCAGAACGCGATCGGGAAGATCCGGTTCGGCCTGATGGTCGGCGAGCACCAGATCGGCATGATCAAGGCGGAGAACTGGCGTGCCTGGAACTTCGCCATCGTCGACCACAACGACGTCGAGGTCGCCCGGATCACCAAGACCTGGGAGGGGGTGCTGCGCACGATGTTCACGACGGCCGACAACTACGTCGTGCAGATCCACCACCGCCTCGCGGACCCGCTGCTCAGCCTGGTCATCGCCTCGGCCCTGACCGTCGACACCGCGCTCAAGCAGGACTCCCGCGGCTGGAACTAGCGCCGCCACGAGCGTTCGCCCGGCAGCACTCGACTGATTGATCACCACCGGCGTGTCGTCGTGGTCGCGGATCCGACCAGATCCCGACCACAGCGACACCCACAGCGATCATGAATGATCGTGAGTGGGGCGGACGCCTGCTGACGCGGTGCCAGGTGAGTGGTCCGAGCGAGCAGGCAAGACGGCCAGGGCCCGGAAGATCCGGTTGAACCGGAAGATCCGGTTGACCGCCGGTTGCGGGGGGCTGAGGGAGACTCGCGCGGCGGATGCCCACAGCGGGCCGATTGGTTGAAGGTCGCGCGACAGTTGAAGGTCGCGCGACAATAGACGAAACTCGCGCGGCCGGAGGCCCACGGCGGGTCGAAGGCCCGACTTCGGTCAACAACCTCTTAGACAGACGGGCGGGCGGGCGACAGGATGGCCGCGTGATGCAGCAGGCAGTCACACAGGCACGCAAGCACCTTCCCACGGTGATCCTGCCCGCCCCGCCGGTGACGGTGGCCGCGCTGGAGGCGGCCGAGGCTGACGACGGGCGGGTGGAACTCCTCGACGGGCTGTGCGTGCTGCGCCCATGGCCGACACCGCTGCGCACCCGCGTCATCCAGCGGCTCGCCGAGCGGCTCGCCGACGCCGCCCCCTCAGGCGCGTACGTCTACCCGCACGGCGTGAGCATCGAGGTCTCCGCGCGCACGCTGCTCGCCCCGGACATCATCGTCGGCCCAGCCCCCACCCTGGTGTCGGTCCCGTCCCCCACGCCCGTGCCAGGGCCAGGGCCAGGGCTGACGGCCGTGGCGCCGGCGCAGGGCGCCAGCGGGCAGGCGCCCGCGGGCGCAGTCGCGAGGAGCCGGATCGGCGATCTGCCGTTCCTCGTCGTCGAGGTGGCCGACGAGAGCACTCGCCGCTACGACCGGACCCTCAAGCTGGACGTCTACCGGGAACGCGGGATCCCGTCCTGCTGGCTGGTCGACCCGGACCCGGCCGCGGCCACCGCCACCGTCGAGGTGTACGACCTCATCGACGGCGCCTACGTCCGCACCGGCGAGGTCCGCGGCACCGCCCCGCTGACCGTGAGCCGCCCGTTCCCAGTCACGATCGTCCCCGCCGACCTGATCGACCCCCCCGAGTGACCCACGCCCGCAGGGACATCCCATGGGGTACGGCATCAAGCCGCCGGTGGTCGCGATGTCGTTCTGGCGAGCAATGTACGCAACCCAGCCACCGATGGTGACGGCGCATCAGCGCAGCACCCGGGGTCCCTGCCGGATCGACGGACGGGGTCCCTGCCGGATCGGCGAAGCCGATCTGGGAGGTCGTGATCTGGGAGGTCTGCCAGCCACCTCGTCAGCCCGGAGCCAGCCTTACCACCGCCATATGCCAGGACCCGGAACCACGTGGGGAGGGCGCTCAGCGCCCGCGGACCTCCCAGATTGGCTCCGCGAGCTCCGCCAATCCGGCAGGAACCCCGGGCGCTGCCCGGTTGCGGGCGCGGAGCGTCCGGCAACGGGAGCGCCTTAGGCGATGTCGGCGGCGTCGACGATGGTGTAGGCGTAGCCCTGCTCGGCCAGGAAGCGCTGGCGATGGGCGGCGTACTCCTGGTCGAGGGTGTCGCGGGAGACGACCGTGTAGAAGTGCGCGGAGCGGCCGTCGACCTTGGGGCGCAGCACGCGGCCGAGGCGTTGCGCCTCCTCCTGGCGGGAGCCGAACGTGCCGCTGACCTGGATCGCGACGCCCGCCTCCGGCAGGTCGATCGAGACGTTCGCGACCTTGGAGACGACCAGTGTGGTGATCTCGCCGGTCCGGAACGCCTCGAACAGCCGCTCCCGCTCCTTCGTCCGGGTGCTGCCCTGGATGACGGGTGCGTCGAGGTTGCGCCCGAGCGTCTCCAGCTGGTCGAGGTAGGCCCCGATGACGAGCACCCGGTCGTCGGAGTGCTTCCGGACCAGCCGCTCGACCACACCGTGCTTGGACAGCGCCGTCGCGCACATCTTGTAACGCTCGTCGGGCTCGGCGACGGCGTAGGACATCCGTTCGTCCTCGGTGAGGGTCACCCGCACCTCGGTGCATTCCGCCGGCGCGATCCAGCCCTGCGCCTCGATCTCACGCCAGGGCGCGTCGTACCGCTTCGGGCCGATCAGGGAGAACACGTCGCCCTCGCGGCCGTCCTCGCGCACCAGCGTCGCCGTCAGGCCGAGCCGCCGCCTCGACTGGATGTCGGCGGTCATCCGGAACACCGGGGCGGGCAGCAGGTGAACCTCGTCGTAGAGGATGAGACCCCAGTCGCGGGCGCCGAACAGGTCGAGGTGCAGGTATTCGCCACCGCGACGCGCGGTCATGACCTGGTAGGTGGCGATCGTGACCGGCCGGACCTCTTTGCGCTCCCCGGAGTACTCGCCGATCTCGTCCTCGGTCAGCGACGTGCGCCGCAGCAGCTCGCTGCGCCACTGCCGGCCGGCGACCGTGTTGGTGACGAGGATCAGGGTGGTGCTGCTCGCCCTCGCCATCGCCGCGGCGCCGACGATCGTCTTGCCCGCGCCGCTGGGCAGCACGATCACGCCCGAGCCGCCCTCCCAGAAGCCCGCGACGGCGCCCTTCTGGTAGTCGCGCAGCTGCCAACCTTCCTCACGCAGCTCGATCGCGTGGGCCTCGCCGTCGACGTAGCCGGCCAGGTCGTCGGCCGGCCAGCCGAGCTTGAGCAGCGCCTGCTTGAGCCGGCCCCGCTCGGACGGGTGGACGATGACCGTGTCGTCGTCAACCTTCGCCCCGAGCATCGGCGCGATCCGTTTAGCCCGGGTGACCTCGACCAGCACCGCCCGGTCGATGGCACGCAGCACCAGGCCGTGTACCGGATCGTTCTCCAGGCGCAGCCGGCCGTAGCGGTCCATCGTGTCGGCCACGTCGACTAGCAGTGCGTGCGGCACGGCATAGCGGGAGTAGGTGACCAGCGCGTCGACGACCTGCTCGGCGTCGTGCCCGGCGGCACGGGCGTTCCACAACGCGAGCGGGGTGATCCGATAGGTGTGGACGTGCTCGGGCGAGCGCTCCAGCTCGGCGAACGGCGCGATCCCCGCCCGCGCCTGGGTCGCGAGCGGGTGGTCGACCTCCAGCAGCAGCGTCTTGTCCGACTGGACAATGAGCGGCCCGTCAGCCATATGCTTCCCCACAGATCTGCCAGTGCAGTGGTCCCTGCCCGCCCGTACGTTCCGCCGTCATCCGAACTCGGCAGGCAGATCTGCGGGGACCCCTCGCCTGAACAAACGTCAAAGACGTCATTGGACTTGCGGCCGGGCCTCGGAAAGGCACGCCGACGGGCACGCCGCAGGCTGGGCTGGGCTGGCAAGCATGAGGTCGACGTTACCCGCTCCCGACAACTCGACCGCACGCACACCCTGCGAGGTCGAGGTCGAGAGGCTGGCCACGCACCGAGGGGCGCCCGAGTCCGCGGTGACGCGGCGGTCATGCCCTAGCCTTACGACGTCCAGCCGAAGGCCGCGCGATCGTGGCGAAGCCCGGCGCGACCAGAGGCCGAGATCCATGTCCCGGCCGAAGACCGCGATCGTGGCTAAGCCCCGCGCGGCCGGCGGCCGAGATCCATACCAGCGGACGCCAGCGGAACGGCTGCGTCCTTGACATCGGGAGCCCGCCATCGCTCGCCGAACCGCCCCAGCACCCAGGACCTCCACCGCGGCGAGCGGCGCCCTCGGCAGCGTGCCCGAGCCGCATGGGCCGCGCCAGCCGTGCCCATGCGGCTCGGGCCGCCGTTACAAGGCCTGCCACGGCGCCAGGACGCGTCCCGCGCCGGTGCTGCGGCCGTTCGTCGGCCGCGCTGACGAGCCGGACCTGGTCGCGCTGCGAGAACTGGTGCCCAGCGCGACCGCGCCGGTGGCCCTGCACCCCGACCACCTCGCCAAGCACCCCGAGCACGCCGGCCGCAAGATCACTATCGGCACGATGCTGCCGCAGGCGGCGCCGGCGCTGGTCCGTGACACCGGCGAGATCCTGCTGGCCACCCAGACCCTCACCCCCGGCCTCGACGCGTCCGCCGACATCGCGGGCGCGCTGCTGGCGGCGCTCGCCGCGGAGCCAGGCACCGTCGTCGACGACGGTCCGGTCTCGGCGCTGGCCGCCGTGGAACGCCTGCCGCAGGGGCTCGCCGGCCTTCCCCGCCTTGTCGACCTGCTCGCCCCGGCCCCGCTGGAGGTCACCGTGCACCCCGGCTTCGGCTGGTGGCTGCCGCCGGCCGAGGACGACTCCCCCGGCCTGTCCAGCGAGGTGCAGGCCAGTCTCGAACGGGCGAACGCCACGGTCGTGCCCACCGCCCGGCTGAGCTCCGTCGAAGCCGCCTACTGGACCCAGCCCGGCGACAAGCGCCACCTGCGCTGGGTGCTGCCATTCCCGGCCGAGGAAGACGGCGGGGCCGGCCTGGCGAGAGCCGGAGCCGAGGAGCAGCTGCTCGACGCGCTCGCCCGGCTCGCCGCCGCCGGCGCGTTGACCGTCGGAGACGGGTCGCGTTTCGTCGGCTCGTTCCGGGCCGACGGGCTGGTCGTCCCGGTCTGGGACCTCGCGCCGGACGCCGACGCGGACAGCTGCGAGGAACCTGCGGCTGCGCTGCGCGCCGCGCTGGACGGCGTGCTGGCCGACCGCCGCCCGCTGACAGGCGAGGAGCGCCGCGTCCGCGCCGGCGTCGTCGGCCGCACCCTGACGCTGCGCTGAGCGCCGTGGTCCCTTGCCGGGGGACGCGAGGATGATGGCGGCGATACCGCCGATGCCGCCGCGACCGAGACGAGGCCACTCCTGATGCCGGACCGTGCCTGATGGCGGACTTCGACGTCGTCGTGATCGGGGCCGGGCCGGCAGGGGCCGCGGCCGCGCGGGTCGCCGCGGCGGCGGGAGCCCGCGTCTGTCTGCTCGAACGCGCCGTGCTGCCGCGTTACAAGACCTGCGGCGGCGGGCTCGTCGGGATGTCCCGCGACCAGATCGCCGCCGCCGGGCTCGACTGGGCCGGCCTCGCGCGCGCCCAGGTCGACGCGCTCACGATGACGCTCGACGGCCGGCTGAAGGTCACCCGGCGCCGCCGCGACGGCCAGCCGATCCTCGCGATGGTGATGCGCCCCGAGTTCGACGCCGCCCTGGTCGACGCGGCCAAGGCGGCGGGCGCCGAGGTGCGGACCGCGACCACGGTCACCGAGGTGCGCGACGCCGGCGCGGACGGGGTCGCGGTGGCGGTGCGCGGCGGGCCCGACCTGGTCGCCTCGGTCGTCGTCGGCGCGGACGGGACGTCCTCGCGCGCGGCCAGCTACGTCGGGGTGCGCTGCGACCAGGTGGACGTGGGCCTGGAAGGCGAGTTCCGGGTGCCGTCCTACCTCGCCGCCCGGTGGGAGCGGCGGATGTTGCTGGACTGGGGCCCGGTGCCCGGTTCATACGGCTGGGTGTTCCCGAAGTTTCGCCGGACAGGGGCCGCCGGAGGTGCGAAGGAAGAGCATTTTCGCACCTCCTTTGGCCCGGAGGGCGACGTCCTGACCGTCGGCGTGATCGGGTCGCGCGACGAGGGCCCCGCGCTGCGCGCCTACTACGAGAAGTTCGTCGCCTCGCTGGGCATCGCGGACCTGCCCCGCCAGCACGACTCCGGACACCTCACCCGGGTGCGCGCCGGCGACTCACCGGTGCGCCGCGGCCGGGTGCTGGTCGCCGGGGACGCCGCCGGCCTGCTCGACCCGTGGACGCGGGAGGGCATCTCGTTCGCGCTGCGCTCCGGCCGGCTCGCGGGCGCGGCGGCGGCCGCGGCGGCGGGCGGCGACCCGGCCGCGCTGGGCACCTACCCGGAGCGGGTCGAGGCCGTGTTCGGCTCAGAACTCGCCGCAGGCCGGGTACTGCTCGGGCTGTACAGCCGCCGGCCGGACCTGATGCACACGATGATGTCGGCCGGCCCAGGTGCGTTCGGCCTGTTCACCCGGATCATCGACGGCCGCTCGACGATCGCCCGCCAGCTGCGCCGCCCCGGCGTCACCGCCACCGTCGCGGCCCTGTCGCGCTAGGGCCAAGGCCACGCGAGACCCGACGCGCGCCGCGCGGGACCTACCAGCATGGCTCGGGCGGTCAGTGGTCGTCGGCGGAGCGCAGCGCTGTGTGTAGCGAGGCTGGGGTCAGGTAGCCGGCGAGGCTGCCGGGGCCGTCGCCGTTCCCGTCGTCGTAGACGGGCAGCCGCGCGTCGGCACGCGCCAGGAGAGCGGTGAGCGCCTCTGAGAGCGTCGCTCCGACGACGATGGGCTGCTCCGGGCGATACGCCGCCGACCCGCCCGCGACCCCGGGGCCGGATCCGCCGGCTACAGCGGCGGCGGACGTGGGAGCCGCCGTGGTCTCCGCGGGCACGGCGCCCGCCGGTTGCGCGGCGCGCGCACCGGCCGCGGGCGGCTCGAGGGCTTCGCGGCGCAGCGGGATGACATCCAGGCGACGCAGGGTGCGTTCGGCGCCGGTGAAGTCGGCGACGAACGGGGTCGCCGGCCGCGCCAGGATCCGAGCGGGGGTGTCGATCTGCTCCAGGCTCCCGCCTTCGGGGCCCGCGCGGAGGACCGCGACCCGGTCGGCGAGCCGGATCGCCTCGTCGATGTCGTGCGTGACGAAGACGATCGTCTTGCTGATCTCCCGGCGCAGCCGGGCGAACTCGTCCTGGAGGCGTGCGCGGGCGATCGGGTCGATGGCGGAGAACGGCTCGTCCATCAGCAGCACCGGCGGGTCGGCGGCGAGCGCCCTGGCGACCCCGACCCGCTGCTGCTGCCCGCCGGACAGCTCATGCGGATAGCGGTCGCCGACGACCGCCGGGTCGAGCCCGACCAGTTCCAGCAGCTCGTCGGCGCGCGCCCGGGTCCTGGCCCGGTTCCAGCGCAGCAGCCTGGGCACGCAGCCCACGTTCGCCCGGACCGTCAGGTGCGGGAACAGGCCCACCTGCTGGATCACGTAGCCGACCCGGCGGCGCAGTTTCACCGGGTCTAGCGCGCGCACGTCCTCGCCGGCGAGCAGGATCCGCCCGGCGGTCGACTCCACCAGCCGGTTGATCATTTTCATGGTCGTGGTCTTGCCGCACCCGGACGGCCCGACCAGACAGACCAGCTCGCCGTCGCCGATCTCGAACGACAGATCCGCGACCGCGACCGTTCCATCCGGGTAGGTCTTCCCTACCCCCTCCAGTACGATCATCGGCTCGGCAGCCGGCACGCGGCCCGCTCCTCAATCCGTGAGGTCGGCGACGGGATCCGCCGACCGCGACGGGACTCGCCCAGACGGGATACGCCCAAGGGAAACAGGCAGTGGCGACGCCGGCCATCCGCTCATTCCGGGCAGGACAGCGGGTATTCGCACCCAGCCGGTCGGATAGCGTGCGGGCATGGCGTCGGCGGGTGGGAACTGCCTCACGCGCAACGAGTGGATCTGCGGCCGGTACCTGAGTACCAGGTCCGACGAGATCCTCGCGGCGCTACGCGAGCACATCGACCTCACGGTCACCTCGGTCGCGCTCGGGGTCGCGGTGGCGGTACCCCTCGTGCTCGTCGCGCGCCGCTGGCGGCCCGCGGTCGGCGTAGTCGGCGGTGCCACCAGCATCCTGTACACGATCCCCTCGCTGGCCTTCTTCGCGCTGTTGCTGCCGGTGTCCGGGCTGTCCACGACGACGGTACGCACCGGCCTGGTGATCTACACGCTCGTCATCCTCTTCCGCGGCTTCATCGCGGGCCTCGACGGGGTCCCGCCGGACGTCCTGGAGTCCGCGCGCGGGATGGGCTACGGCTCGGTGCGGCTGCTGCTCACCGTCGAGCTGCCGCTGGCGCTGCCCGCGATCGTCACCGCGCTGCGGGTCGCCACCGTCTCCACGGTCGCGCTGGTGACGGTAGGCGCGACGATCGGCCACGGCGGCCTCGGCAATCTGATCTACGACGGCCTCGGCAGCACGTTCAGGGCCGAGGTGCTCACCGCCTCGGTCCTGTGCCTGGCGCTCGCCGTGGTCGCGGACCTGCTGCTCGTCGGGCTGGAACGGCTCGTCACCCCGTGGCGGCGGGCGCGCGGCACCCGGCGGCCGGCCGGCGCGGCCACCGCGGCCAAGGCGGCCGCCGCGACGTCCACCGAGGCGCACTCGTGAGCACGGTCGCCGACGCCACCCGCTGGCTGACCGACGGTGCGCACTGGTCCGGCGACGACGGGATCCCGGCGCGCCTCGGCGAGCACCTGATCCTCACGGGAGCGTCGGTCGGGATCGCCGCGGCCGTCGCGTTGCCGGTCGGGATCTGGCTGGGCCACCGTGGGCGAGGCGGGGCACTCGCCGTCAACATCTCGGGCGCGCTGCGCGCGGTGCCGACGTTCGCCGTGCTGGTGCTGCTGGCCATCGGCCCGCTTGGCATCGGTGACCGGACGACGATCGTCGCGCTGGTCATCTTCGCGGTCGCCCCGCTGGTGGCGAACAGCTACGTCGGCGTGCGTGAGGTGGACGCCGGCGCGCGCGAGGCGGCCCGCGGCATGGGCATGTCCGGCTGGCAGCTGCTCACCCGGGTGGAGCTGCCGCTCGCGCTGCCCCTGATCATGCTGGGTGTCCGGCTCGCGGCGGTGCAGGTGGTGGCGACGGCGACCATCGCCGCGCTCATCGGCGGCGGCGGGCTGGGCCGCTTCGTCGTCGACGGCCTCGCCCAGCACGACCAGCCGCAGGTGCTGGGCGGCGCCGTCCTCGTCGCCGTGCTGGCTCTCAGCATGGACGGCCTGCTGCTCGGGCTCACCCGCCTGCTCGCCCCGGCCGGTGCCACCACCCGCCGGGGAGCGAGTCGACGCGGGCATGCCCGCCCGGCCGGCTCCACCGTGAGGTCGGTGACGAACTCGGTGACGAACTCGGTCGCGGGCCCCGCTGTCGGGCCGGCGCCGGCGACCAGGCGTCCGGATCAGCCGTAGGGGCGCCAGCGCACGGTCCGGTCGCCGGTACGCAGGCTCTGGAGGCGGACCCGGAACTGCGCGGCGGCGGTCGGGTTGCTGGAGAGGATCGGCAGCACGCTGGTGACCAGTTTCAGCTCGCGGACGGCCCGCAGCACCGGCCAGCCGTCCCACCGAGTGACGTCCACGCCGTAGGCCGCGGCGAGCTGGGTGTGCGAGCCGGGCGGGTAGGCGAACCGTGTCGCGCCGACGGCCAGGGGGATGAGGTCCCACTCGGCTGGGCCGATGCTCACCGAGTCGAAATCACAGAGCACCACCTGCCCGTCCGGTCGCCTGATGAGGTTGCCGAGATGGGCGTCCCCGTGGATCACCGCGGTCGGCAGCTGGTAGCGGACGGTCCGCAGGCCGGCCTCGACCCGGCCGACCAGCTCTTCGAGGAACACCCGGTCGGCGGCCGGCAGCGCCTCCGCGTCGGACATCCGCCGCCGGACGTCGTCGAGCGGATCCCACCGGGGCAGCGCCGGCCTGGGCGGCGCCAGGGCGTGCAGGCCGCGCAGCGCGGCGCCGAGCTCGGCGGCCGTGGGTGCCGGCGGGGCGCCAGGACCCGCGTCGACCCAGATCGTGGCCTGTGCGCCCCCCGCCGCCACCGGCGCCGGCACCGCCGGCAGCAGCCGGACCGCCGGCACGCCCTCGTCCTCGAGCCAACGGGCGACCTGGACGACCTTGGGTATCCGGTGCGTCATCGCCGCCGAGGTGGCGACACGTACCACGGCGCCGGCCCGCGGCAACCGGTAGACGGAGTTGACGGTGAGCTTGAGCGCGACCGCGTCGGTGTCGTCCAGCCCGGCCACGGCGCAGATCGCCGAGAGGGCCCGGCGGGATGCCTCGGCGGTGAACCGGCCGTCGGCGCCCGGTAACTCGGGATCCCGCTCGGAAGCAGGCGAGTCACCTCGCTCGTCACCCGGTCCGCCCGCCTGCGTTCCCCCCCGGGAACCGCCCGTCAGCCGTTCACTTCCGGGAGCGCCCGAACGGGCATGCCAGGTCCACCGGCCGCCGTGGCGGCACCCGGCGGGCCGTTGCCCGGCCGCTGCTCGGACGCCGAGCGCTGCCATTCGCGGACCAGGGTGGCCAGCTCACGCACCTCCGGCACCTCACCGTGTACGCGGGTCGCCGCCAGCACCTGGTCGGCGCGGCCGGACACCGAGGCGACCGTGCGGCCCCAGGAGATCTGGATCGCCTCGCTGGCCAGCGAGCACACTCGCTCGAGCTCGAGCCGCCCCGCCCTGGCGAGAGCCAGCGACAGGTCGAGGCGGATCACCGAGCGGAAGCCCGGGGCGTCCATCCCGTCCAGCTTCGGCAGCGCCAGCTCGGCATGCTCCTCGGCGGCTCGCGGCCGCCCGAGCAGGCACAGCGCCGTTGTCGCGTTGTACGCGACCTCCACCGGGTTGAACTCGTCGAAGCTTGGGCCGGGCCGTCCCCAGCGGTCCGGCGGGATCTCGTCGGCGAGGTCGTAGGCGTGGTCCAGCGCGCGGGCGGCGCCCTGGACGTCGCCCAGGCCGGCGAGCGCCCTCGCCTCCTGGCAGACCAGCCGGGCGCGCACGGGCCCGCCCGTGGCGTGGCGCTGTCCGTCCCTGGCCAGCCGCAGCGCCTCGTCGGGCCGGCCGTCGTAGAACTCGGCGACGGCGCCGACCTCACGAGCCGAACCGCACAGCTGTCCGTCGCCGGCGGCGAGCCCGGCGGCGTACCCCTGGGCGGTGAGCGCCCGGGCGGCGGTGACGTTGCCCTGCTTGAAGGCGGCGTCGGCGCGCAGCACCGCGACGCGGCCCGCCACCACCCGCAGCCGCTTCCACTGGCCGTCGGCCATCCGGCGGCGAGCCAGCCGCTCCAAGCCGCGGTGCAGCCGCGCGGTCTGGGCGAGGACGTGCGTAGGCGGGATCACCTCGTGCGCGCCGAGCGCCTGGCCGAGGAGGTGCTCGGCCCGATCGAGGGCCAGTTGGACGGGACTGGCGGCGAGCATGCCGGATACCTCCAGGATCTGGCCCTCGAGAAGCAACGCGCCCATGGCCACGCCGACGGCCATCCGATGGAACTGACGGCGATCTGAGGACCCTGTATCGGAATCGTCCTCGCCGCGAGGCGTCGCGACGGCCTCCGACGTGGTCTCACGTGTGGTCTCCGCCGGCGGGTGAGCGGGCGTCCCCTGACGGGGGTCGGTCGTGGGCGCCGGTCGCGGCGCGCTCTCGGCCGGCTGGGATCGCCGACCGCCGGTCAGGCCCGGGTAGTCCCCCGGATGGTCGTCAGGAGACCGCCGGGCGACCGGGATGACCGCCTGCCCGGTGGGGCCTGGCGACGCGGGCCAGCGGGTCGCGCCATCGAGGCCGGCTCCGCCGGCCGCGGCGGGCGCGACGGCACCGTCACGCCCGTCGCGCATGTCGTGCCCGTCGCCGGTGTCGGCCGATGCCGACGGCGCGGCCGCGTCGGCGGCATCGTTCCCAGGGTCCTGGGGCAGTCCACCCGTGGCTTGCGGCATCGGGTGTCCCTCCTGTGAAAGGCCGAATCGCCGATGAACCGGCCGTATGGACTAAAATCGGGCTACTTTTGGGACCTTCGACCCTAGCGAAGAGACTAGATCGCCTTTGTGGCAGCGCATACCTGCTCCCGAGAGGGCCCACGGTCGGACCACGCGCGGCGCGGCCCGGCCGGCCCGACCGCCTCGTGATGCCACCCACGCCATCCCGAGCCATACGGGCCTCGCCGCCCCGCGGAGGCGCGGCCTTGCCTACGGACAGTCAGGAATACTCGCGACGACAGCCGCCGCGGCATCCCCTTCCGGCAGATCGTACGAGCGTCCCTGGACCAGCCTCGCGACCTGTCGATGCCGGACTTGTCCGGCATGGTCCCGACTTGTGACCCGGCAAGGCCGCGTGTGCCCAAGCGGATCCCGTCAGCGAGCCGTTGGCATCCTTCGCATGAATCTGACTACTGAAGGTTATGGGCACGGCCTCTCGGTGGCCGTCGCGGGGCGGCGCGCCCGTTCGGTGCGCCCGATGGCCAGGGCCTGCGCCGCACGCCACAGGCCTCCCAGATCCCGGACGGCGGTGGCCGGCATCACGTCCTCAGCCGCCACCTGGCGGCCGGCGAACCCCGTCTGGCCGAGGGGGTTCTCGGTAGCCTCGGGAGCATGTCGGCTCGTGGGGACGCGGTGAGCTCCGGCCGGGAGCCGGTAGCCACGGACCCACTGGTCGCGCCCCGCCGGTTCACGGATCTCGCCGACCCCGCGGCCGACGCGGCCCTCACCCACACCACCGGGTTCGCGGACCGGGCAGCGCTGGCCGCCCACCTGGAGGTGCTGGCCTTCCGCGGCTGGCCGGCATTACGTACCCAGACGCTCGACGGCTGGGTGCTGCGGGACTCCGCCGGCGCCACCCGCCGCGGCAACTCGGTCTGGACATGCGGCGACGTCGCCGACGCGGCGGCGGCCATCGCCGAGGCCGAACGGTTCTACGCGCGCGCCGGCCGCCCATCGACCTTCCAGCTCACGCCCGTATCGCGGCCCGAAGGGCTGGGCGTCGCGTTGGACACGGCCGGCTACGACGACGACAGCGGCCCGACCGATGTGTGCGTCGCGGACCTGGCCGTCCTCATCGCGGGCGTCGCGGGCATCGCCGAGTACGCGGCCGGCCGGACGCGACCGGGCACGGCCGTCCGGACCTGGCAGGATGACGCGCCGGACGAGAGCTGGCTGGACGTCGGCGCCGCCGGCGGGATGTCGATGTTCGGCCCGTACCGGCCGGCGAGCGTCGCGATCCTGTCCCAGATCACCCTGCCCGTGGTCTACGTCACCGCGGCGCTGGACGGCAGACCGGTCGGGGTGGGCCGAGGCGTCGTCGACGGCGAGTGGCTCGGCATCTACAGCATGGCGACACTGCCGGCCGCGCGCGGCCGAGGCGCGGCTACCGCGGTGCTCGCGGCGCTCGCGCGGTGGTCGGCGGCGCTCGGCGCGCGGCGCGCCTACCTGCAGGTGGAGGAGCGCAGTGCCGCGGCGCGCCGGCTCTACGCCGCCCTCGGCTTCCTCCCGGTCTACCGCTACACCTACCGCCGGCGCCCGGCCGCGCCGATGAGGCCCGCATGACCGGCGCGGAGCGCGATCCGGCCCCCACCGCGGACCTCATGGCGCGGCTGCTCGTGCCGGGGCCGACCCGGGTCATGGGCGTCGTGAACGTCACCCCCGACTCGTTCTCGGACGGCGGCACCTACGCCGACCCGGTCGAGGCCGTGCGTGCCGGGCTGCGGATGGTCGCGGACGGCGCCGACCTGGTCGACGTGGGCGGGGAGTCGACCCGGCCGGGCGCGGCCCGCGTCGACGTGGCGGAGGAGTGCCGCCGGGTGCTGCCGGTGGTCGCCGCGCTCGCCGCCGCCGGGGCCGCGGTCAGCGTCGACACCACCAGGGCGGCCGTCGCCGAGGCGGCGCTAGACGCCGGGGCGGTGCTCGTCAACGACGTGTCCGCGGCGGCCGAGCCCGACCTGCTCGCGCTCGTCGCCGAGCGAAGGGCGTACTACGTGCTCATGCACGCCCGGGGAGCGAGCGTGGACATGGCCAAGCGGGCGTACTACGGGGACGTCGTCGCCGACGTGGTCACCGAGCTCGCCGAGCGCCTGGCCGCCGTGCTCGACGCGGGCGTGCGCCGGGAACGCGTGATCATCGATCCGGGCATCGGGTTCGCCAAGCGCTTCGAGCACAACTGGGCGCTGCTGGCCCATCTCGACGCCGTCGCGGCCCTGGGCCGGCCGCTGCTGGTCGGCACGTCCCGCAAGTCCTTTCTCGGCGCCGTGCTCGCGGCGCCCGACGGCGCGGCGCGCCCGGTGGAGCAACGCGAGGACGCCACCCAGGCGACCACCGCGCTGCTGGCCTACCAGGGCGTGTGGGGCGTGCGGGTACACACAGTGCGGCCGGCGGTGGACGCGGTCCGGGTCGTCGGCGCCTGGCGGGCCGCGGAACGTGACGGTTCGTTTGGCGCCTGACGGCCGAAGGCGTCCGCTCGGGCGAGCCTCCAGCCTCCACTGGCTCACCCGAGGTTCCCGCCGGACCGGCTGCCGCGCGAGGTAGGCGCCAAGTGGACGGGCCGGTGGCCGGACCTCTCCTGGCCGATCGGCGGGGAAGGAAGCGTGGTAGGCATGAGCACGGCCCGCGAGACGTTGAGAGGTGGAGTCCGTGGGCGGGCCGGCGCCCACGGCTTCCGGGTCGGCTTCCGGACCTCCCCGATTGGCTTCGCCGGTCGAGCAGGAACCCCGGATCAGGAAGGAACCCGGGTGCCGACGGCCCTCCAGGCGTGACGCGCACGCCGGGCGCGGGAGGTAGATCAGAGCGGACCGACGAGACAGGTCGGGCCGCAGCGGCGGCACGGGAGCCGGCGACGAGCCGGCGGGAGGCAGGATGGTGGTGCGACGGTGGTGACGGCGCGCGCGGATCAGGCGAACCCGGAGTGGGCGATGGGTCAGCGGCCGGCATGGGCGCTGCCCGCTGACCGGATCGCGCTGACCGGGCTGCGGGTGCGCGGCTGGCATGGTGTCCTCCCGGCCGAGCGTGAGCTCGGCCAGGAGTTCGTCGTCGACGTGACCCTGTGGCTCGACACGGCACCCGCCGCCGCCAGTGACGACGTGACACTCACCGTGCACTACGGCGAACTGGCCGAGGCGCTGGCCCGCGTCGTCGCCGGTGAGCCCGTGGACCTGCTCGAGACGCTCGCGGCCCGGCTCGCGGACGTCTGCCTCGCCGACCCGCGGGTGGAGCGGGCCGAGGTGACCGTCCACAAGCCGGCCGCGCCCATCCCCGTCCCGTTCGGCGACGTCGCGGTCTCCGTCGTCCGGGACCGCCCGTGACCGGTGCTGGGCCGAACGACCCGGCCCGGCCGGAGGTGGAACCCGGGCCGGCCGCGGCGAGTGGACCAGCCGTCCTGGCGCTCGGCTCGAACCTCGGCGATCGAGAGGCGACGCTGCGCGCCGCCGTCGCCCTGCTCGACAAGCGGCTCGGGGTGCTCGCCGTGTCACCGGTCTACGAGACCGTGCCCGTCGGTGGGCCACCGCAGGACGACTACCTCAACGCGGTGCTGCTCGCCGGGGCGGCGTCCCCGCGGGAGCTGCTCGCGGCGGCGCGGGAGGCCGAGCAGGCGGCCGACAGAGTCAGGACCGTGCGCTGGGGGCCGCGCACCCTGGACGTCGACGTGATCGCCTGCGGTCCGGTGGTCAGCGACGATCCGGAGATTCTCCTGCCGCATCCGAGGGCCCACCTGCGTGCGTTCGTCTGCGTGCCGTGGCTGGACGTCGCTCCCGACGCGGCGGTACCCGGCCACGGGCGGGTCGCCGACCTGGTCGCCGGCCTCGCCGCGACCGGGGAGACCGCGGGCCTGCGCCGCACAGCCGTGAACCTCGGCGAGGGCCTCGCGCTCGGATGAGACGTACCCATGGTTCCCGCGCCAGCCGGCCGAGCGGGGCGGCGCGTCTTCGGGGACGGCGCGGATGAGGCCGACGCGGGCACGCGACCTCGTCGGCGCCGCCGTGGTCGCCGGTGTGCTGGCCTACCTGCTGCTGGTCTGGACCTACCGGTCGCTGCCGCAGCTGCCGCGCACCGGCCCGCTGTCGGTGTTCATCGTCGCCCTGCTGGAGGTGCAGACGGCGAGCATCACCCGCCGCAGGCTCGCCGGCAGGCCCGGTACCAAACCCATCATGCCGATCACCGTCGCCCGGCTCGCCGTCCTCGCCAAGGCCAGCTCACTCACCGCCGCGGTCATGGCCGGAGGGTGGGCCGCGCTGCTCGGTTACACCGCGTCCAGGACCGACGAGTTCGGCACCGCCAGCGCCGACCTGGTCACAGCGGGCCTAGGTCTTGGCTCCGCGCTCAGCCTTGTCGCCGCGGCGCTGCTCCTCGAGCACGTCTGCCGCGTCCGCCACCGATAGTCACCACGCACCCCGCCGTCCGGACCAGAACTCGGCCACTTACGCTATGCACTGACTGTGACCGATACGGCCCTGCTCGCCGCGTGCCGCCGAGGTCCGCGCGCGCATGTGGCACCGCCGCCAGGTCGCCGCTTCAGATCGCCGCTTCAGATCGCCGCTGTCACCCGGGCAGGCGGTACGCGTGGACCCAGGAGGTTCCCGCCGTGGTCATCAAGGTCGAGGGGGCTCGGGGCGACAGTTGGGACGACTGGTCGGGTGACGACTGGTCCGACGACCGCCGGGCCGCCGGCCACGCGCCGACGGCCGACCACGCCGCCGGCGGCCGCCGTGGGGACCCGTGGGATGAGCCGCCGCCCTCCTCGCCGGCGGTGCCAGACGCGGCGAACGGCTGGTATGGCTCCCCCAACTGGGACGTGTCCGTCGGCGAAGCTGACGGCGGGTTCGAGCGGCCGCCGTACGCGCCGCCCGGGGAGGACGGGCGCCCGCCGCCCGCCGCCCGGTCCCCACACGCCGACTACCCCGGCCACACCGACTACACCGACTACACGGCCCATGGCGACCATGTCGAGCGCACCGACCGGATCTTGCTTCCCGGCCGCGGGCGCCCCCGCCAGCCCGAGGGCGATGAGTTCCGTGGCGCGGCTGACCGCGACGGCTGGCCCGACCACGGGCGCCAGGCCACCCGGGATGCTCGCGGCGACCAGTCCGACCAGTCCGGCTACGGCGGCCGTGGCGGCCGAACCGACGGGTCCACCTGGGACGAGCCTGACGGGAGCGGCGGGACCGGACGGACCGGCGGCACTGGCCGAGCCGGACGAGCTGGCGCGACCAGCCGAACCGAAGCCGCCCACGCCCGCCGCCACGACCGTTCTGAAAGAACCGGGCGAGCCGAGCATGAGGGAACCGGACGGACGGCCGGGACCGGACGAACCGGCGCGACCGGCCGAACCGAAGCCACTCACGCCGACCGCCCGGATCGCTCCGACCGCTCCGACCGCTCCGGGCGTCGTGACAGGACCGGGCGAGCCGAGCGCGAGGGAATCGGGCGGGCGGGACGGGCTGGCGCAACCGGCCGGACCGAAGCCGCTCGGGCCGACCCGGCCGGCGGAACCAGCCGGACCGGACGGACCGGCGGCGCTGGAGGTCCGAGCCGGCCTCGCCGGGCCGACCGCGACGGCCGGGCCGCCCGAGCGAGTGGCGGGGCAGGCGCGCCGGACAACGGGCTGGACGCGGTCAGCGCCACCAACCTCAATCTTTCGATCCGCGGCGACCTCGCCCCGGCGAGGCCGGCCCGTTCGGGCCGTGCGCCGTCGAGCGCGGCCTCGCTCGACGATGCCGAGGCCACCGGCTGGCGGCCCGGAACGGGAGACATGCCGGCCCGGCGGCCCCGGCGCCCGCCTCCCGAGCACCGGCCGATCGCCAGGACGGTGAAGACACTCGTGCTGGTCGGCGTCGCGTCCGTCGGCGTCTCCCTGGGCCGCCAGCTCGCGCTGCCGGGCGACGCGAGCCTGCAGATCCGGATCTCCGACTGGGCCAGGGACCACCGCCTCGGGTTCATCGTCGAGGCGGGTTTCTGACGCGGGCCGTCAGCCCGTGCCGCAGGCCGGGCCGCTGACGACGGGCTTCGACGAGAGCGGCCCGCGGGCCCCACGCCGACGCGCGCCGACGGTCCATAAGGACGCTGGGCTACCGTCGGAGCGTGTCATCGGCGGTCAGGCAGGACGATGAGGAGCCGGCCACGCTCGCGGCGTGGCTGCGCGCCCGCTCTGACGACGAGCTGACCAGGCTGTTCGAGCTACGCCCCGACCTCGCCACCCCGCCACCCCCTGACTTCGACATCCTCGCCGCGCGCCTGGAGATCCGGGTCAGCGTGCTGCGCGCGCTGGACACCCTTGACGCGTTCACCCTCGAGGTCGGCGCCATCCTGACGCTGCTGCCCGCCCCGGTCTCCATTCGGCGGCTGGCCGTGCTCTGCGGTGGCCTCGACGTCGGGCCGTCGGTCGCCGCGCTGCGTGCCCGTGGCCTGCTCTGGGGCCCCGCCGACGCGCTGCGGCTGGTCGCGACGGCGGGCGACGTGCTCGGAGACCGGCCGCTGGGCCTCGGCCGGCCAGCGCGGGACTGCCTGGCCACCTACCGCCCCCCGCAGCTCGCCCGCCTCGCCGCCGCCCTCGGCGTGCCCTCGGGGTCTGACGGCGACGGCCGCGACCGCGGCGCGGCCCGGTCGTCCGAGTCCCGCGGGCCGCTCGTCGCCGCGATCAGCGCCCGGCTCTCGGATGCCGACCTGGTGCGCCGGCTCGCCGCCGAGTGCTCTCCCGCGGCCGGGCGCATCCTGGACCGGCTGGCGCAGGGGCCGGCGCGGGGCGCCACCGCCGACGCGGGCCGCCTGCTCACAGTCTCCGCCGCGCGCACCCCCGTCGAGGAGCTGCTCGCCCGTGGCCTGCTCGTCGGTGTCGAAGCCGAAGAGGTGGAGATGCCCCGCGAGGTCGGGCTGGCCCTGCGCGGCGACACGCCCACCGGGACGCTGCACCCGCATCCGCCCGCCCTGACCGGACGTACCGTCGCCCCGGCCTCCGTCGACCCGGCGGCCGCGCTCGCCGCCGACACGATGGTCCGCCACGTCGCCACCCTGCTGGACGGGTGGGGAACGACGCCGGTGGTCCCGCTGCGCACCGGCGGGCTCAGCGTGCGCGACCTGCGGGCCGTCGCCAAGCTGCTGGACATCCCCGAGCCGGTCGCCGCATTCGTCGTGGAGCTGGCCTCGGCCGCCGGGCTGGTCGACGCCACCGCCGGCGTCGACGTGCGGATCATGCCGACGACCGCGTTCGACAGGTGGAGCGTCGACCTGCCGGCGCATCGGTGGGCGATGCTGGTCGATGGCTGGGTCAGGTCGGCCGCGGTCGCCTCGCTGGTGGGGGAACGGGACGAGCGCGGCCGGCAGATCTCGGCATTGTCGGTCGACGTGCGCCGGGGTGCCGCCGTCACGACCCGCCTGGAGGTGCTGGTGGCGCTGGCGGCCGCGCCGGACGGCGTGGCGCCCGCCCCGGAGTCGGTGCGCGCGCTGCTGGCCTGGCGCGCGCCGAGACGCGGCGGGCCGCTGCTGGACCGGATGGTCGACGCGACCATCCGGGAGGCGGAGCTGCTCGGGCTGACCGGCCGCGGCGTCCCGGCGACGACCGGCCGGCTGCTAGCCGAGCTGCTCACCCCCGCGCGCCCGCCGCTGCCGGGCGGAGCCGGCGGCGCGGCCGGCTCGATCGCGCCTGGTGGCGCGAGCCCGTCGGGGCCGCCGGGGTCGCTCGCCGACGCGCTCGCGGACGCGCTCGCGCCGCTGCTGCCCGAGCCGGTCGAGGAGCTGCTGCTGCAGGCCGACCTGACCGCCGTCGCGCCCGGCCCGCTGGTGCCCCAGGTCGCGGCGGAGCTGGCCCAGCTGGCCGACATCGAGTCGACGGGCGCCGCGACCGTCTACCGGTTCTCGGAGGCGTCGCTGCGCCGTGCGTTCGACGCCGGCCGTGCACCGGCCGACATCCACGACCTGCTCGCCCGGCTCGGCCGGGGCGGCGTGCCGCAGGCGCTCGCCTACCTGGTCGACGACACCGCCCGTCGGCATGGCCGCCTGCGCTCCGGCCCGGCGGAGTCCTACCTGCGCTGCGACGACCCGGTGCTGCTCTCCGAGGTGATGGTCTCCCGGCGCACCCAGGCTCTCGGGCTACGCCGGATCGCCCCCACCGTCGTGATCTCCCGGCTGCAGGTCTCCGACCTGCTGGACGGCCTGCGCGCCGCCGGGTTCGCCCCGGCGGCCGAGGGCCCGGACGGACGGGTCGTCGTCAGCCGGCCAGAGGCGCACCGGACACCGGCACGAGCCCGCGCCGCGGCGGCCGACCCGGCCGCGGTACGCCGCGGCCAGCTGCGCGACGCGGTGCGGCTCGTGCGCCGCGGCGACGAGAACGCGCGGGCACTGCGGCTCGCCGGTGTCGGCCCGGGGGGCACGGGAGGAAGCCAGGTGGACGGCCTGGTCCGGGCCGCGCCGATGATCCTGGTCCGGCTGCAGGCCGCGGTCCGCGACCGGCGCCGGGTGGTGCTCGGCTACGTCGACCAGCAGGGGACGCCGAGCGACCGGATCGTGCGGCCGACCGCGCTCGACGGCGGTTGGCTGACCGCCTGGGACGAGAACAGCGGCGCCCCTCGCCGCTTCGTCCTGCATCGCGTGACCGCCGTCGCCGACGTCGCCGACCCTTTCGCCTTTCCCGACGCCACGGGCTGACCACCACATGCCGCCTCAGCAAGGTGGCCTGCGGATCGTGGACGAGCAGATCTCGGACGCGCTCGCGGCCACGGTTCGGCGTCGCCCAGTCCTACCGACCTGGCCGACCCCCACCGCAAGCCGCCGCTGTCTCAGTCCGGATGCGCCGGGTGGCCCGGGTAGCTGTCCGACAGGGCGTACCGCAGCAGGACGATGTCGTCGATCCTGGTGACCTCGGCGAGACGGGCGGGGCTGACCGGGTTCCACGGGAAGGCGCCGCCGTGGACGAAGCGAGGGGCGCGCGGGTCGCCGACGAAGAACGGCGCGATCGCGAGCTGCAGCTCGTCGGCGAACCCCGCTGTCAGGAACTGGGTGTGGACGGTGCCGCCGCCCTCCACCATGAGCCTTCCGACACCCCTGGACGCCAGGTCGTCGAGCATCCGGCCCAGGTCGGCTGGCTCGCCGACGTCGACGATCTCGGCGACCGCGCTGACGCGGTCCCGTGTCTTCTCCAGTGCGGATGTAGTCGCATAGACGACCTTCGGGGCATCTCCGGCCGTGAAGAACAGGGCCTCGGGGTCGAGGTCGCCACGACCGGTGAGAGTTGCCTTCAAGGGGTTCACGGGCCGGCCACGCCGGGCCCGGGCGTCGCGGCGGGCCTGGGAGCGAACGAGCAGCTTCGGGTTGTCCGCCCGGATGGTGCCCGCGCCGATGAGGATCGCGTCGCATCCGGCCCGCGCCTCGTCCACCCGGTCGAAGTCGGCCTCGTTGGACAGCCGCAACCTGCGCTCACTCGCGTCGTCGATGTACCCGTCGATCGACGCGGCGCAGCTCAACAGCACATACGGCCGGCCGCTCACCCGCGCGTTCCCCATGTCCGCACGCTACGCGGGCCCTGAGCCCTGGCCGCCCGGCCCTGGTGCCCGGCCCCGGCCGGCGGGTCAGGAGAACAGGCGGTCGTTGTAACGGGGCTGAGGAATGGGATAGCCGGCGTCGTCGAGATCTTGTGGGGCGAAGCGCTCGGCGACGGCGGCGGCGAGCTCCTGGTAGGCGCGGCGCGTCTCCCGCTTCAGCTCGTGCAGGTCGATCCGCCCGCCGGTGGCCAGGTGCGGGTCCCATGGCACGCGCACCACCCGGCGAGTGCGCGCGGCGAAGTGCTGCTCGAGCGAGTCGACGTCCACCCCGTCGCCGTTCTGCGGGAACATCGAGATCACCGCGACCGCGTCACGGACCCGGTCGGCGTAGCCGTGCGCGTCCAGCCAGTCCAGCGTGGCGCTGGCGGACGTCCCGCCGTCGGCGCTGGAGCTCGTCACGATGACCAGCGTGTCGGCGAGCCCGAGCACGCCGCCCATGGCGCTGTGCAGCATGCCGGTGCCGCAGTCAGTCAACAGGATCGAGTAGTAGCGCTGCAGCAGATTGTCGACAGCGCGGTAGTCCGAGTCGGCGAACGCCTCGGAGATCTCGGGATCGTCCGCCGAGGCCAGCACGTCCAGCCGCGAGTCCGAGCGGGCCATGTACTGACGGATGTCGACGTAGCGATGCAGCCCGGGGGCGTGCTCGAGCAGGTCGCGAACGGTGTACGGAGAGGGCCGTTGCACCTTTGTTCCCAGGGTGCCGCGGTCCGGGTTGGCGTCGATCGCCACGACCCGGTCGTCGCGCAGGTCGGCGAGCGTGGAACCGAGGCCGATCGTGGTCGTCGTCTTGCCGACGCCGCCCTTGAGCGACATCACGGCGATCCGGTGGCAGTCGATCAGCGACGTCCGGATATGCGCGAGCAGCCGATTGTGCCGAGCCTCGTCGGGCGACGGCCCGGGGTTCACCGCGCCGCCGGACATCTGGTAGACGACCTTGCGCCAGCCTCGGGCCGCCGTCTCCTGGGACGGCCCCAGCAGGGCGTCGCTGTAGAGCGCCGCCCCGGGGTGCCCGGTACCGTGCCGGACGCCCGTCCGGCTGGACACGTCGTCGGCGGCGGGTCCGCCCACGTTCCCCGAGCCGTCCGGCATGTTCCGCCGCCGGGGCGGCGAGTAGGGCGCCCCGATGTCGTCCCTGGCCTCCCGGCCCTCTCTGGCGTCGCGGCCGTCCCTGGCCTCCCGGCCCTCTCTGGCGTCGCGGCCGTCCCTGGCCTCCCGGCCGTCCCTGACGTCGCGGCCGTCCCTGACGTCGCGGCCGTCCCTGACGTCGCGGCCGTCCCTGACGTCGCGGCCGTCCCTGACGTCGCGGCCGTCCCTGACGTCGCGGCCGTCCCTGACGTCGCGGCCGTCCCTGACGTCGCGGCCGTCACGGATCGGGCGGCCGCCGCGGTTGTCCGCCGGCGCCGCGCCGGGCCGGCGCCCCGCGACGTCGAACTGGTCCCACGATTCGCGCTGGCCGGGCTGAACCCGGCCGAGGCCTGGCTGAAGGGAGGCCACCGCCCGGCCCGCCTCCGGGTAGCCCGAAGGCTCGTGACCCACCGGCGGAGGGCCGGGCGGCGGCCGGCGCCTCCCGCCGTCGCCCCCGGGGGGCGGGGCCACCGGCGGCCGTGGCGGTGCCACCAAGCCGGCGGCGGCCGCGGTGGGCGGCGGCTGCGCGCCGGGCGGGGCCATGCCCGGTGACGGGGGCGGCGGCTGGGGGAGCGGGCTCGGTGCTGGTGCTGGGAACTGCGTCGACGGTTGGAAGCCGGGCGCCTGGTCGTGCAGCGGGGCGAAGGCGACCGGCGCGCCGGGGACGCTCACCGGCGAGCCGCCCGGCGCGCCAGGAGGCGCCGGCGGCCGCGGTGGGTAGCCCTGGCCCGCCGGCCCATGTGGGCTGGGCGGGACACCAGCGATCCCCGGCTGGGCGCCTGGCGCGCCCGCGCCCGGACGGCCGCCGGCGATGGTCGCACCCGCGGCGCCATACGGGCCGCCCGGCGCCTGGCCGACCGGGAAATCGTCGAACAGTGGGTCGAACGCCTGGGTCGGCAGGCCGGCCGAGGCCGGGCGCTCACCGGGCCCCGGGCGGCCGGCACCGGAACCGGCGCGGTCGCGGCCCGGACTGGCGGGCGGCCTTCCCGCCCTGTCGGCCGAGCCTTCCACCACCCACGGCCCAGCGGCTGGTTGGGGGCGGACGGACGAGCCGGCGTCACCGCCAACGGCGATGCCACCAACGGCGATGCCACCAACCTGGCCCCCGACGCCCTGGCCAGGCCCACCACCGTGCACCAGACCGGCGCCGTGACCCGGCCCGGCCCGGTTGCCCCGCGCGGCTCCGTTGCCCAGTCCGGCGACGGAGCCCAGCCCGGGCCCACGGCCGGCGTTGGAGCCGCCGTCCACACTCATCCCCGGGCCGGCGCCCACGCGCCGCCCGTCATCCGCGCCACCGAAGACGATCGGGCCGCCGGGCTGTGGCGATCCGCCACCGGGACCATCGCCGCGCCCACCGGCTGAGACATCCCAGCCGCGCGGGCGAGCCGGCGGCTCGCCAGGAAACTGGCCGGCGGGCCCGCCGCCGTGCGGCTGGCTCGCGAGCGGCGGCCCGGACGCCGGCCGGCTGCCTGGCGGCGCAGGTGGCACGCCGGGGGGTGAGAAGGCACCGGCCTGCCGGGGGGGGCGCGGCCGGGAAGGCGCGTTGGGGTCCTCCACGGCGAGGCCGGTCGGCCAGGACGGATGCCCCGGCGCGTAGGGAACACCGCGACCAGCGGCCGCCTCCCGCGCCGGCTCACGCGTGCCGGCGGGCCCCCGCCCACCGAGCACGAACGGGTCGCGCGCGGCGACGCCGAACGGGTCGGCGGGCGCCGGCGCCGCCTCGACCCTGGCGGACGACGGGTCTCGGCCCGCGACACGGTCGGCCGGGCCAGCGGGCCTCGCGGCGGGACGGCCTGGCGGTGTGCCGGGAACTGGCGGTGTGCCGGGAAAAGGGTGCGCCGCGTGGTCCAGCTGCCAGTCCTCGACGCGCCCGTCCACGCTGAATGACCCACCGGGGCCCGATGCCGGCACGCCCCGGTAGGGCGACGCCTGGCCAGGCGCGGCGCGCGGCGGGACGGCCGGCCGCGGTGGCGGCGCGGCATGGATGGACGGATGGTCCGGAGCTCCGACCGACCACCCATCGGGCATCGGCCTTGGTGGCCCACTCGGCATCGCCCCCGCGTCGACGGTGAAGCCAGCGAGCGGATCGGGCCGTTGCCCCCGCCCAGCCCCGTTCGGGCTGCCGGCCGCGGGGCCACCGGGCGGCGGGAAACCAGGGCCGGCCGGAGCCGGCGGACCAGACGCGCCAGCCGTGCCGGCCTGGGCCGCGGCCCAGGGGTCGGGGCGCCAGCGGGGGGTGCCCGCCGGCGGGGCGGGCGGATGGCCGGGCATCCTGGAGCCCGCGTCGAGATCGATGGGGCCCTGTCCGGACGCCATCGGGGCAGCCGCCGAGCCAGGCACGAACGCAGGTCGCGCGCCACCCGCGGACGGGAACGGCGCGGGGGGAAGCGATGACGGCCGCGGCGATGACGGCGGCGGGCCGGGCCGCGAGCCGCGAGGGGGCGCACCCCTGGCCTCGTCGGCCGCCGGCCGCCAGCCGGCGGCCCCGGCGCCACCAGATCCGTTCAGCGCCCCCGGTCCGGGTGGGCCGCCGACACCGCCCGGAGCACCGAACCCGCGCGGATCACCATGCCCATCCGGGGCACCGAATCCGTTCGGGGCGCCGTGACCGTGCGACGCGTCGAATCCGTTCGGAGCGTCGAAAGCGCTGGGGGCGCCGAACCCGCCATGCCCGCCCGGCGCCGCCGGTGCCTGCCCGAAGGCGGCGTGCGACGACGGCCACCGCCCGTCCGGGGCGCCGCCAGGCGCGACCGGGCCGGGACCGGCCGGCGCGCCGTACCGCGGGTTCTCTCCGCCGGGCGGCGGAACCGGTGGGGGCGGCGGAGGCTGGCCCGGCAAGCCCACGCCCGGCAGGCGTCCGGCCGGGCGGGTCCCCGGAGGGCCGTCGGCGCCATACGCGCCGGCAACGCCGGTTTCTTGCCCACCAATGGGCTCGCCGGCGGCGGCTCGGCCCAGGTATCCGTCGGCGAAGGGCAGCGCCGTGGGGTCGAGACGGTTCGCGCCCGCGGGCGCCCTGGCGACGTCCACGCGCGGCTGACCGGCGTACCGGGAGGGATACCCGTCGCCGGCGTCGAAGTCCGCGTCGCTCCTCATGATCCCGCCCGGTCCGCCCCGCCATGGGCGGGACACTCACGATCCGGCCTGGCGCCCGCTCGGTCCACAGGAACCCCTTCCGTCGGGGGCTGGACACACCGAGGACTAGAACACCGGTGGGCTAGCCCATGGCGCGGAAATGGCCAAAGATCACTATAAGCACCCACCCCATAGTCCCATGCCACACTCTGGTCGGCCTACCCGAGGGGCTTAGCTCGCCTCGGTTGCGGTCACGGTTGCGGCTTCGCCTTGCCCAGCGCCCCCACACCTTCTCACGGCTCACCCATGCCCACCCGGCCGTGGAGATCACCACCAGCCCGCCCCGCGCCAGCGCCGAGCCACAGCGCGGCCGGCGCGGGGCCAGGTCGGGCAGCGCCGGTCAGGTCGGTGCGGGGCCGCCGTCGGCGGGCTCGGAGACGCCCGACCACTCGCCGCGGTGCGCGAGCGCGTTCGCCGCCGCGAGCACTCGGCGGGCAGGCCAGCCGAGCTGATCCGCGACCAGCGCCACGTCCTCCCACTCGGGCTGGGCCACGCCTCCGGCACCCCGGTCACCGGCGTCCTGGTCCCCGGCACCGTGGTCCCCGGCGCGGGCGCTGGGGAGACCGGGCGAGACCTTGACCCGGATCGTGTGGCCGGCGACCTCGACCACACGCACGCCGCGGGCCAGCGCGCGCTTGCGCACCGCCGTCTCGCGCAGCCCCAGGGTCGAGGTATGCGCGAAGACGGCGGCCCGCACGGCGGGCGCGGCCGCGAGGGGCACCAGTGCGCGCAGGGTGTGCGCCGGGCGGCCCTTCTTCATCAGGATCGGAGTGAGCCACGCGTCCACGGCGCCCGCCGCGAGCAGCGCCGCGAGCACCGACGACCATACCCGCGGGTCGAGATCGTCGACGTTGGCCTCGAGCACCAGTTCGTCGGTCGCGACGAGATCGCCCGGCTCGCCGGGTCCGCCGGGCTCGCCGGGTCCGCCGGGCTCGCCCAGTCCTCCGGGTCCGCCGTGGTCGGCGATCTCGGCGGCCTGGTCTGTCAGCTCGGGCGCCGGAACGGTATAGCCGCCATGATCGTGGCCGCCGCGCGAGTGGCCATCATGATCGTGACCATCATGCGAGTGGCCGTCATGCGCCCGACCAGCGGATGGCGGCACCATGGGCGCGGCGGAGGAGGCGCCGCCCCGCCGGCCACGGCCGCCGTCCGCGTCCTCGAGCGCCTCACCGACGACGACACGGACGATGTTGGGGCGGCCGGGCAGGTCCCGGGTGCCGGCCCCCGCGCCGACGGCGGTGACACGCAGCGGCGGCAGGTAGCCGTAGCCGGTCGCCGCCGTGACGACGATGGCGGCGCCGGTCGGCGTGCACAGCTCGACCTGGGCCGGGCCGCCGGCGGCCGGCGCGCCGGCGGCTCGCAGCAGCTCCAGCACGGCCGGCACGGGAACCGGCAGCACGCCGTGCGCCGTCGCGGCCCGCCCACCGCCGAGCGCGACCGGAGTGGCCACCAGCTCGTCCAGCCCGAGGTGGGCGAGGCCGGCACTCGCGCCCACCACGTCGGCGATGGCGTCCAGCGCGCCGACCTCGTGGAAGTGGACCTCGTCCGGCGCGATTCCATGCACCCGTGCCTCGGCCGCCGCGAGCGCGGCGAAGATGGCCGTCGCGCGGTCCCTGACCGGCTCGGCCAGGGGCGCGCCGGCGAGCAGCGCGCGGATGTCGGCCCAGGTGCGGACGGTGTCGCCCGGGGGCACGACGACGTCGATCTTGGTCGCGGCGAGGCCCGCGCGCCGTACCTGGCGAACCTCGAACCGGACGGGCAGCCCCAGCGTGTCGACGGCGGCGGCGATGACGTCGAGCGGCACCCCGGCACCGACCAGGGCGCCCAGCAGCATGTCGCCGCTCGCGCCGCAGGACAGGTCCAGCCAGCCAACCCGCCGCGTCACCGCGGTCCGACCGGGCCCACCGGCACCGCGACGGCGGCGGCCGTGCCCTCCGGCTCGTTACCGTCACCGGCGGCATCGACGCCGGCGGTATCAGCGCCGGCAGCGGTGACGGCGGTCGCGGCGCGGGCGACGGCGGCGGCGCGGGCGACGCGGGCGGCGAACAGGCCGGCGCCGAAGCCGTTGTCGATGTTGCAGACGGCGATCCCCGGCGCGCATGCGGTCAGCATCCCGAGCAGCGCCGCGATCCCGCCGAACGCGGCGCCGTACCCGACGCTGGTGGGAACGGCGATGAGTGGCACCCCGACCAGGCCGCCGATGACGCTGGGCAGGGCACCTTCCATCCCGGCGACCACCACGAGGCAGTCGGCGCTCGCGAGCACGTCGCGCACCGCGAGCAGCCGGTGCAGCCCGGCCACGCCGACGTCGCGCAGCGTCTCGACACCCGCGCCGCTGGCCGCGGCCGTCAGGGCGGCCTCGTCGGCGACCGGAGCGTCGGAGGTGCCCGCGCAGACGACGACGACCCGGCCGCGCGCCGGCGGGAACTGGCCGACGGCGACGCTCGTGAGCGGGCGGGCCGTGTCGGTCGCCGTGGCGTCCGGCCAGCGGGCGAGCAGGGCGTCGACCGTCTCCCTGCCGGCCCTGGTGACCAGGGTGGGCCGGCCGTCACCGCTCGCCGCGCGCAGCGCGGTCACGATCCCGACCGTCTCGGTCGCCGTCTTGCCGGCCGCGTAGACGACCTCCGGGTCGCCGGTGCGCACGCCGCGGTGGGTGTCGACCCGCGCGTACCCAAGATCGACAAAACCTGCGCCGTCGCCGAGCGGCCCGGCCGCGAGCCGGGCCATCGCCTCGTCCGTGTCGACCCGCCCGGCGGCCACCTCGGTCAACAGCGTGCGCAGCTGCTCTGTGTCCATCGGTGTCAGTCTCACCTCCGCCGCCGATCCGCTGCCGCCTGCCCGGCGCCCGATCGTACGTTCGCTCGCCGGCAGCCGGCAGCCGGCGTCCGGCGCTGACGGAGTTGACGGAGCTGACAACGTGCCCTCACCCGGCGGCTACTCCTCACCACCGTTCGTCCGCGTCCCGCGACCGCACTCGCTTCTATTACACGAGAATTACAGTTCTGTGGTTCTGCACCGGGATTAGGCAGCATCTGGTTGCGTCGCCTCGGTCTGCCGGACAACGTCATGCGGAACGTTGTCCAGCACGCTCCCACTATGACGAAGCCTGGCCAGCCACCGGCGCGCCAGGCAGGGCACAGGGCGCCCCATACCCAGGAGAGTTACCTGTGGCAGAAACGACACAGTTCGCCGAAGATCCCCGGCCGCGGCGCCGCGACCGCCCACGCCTCGGCCGGCTCCTCGGCCGCGGCATCGGGCCACGCGCTGTCGGTGTCGCGGCCGTGCTGGCAGTCACCCTCGGCGCGGCAGCCTGCGGCGGCTCCGACGGCTCCGGGCAGACCGGCGCCGCCAGCACCGGTGGCCCCAAAGGGACTCTGACGATCGCTGACGCCGGCTTCACCGAGAGCAAGATCCTGGCCGACATGTACGGCGAGCTGCTCACCAAGGCCGGCTACAAGGTGGACCGCACATCGGTGCAGAGCACCGAGATCGCCCAGTCGTCGCTGGAGAGCGGCCAGATCGACGTCATGCCGCAGTACGTCGCCACCTACGCCGACCTGCTCAACTCGCTGGTCAACGGGAAGGACGCGGCGTCGGTCTCGTCGTCGGACCTGGACACGTCGATGGCGGCGCTGCGCAAGCTCGCCACCGGCAAGGGCCTGACCGCGCTGGACCCGGCGGACGCCGTCGACCAGAACGCCTTCGCCGTCAGCAAGGACCTCGCGACCAAGAACAACCTCAAGACGCTATCGGACCTGGGCGCCAGCGGCCTCGAGGTGAAGATCGCCGCCGGTCCCGAGTGCGCCACCCGGCCGTTCTGCCAGCCTGGCCTGGAGAAGACCTACAACATCAAGGTCTCCGGGATCGTCGAGACCGGCGTCGACACAGCGCAGACGAAGTCCGCGGTCAAGGACGGCACCGCCCAGCTCGGCCTGGTGCTGACCACGGACGCCACCGTCGACGACTACGACCTGGTCGTGCTCGACGACGACAAGAAGCTGCAGAACGCCGACAACCTGGTTCCGATCGTCAACACCAAGTCGCTCACGCCGGAGATCAGCGCGGCGCTGAACGCGCTGGCGCCGGTGCTGACCACCGCCGACCTCGCCGACCTGAACAAGAAGGTCGACTCCGACCGGGAGCGCAGCTCCGACGTCGCCAAGGAGTACCTGAAGAGCAAGAACCTGCTCACATAAGGCGGTCCCGCCGGGCGCCGCCGGTCGGGCGCTGAGCCTAACCTCCCGGATCGTTAACCTCCCAGATCGGCTCCGCCGATCCAGCAGGGACCCTGTCGCCGATCCGGCAGAGACCCTGCTCCCCGCGTGGTGCCGGGCCCTGGGCATATGACGGTGGTCTGGCTGGTCGCGAGGTGGACGATGTGGGTGCGTCCGCGCCAGCGCTGATGCGCGGTCGCCTTCTGTGATCATGTTGCGCGAACAAGTCACTATGGCGACGCACCTTGCCTGGCAGCAAAGCCGGGACAGGGAACGCTAGTCAGTAGGAAGATCGGCCCTGGGCGGCGGCATCGATGGGTGCCGCCGTTCCTCGTTGAGCGGGAGGGTCGTGTCCGAATCGAGGCCGTCCGCCCGCGTACCGGCGCGCGGGCCCCACCGCCGGCGGCGGGCCGGCAGGGTCACGTCCGGGTCGAGGGCGGGCGCCCCGGCGCCCGGCCAGCCGGCACCTCCACCCGGGCCCATGCCGGCCGCCGGCGGCAGGTCCGCGGACTGCCCGGGCTGACCGGGCTGACCGGGCTGGGCCCAGTCCGGTGTCGTCGGTGGCACCCGAACCGCTCCTGGCCGCGTGCGGCCTCTCCATCGCCGGGTGGGCCTCGGCTCGTCCCTGGGAGACGCGACGGTCGGTGACCAGGCGGCCGGCGGCGACTGGTCACCGGGCGGCGGCATCATCGTCGGAAGGACGGCCGGGTCGGCCCGCCAGGACGGGTCGGCTGACCAGGACGGATCGGACGGCCAGTCGCGCGCCGTCTCCGGCGCGGCGGCCCCGGCCCGGCGGGCCGCGCGGACCCGCCGTAGCTCCCGTGCCTGGCCGAACACGGTCGCGCCGGCCGCCACGGCGGCCAGGACGAAGCCCAGCGGGCCGGGCATCTCTATCAGCCCGACCGCGCCGCCACCGACCCAACCAAGTTGCAGGACGGTCTCCGAGCGGGCGAACGCCGAGTTGCGCACGTCCTCAGCGGTGTCCCGCTGGATGATCGCGTCCAGGGCGAGCTTGGCCATCGAGGCGGCCAGCATCGCCAGCAGCGCGGCGAGCAGCGCCGTGAGCTTCGCGTAGGTGACCGCCGCCAGCGCGCAGCCGCCGGTCGTCAGCAGCAGCGCGAGCGTCAGGAGGCGCTCGGGGCGGCGCCGGCCGAGCCGCCCGCCGATGACGACGCCCAGCCCGCTGCCGACCGCCGCCGCGGCGGCCAGCACGCCGAGCCACAGGGAGGTGCCGCCCTCGGCGCGCAGCAGGAAGGCCAGGTAGAAGGTCAGGAATCCCACGATCGTGCGCAGCACCAGGGTCGAGCGCAGCGCCGCCGGCGACCCCCCGAGCACCGCCCTGATCGCGGCGTGCGCCCGGGCCGACCGGCTCTGCTTCCCCGGTCCGGCGAGCATGGGGGCCCGCGGCCCGGTCGCTGAGGCGACCACGTCCCGCAGCCGGCGCTCCCCCTCGCTCGAGTCGACCCTCTTCGGCAGCTTGAACGCGTACGGCACGCCGGCCAGGTAGAGCACCGCGCAGACCCGCAGCACCCATGGGTAGCCGACGTAGGGGATCTGCGCGATGCCCAGGCCGATGGGCGCGGCGACGGTGCCGGCGACGATGTTGACCATCGACAGCCGTGAGTTGACCTTGACGAGTGTCAGCTCAGGCGGCGCTACTCGCGGGATGACCGCGCTGCGCGCGACCCCGAACGCCCGAGAGAGCATGAGCAGGCCGAGCGCGAGCGGGTAGACCGCGATCCCGGTCAGCGAGGTAGCCAGCTGCCAGGCAAGCATCCCGCGCCCGAGGCAGAGGGCGGCGAGCGCCGAGCGCCGCCCGTAGGAGAACCGGTCGAGCACCGGCCCGATCACGGGCGCGAGCAGCACGAACGGAACCATCGTGATCAGCAGGTAGAGGGCGACCTTGGAACGAGCCTCACCCGTCGGGACGGAGAAGAACAGCGCCCCGGCCAGCACCACGGTGACCAGCGCGTCGCCCGCGGCATTGATCACGGAGAGGTCGAGCAGGGCGGCGAGCCCTGACCGGTCCGCGCCATCGCGCCTTGTCGACGCGCGCAGCCGTGTGATGCCCGTGCCCATCCCGGCGCGGGCCTTTCCCACCGTTCGGCCGATCCCGCCAGTGCCCACCCTGCAGAGTGTGCCCGCGAAACAGCCGCAGGGCCACGACCACGCCGGGCGTACTGGTCACGACTAGGCGACAATGTATCCGTGGACGACGTGACAGGCGCTGACAACCAGGCAAGCGCACCCCCGGCGACGCCGGAGGTGGTTTCGGCTACACCTGAGACCGCGCCGCCGGATATGTCGGACGCAACCGGGGCGCCAGACCCCGCTGCCGACGAGGAGGCCCCGGGCACACTCACCGATGAGGCCACCAAGGCGGCCGCTCCCTCGGCCTCGTCTGCTGAGGCACCGACGGGGGATCCCTCGGTTCCCGAGGCCCCGGCCGTTGAGCCCCCTGCCCTGGAAGCCCTACCGGTCGAGCAGCCAACCGCCGACCAGGCTCCGGCTGAGTGGGACACGCGGCCAGCCGGAACGCCGCCGGAGCTGGCCGCCTCCGCTGAGGCCGCTGAGGCCGCTGAGGCCGCTGAGGCCGCTGAGGCCGCTGAGGCCGCTGAGGCCGCTGAGGCCGCCGCGCGGCCCGGGCCGGTCGCGGCGGCCACCATCGAACCCGGGCCGGAACCGGCCCCCGCGCCGACGGCCGAGCCCGAAGCACTGCCCGAGCCCGCAACGGTCCCGGCGACGGCAACGCTGCCCGAGCCCGCAACGCCGTCTGGATCCGCAACGCTGCCCGAGACCGCAACGGTGTCCGGATCTGTACCGGTGCCCCAGCCGACCGCCGAGGCCTCCACGGAACCCGAGACGGCCGCGCTGGCCGGACCGGAGTCGGCCACCGAGACCGAGACCCGGGCGGCGGTGGACGACGACGAGACGGTCGACGAAGGGGGCCGCGGTCGCGCGGTGCGGGCCGTCCGGGGGCCCGACCCGGTCTGCGCGGCCGCGGTCGACGTCGCGCGCGAGGCAGCCATCGAGGAGGCCGGCGGCGCGGACGCGGTCGGCGAGCACCTCGGCGTCGAGGCCGAGGGCGAACGGCTCGCGCTGCACCGGTTCGCCTGCCTGACGCCCGCATACCGGGGCTGGGTATGGGCCGTCGTCACCGCGAGGGCGCCGCGGGTCCGCAGGGTGACCATCGACGACGTGGTCCTGATGCCCGGCGAGGGCGCGCTGCTCGCGCCGCCCTGGGTGCCGTGGTCGCAGCGGCTGCGCCCGGGTGACGTCGGCGTCGGGGATCTGCTGCCGACCGCCGTCGATGACCCTCGTCTGGCGCTGCGCCGCAGCGATGTCGAGGAGTTCGCCGACACCGACGCCTTCCTGGAGCTCGGCCTCGGCCGGCCGCGGGTGCTGTCCATCTTCGGTCGCGAGGAGGCCAGCACGCGTTGGTACGCCGGGGATCCCGGCCCGGACGCGCATGTGGCGAAGGTCGCCCCGGCGACCTGCCTTACCTGCGGCTTCCACGTCCGGTTGGCCGGCGGGCTCGGCCGCCTGTTCGGCGTATGCGCCAACGAGCTGGCGCCGGACGACGCCAAGGTGACCTCCATCGACCACGGCTGCGGCGCCCACTCCGAGGCCTTGGTCGCGCCCTCGGCGCATCCCGAGCCGGTTCCCTTCGACGAGGACCCCTCCGACCTGGAGCCCACGGACGTCGAACTGGTCGGCGCGGCGGCGGGTGGCGTAGGCCAGGACGCCGCCGGCGCCGGCCATGGTGGCCGCCCGGAGCCCTACGGTCACGCCTGAGCTGTGTTTCTGGTTCGCTCCGTGCGGGCACGGCGCTACGGCCCCTTACTCGCTTCGCTCCCAAGGGACCTCCGCGCCGTGTCCTCCTCCGCTCACGTGCGCTACGGCGACCTCCGCTGCGGCCCAACCCACTTCGCTTCGCTCGTGGGCCGGGCCTCCGCGGAGGCACGCCTCCGCGCCAGCCCGGGTGCTTGCCGCTGTGACGTCACCAACCCGAAACCGCCATCACGGGGGGCCACTTCGCCGCGCTCGTAGGGCCTTCGCGGAGGCGCGCCGCCGCGGCCAGCTCGGTCGCTCGCCGCTGTGACGTCGCAGTCCACGATCGCCCGCCCGAAACCGGACCTCTGCCTCGGCGACATGACCGCTGCCGCGATTCGAACGGGCGGTGACGACGTGTTCGGGCAGGCGGGCGACCTGTGCGGGTGACGATTCGGGAGCCGGTGGGCGCCCCGCGCCCCGCCACGCACCGTCGACGGCGATGCTAAGGTCCGTCAGCAAAGTCCTGTTTGCCCTCCTTGGAAACCCCGTGCTGTCACCGCGCCGTCCGACACGGTGGCGCTTCCCGGCGGGTCTGCTGATTCCTTCGATGGCGCACGGAACCGACCATCGGGCCCCAGGCGGGCCCCGGACCGCGAAGGAACCTGACAGGACAGGGCCGACTACATGCTCAAAGCGTAACAATAGTGCAACGCAACGTAACAGCGATACGAAAGCCAGGAACCATGCCTCGGACACGCCGATGAGCCGCACCTTGATCGTCACCGCTGTGCAGGCGGAGGCGGACGCGGTGTGCGCGGGCCTGATGGGTAGCTGGTCGCGCTCCCGCGGACGTTCCACCGAGGCGCCGAGCGCGCCCGTCTCGCCCGACTGGGACCGCCAGCTTCTGACCACGTCCACTCTCGGCCCCTACGTCGGGCGCCGCCGCGGCCCGGTGACGGTGCTCGCCGCCGGCACCGGCGGGCCCGCGGCCGCGGCCGGCACGGCGGTGGCGCTCGCCGTCGCGCAGGCGGCGGGCGACCCGTTCACCCTCGTGCTGTCGATGGGGGTCGCCGGCGGGTTTCGTGGCTGGGCCGAGATCGGCGATCTGGTGGTCGCCGGGCGGCTCGTCGCCGCCGATCTGGGCGCCGAATCCGGCCTCGACGACCTGCGCGAGCCGCAGGGCCAGATCCACGAGATGGACCGCAGCCTCGGCTTCCACAGCACCGGCGCGCCACCGCTGCCACGCACCACCAGCTCGTCCATCGACGGCAAGTTCCTCACCCTGGATGACCTCGGCCTCGGCTCTTCCACGATCGTCCCGGATCCCGAGCTGGTGGAACGGCTGCGCACGGTGCTCGGGCTGACCGGACGGCGGGTGGCCACCGGCCCGGTGCTCACCGTCGCCACCGTCACCGGCACCGAACTGCGCGCGGCAACCCTGACCGCCCGCCTCGACCCGGTCGCGGAGGGGATGGAGGGCTACGCGGTCGGCGTCGCCGCCGCGGCCTTCGGGGTGCCCGTCAGCGAGATCCGCGCGATCAGCAACCAGGTGGGCCGGCGCGACCGGAGCAGTTGGAACATGCCGGGTGCGCTCGCCAGCCTGCGCACCGCGGCGGGCGCCCTGGTCGCCCACCCCGAGGGCCTGCTTCAGCCGCTGCGCACCTGACTGGTTTCTTGGTTCGGCTCCGTCCGGGCGGCGCGCGGAGGTCCCGTGGGAGCGAAGCGAGTACGGGGCCGGAGCGCCGCGCCCGGACGGAGCGAACCAAAATAAACAGCATGACGGCAACCGAGGTGACCCAGCCCAACACGACCGCCGAGCCTCAGGGCATGGCGCCGCTGAGTCTGGCGATCTCGCCGTGCCCGAACGACACATTCGTGTTCCACGCGCTGGCGCACGGTCTGGTGGCGGGAACGCCACCTGTGTCGGTGACGTTTGCCGACATCGACGTGCTCAACACCCGGGCGGCCGACGGCCTGGACCATCTGGTGAAGGTTTCCTATGCCGCGCTGCCGTGGCTGCTCGACGGCTACCGGCTCCTGCCGTCGGGCGGTGCGCTCGGCCGTGGCTGCGGCCCGCTGGTCCTCATGGCCCCCGGCCGCGCCGCCGGCGGCGACCCGGGCGGTGACCGGACACCGGGCGCCACGGGGCCGGGGATCCTGCGTGGCGCGAGGGTCGCCATCCCCGGCATCCGCACCACCGCATACCTGCTGTTCCGGCTGTGGGCGGCCGGCGTCGACGTCGCCTCGATCGACGTGCTCCCGTTCGATCAGATCATGCCCGCGGTCCGCGACGGCCGCTACGACGCGGGCCTGGTGATCCACGAGTCCCGGTTCACCTATCCGTCCTACGGACTGGTGTCGGTGGCCGACCTCGGCGACTGGTGGGAGGGAACCACCGGCCTGCCGATCCCGCTCGGCGCGATCCTCGCCCGCCGGGATCTGCCGGCCGGCGCCGGCGACCTGGGCGCCGCCGTCAGGGACAGCGTCGCGGCCGCCTTCGCCGACCGGACGGCGTCCGCCGACTGGGTGCTCGCGCACTCCCAGGAACTGGCGCCGGAGGTCGCCGAGGCGCACATCAACCTCTACGTCAACGACTTCAGCCTCGACCTCGGTGACGAGGGCTACGCCGCCGTCGAGGAGCTCCTCGGCCGCGCCGCCGCCGAAGACCTCGTCCCCCGCCTCTCCACCCCCCTACGCTGAACCACCATCGACCCGCGCTGGGGCTATGCCGTTCCGGTGAGGAATGCGCGCAACCCAGCCACAGCTGGTGACGGCGCCTCAGCGCAGTACCAACTCAGCCACCTCGCCAGCATCGACCCGCGCTGGGGCTACGCCGTTCCGGTGAGAAATGCGCGCAACCCAGGCACAGCTGGTGACGGCGCCTCAGCGCAGTACCAACTCAGCCACCTCGCCAGCTCGGACCCAGCCGGACCACCGCCATATGCCAGGGCCCGGCACCACGCGAGGAGGGCGCTCAGCGCCCGACACGGGGCGAGCGCGCCCAGCGCCTCGCCCCGACAGGCGCCGCCCGGGTGCGGGCGCGGAGCGTCCGGCACCGGGAGCGCCCTAGGCTTCGAACTCGCTGGCTACGGCGTGGACGACCTTGGCGACGCGCTGGGCGACGCGGCGGTCGGGGTAGCGACCGCGTCGCAAATCACGCTGGACCTCGTCGAGCATCTTGATCATGTCCTCGACCATGCTGTGCAGCTCGTCCGGGCTACGCCGGGCGGCCTGTGCCGCCGCCTTCGCGACCGACGGGGGCGCGGCGAGCACCCGGACGGACAGGGCCTGGTCGCCTTTGCGGCCGGCGGCGATGCCGAACTCGACGCGGTCGCCCGCGCGGAGCTTCTCGACACCGGGTGGAAGAGCCTCCTTGTGGACGAACACGTCGCCGCCGTCGTCACGGCTTAGAAAGCCAAATCCCTTGTCGACGTCATACCACTTGACCTTGCCGGTGGGCACGGGCGACCTCGTTCTGCGACACGACGGGATGGAACAGGGCCAAAGAAGGCGCGGCCACACGTACTTGGCCGCGCCTTCGCCCCAGGAAACCGGGACGGCTCGACCAGCCAACGACGGTCATCAGGCTATAGGGCGAGCGCCCGTCAGGCGCAGAGATTCCTTCTCCCCGCAGATCGGCTGGCCCGCGGCCGGCTCGGCTCGAAGCAGGAGCCAGGAGCCAGGAGCCAGGAGCCAGGAGCCAACGGTCAGGAAAGTAGCTCGTTCATCGCGCCGGAACGGAAGCCACGCCGGTCGACCTCGACGGCGGGGAAACCCTCCACGACGGCGACCAGGTCCGGCCGGTCGGCGAGCACCGCCACCAGCCCGGCGTCCACCTCGATCCGCGCGCGATCGCCCAGGTCGCGCACCCGCAGGTCGCGGACGTCGAGCCCGGCCTCCGCCAGCGCGTGCCGCAGCGCCCCCTCGGCCCGCTCGACCCGCTCGAGCCTGCGGGGCGTCACCTCGATGCCATAGGCGATCCGGCTGGCGAGGCAGGCGGCGGCCGGCTTGTCAGCGGTGACGAGCCCGAGCCGGCGCGAGGCGGCACGCACCTGGCGCTTCGTCAGACCGGCGTCGAGCAGCGGGGTGGCGGCCCCGCGCTCGGCCGCCGCCCGGATGCCGGGGCGGAACCCGGCGACGGCGTCGTCGGCGTTGGTCCCGGTGACGACATGCGCGAGGCCCAGCTCGGCCGCGAACGGCAGGAGAGTCTCGGTGAGCTCCGCCTTGCAGAAGTAGCACCGGTCGGCGCCGTTCGCCCGGTAGCCGGGCCGGGACTGCTCGTCGGTCGCGGGCAGTACGTGGCGCACGCCCAGGTCGCTGGCGAGCGCGCGCGCGCCGGCGAGCTCCGCCGCTGGCAGCGACGGCGAGACGGCGGTCGCCGCGACGACGGCGTCCGGACCGAGCGTGCGCGCCGCCCACGCGAGCAGGAAGGCGGAGTCGGCGCCGCCGGAGAAGGCTACGAGTACCGAGCCAAGGTCGGTCAGCCGCGCGGACAGGTCCGCGAGCCGCCGGTCGAGCACGGTGTCGGCCAGCCAGTCGGGAAACTCGGCGAGCGCGCCCAGCACCACGTCGGCGCCCGCGGCCGCGAGGGCGGCCGCGTCGTGCGGCCCAGTTGTCAGCCCGATGGCCAGCGCGCCACCGGCTCGAGCCCCGATCATGTCGCCCTCATGGTCGCCGACGAAGATGTTGACGCCGTATTCGCGGATCGCGTCACCCTTGGCGGTGGCATACCGGTTACCGACGACGACGTCCGGCTCGATGCCGATCGCCGCGAGACTGGCGCGTGCCTGCGGCTCGTTCTTGGCGGTGACCACGACCATCCGGCCGCCCTCCCGGCGCACCGCCTCAACGGCTTCCCTGGCGCCAGGCATCCGCTCGGAGACCGGGACAGCGTGCACCGTGTACAGCTCGCGGTACAGCGCGGCGGCCTCGGCGACCTCGCCGGGCGGGAACCAGTTCGCGAGCTCGTCCTCCAGCGGCGGCCCCAGCCGGCTGACGGCCAGCTCCCCGTCGACCGCGACGCCCGTACGCGCCGAGAGCTCGACGAATGTCGCCACGATGCCGCGGCGCGCGTCCAACAGCGTCAGGTCGAGGTCGAACCCGACAACCAGCGAAGAAGAAGCACCGTCTGACACCCCCTGAGCGTAACGACCGCTCTCCTCGGTCCGACCTGTTCGATGCGGCGGCGGGCGCTGGACGCGCCGCCCGCCGTCGGACGCTGAGCGTCCTCCCAGCGTGGTGCCGGGCACAGGCGTATGGCCGTGGTTCAGGTGGTGCCAGGTTGAGGACGTAGCTGGGTTGACGCAGCGCTAATGGCGCTGTCACGTTCTATGGCTGGTCGCGCGGACTAGTCGCGAGCGAGGCGGATCGCGGGCATGGGGTTCGGTCCGGCGGTGCCTCAGAGCTGGATGGTCACACCATCGCCGAGAAGGCCGTCGTGCAGCTCGAGACGCGATGGATGGGCGTCCGACGGGATGTCGAACACGAGCGTCCCGCTGACCTCCCCGCCCGGCTTGATCGAGTTCCAGAGGCTCTCCAAGAAGTACCAGCGGGAGCCCGAGTAGGCCTCGTGCTTGCCGCCGCTCTGGTCGAACATGAACTGCTGGTTGGCCACCAGACCACGCGCGGTGTTCCCGGTGTTGTGGACGCTCACCTTGACCAGGCAGTACTGCCCGTCCGGATGCTTCTTGATGATCACACCGATCTCGGTCACGCCGCAGCGCAGGTCCTTGATGATGAACTCCAGCGATCCGTCGCGGTAGACCCGCTCGGTGGGCGTCGGCGTCCCGGGCGCCGTCGGCTTCGACGTCCCGGACGAGCCAGAACCGTCGTCGCTGGACGCACCCGGGTTCAGCGCGATCGCGGCGATCGCCGCCGCTCCCAGGACGAGCAGCAGGACGGTGAGCCACAGCCCGACGCGGCTGCCACGGTTGCCCGGCCCACGCCGCCGCGCAGGCGGCGGACCGCCTGGCCCGCCGCCCGGTGGGCCGCCTCCAGGCCAGCGCCGTTCCCCCCCGACGGGGGTCGACGGCCGTCGCGGCGACACGATCTCCCCGGGGGCTCCGGGGTGGGCGGCCTGGCCCCGGTTGGGTGGGACGTACCCCTGGGCCGCTTCCCGGCTGCCCGGTGGGCGCTGACCCTTCGGGCCGTAGTTGGTGGCGCCGTAGCCGGGCGGCGCGACCCGCGTCCTGGGCAGCGCTCGGCCCTGGCCCGCGCCGCCTTGGTCCTGGCCTTGCTGACCGGGGCCTTGCTGACCGGGGCCGTGCAGATCTGGGCCGTGCAGATCTGGGCCGTGCAGATCTGGGCCGTGCAGATCTGGGCCGTGCAGATCTGGGCCGTGCAGATCTGGGCCGTGCAGATCTGGGCCGGTCAGTGCCGCCACGACGGGACCGGCCATCACGTCCGCCCGATCCGCGGCGAGCCCGAGCAGTTCTTCCCCGGGGGCGAGGCCCGCGCCGCCGGTCGGGCCCGTCTCGACGAGGGCGAGCAGCAGGTCGCGAGCGCTGGGGCGGGCGTCGGGGTCCTTCGCGAGCGCCGCGGCGACCACGCCGTACAGCGGCGGCACGAGGCCGGTCAGGTCGGGTTCGGCCGAGACGGTCCGGTAGGCGAGGTCGATGTCCTGCCCCTCGCCGAAGGGGTGCCGGCCGGTACCGGCGTAGGCCATGAGGATGCCCCAGGTGAACACGTCCGCGGCCGGCCCGATCGACTGCCCGTTGATCTGTTCGGGCGCCATCCAGCCCGCGGAGCCGAACCCCCACGACGTCGGCTTGGCCTTGCTGTCCGCCGCCACCGCCTGGGCGATGCCGAAGTCGATGACCCGGGGACCGGACAGTGACAGCAGCACGTTGCTCGGCTTGAGGTCACGGTGGATCAGCCCGGCCCGGTGGATCGCGGTCAGCGCGGTGGCCACCCCGACCGCGAGGCCGGTCAGCGTCGACGACATGAGCGGGCCGCCCCTGGCGATCGCCTGGTCCAGACGCAGGCCGTCGATGAACTCGGTCACCAGGTACGGCGCGGCCGCGTCGGGGTCGGCGTCGAGCACCTCGGCGGTGCAGAACGGGGCGACCCGGCGGGCGGCGGCCACCTCCTGGCGGAACCGGCGGCGGAACTCCTCGTCCGCCGCCAGGTCAGGCCGGATGACCTTCACCGCGACCAGCCGGCCGGCCGGCCCCCGGCCGAGGTAGACCGTCCCCATCCCGCCGGTTCCCAGCCGGCTGAGCAGGGCATACGGGCCGATCCGGCGCGGGTCGTGCGAGGCGAGCTGCTCGCCCGGCACCCCGGAGGCCGGGCGTCGCGCCGCGCCCGCCACGTCCTCCGTCACCCGCGCCCCCGGTCTCCTGGCCCGATGACCCCGGTCACCCTCGCCGTCGTCCCGCCTGTTCTCGCATCCGCCTCGCCACGTCGCCTGCCAGTGAACACCGCCCGACCCGGCGCGACCCGCCAGCCGCAGTCTCCCTCATCACCCCGCTTCTCCGCCCCCCGCGTTCAGGTAGCCGACACACCGTCCCGTCCTCGTCCGCTGTTTCCTCGTCGTTACACGGCCTCTGCCCGTTCAGCCACGACTCCGGTTCGGCCGCCCCTTCGCCGCGGAGGCAACGGAGACTTCACAGAAATCCGAAGATTGGCTCAGGACGCCGGCAGATCGGGCAACGGCCTGTTGGGCTCCTCTGGCGGGAGGAACGAGACACGGCGACCGCAGCCCTCGCAGACAGCGTTCACGGTTCCCGGCTCCTCGTCAGAGGGAACGAGGTGAGCCAGCGGGACGATCCCCGAGCACCAGGGGCAGGCCAGCCACGGGCCATCAGTCAAGCCGTCATGGACCGAACCGCCAGCTGTCATACCTCCACGATCGCACGCGGTAGGGGACACTGGCCTCATGCCGGAGCTGCCCTGACCTTCCTGCCCCTGGGTCCCGTCTCCTGCTTCTGAATGAGTTGCCCGCGGGGTCCCCGCCGATTGGCTGCCGACTGGCACAGGCGCCGAACGCGCCGGCGGGCGCCAAACCCCGACCTAGCCAATCGGTGGGGGAGGTCCCATGCCGGAGCTGCCGGAGATGGAAGCGCTTGCGTCGGTCCTGAGGGAACGCGCGGTCGGCAAGGTGGTCGCGCGGGCGGAGCCGGTGGCGATCAACGCGCTGCGCACCGTATCTCCAGGGCCGGGCGACCTGCTGGACGCGACACTGGTCGACGCCACCCGGCACGGAAAGTTCCTGGATCTGGTCTTCGCCGCGGCGGGCGGCGAGCGGCTCGACCTGGTCGCCCACCTGTCCAGGGCCGGCTGGCTGCGCTGGAAGGAGAACCAACCGGCCGCGCCGGGCCGGGGCGGCCGCGGGGGTCTCGCCTTCCGGCTGGTGTTCACCGACGGGTCCGGCTTCGACCTGACGGAGGCGGGTACCCAGAAACGCCTCGCCGTCTACCTGGTGCGTGACCCGGCCCAGGTGCCGGGCGTCGCCCGGCTTGGGATCGACCCACTCGACGACGCGTTCACCGTCGACGCGCTCGCGGGACTGCTCGCCGCCGCCGGGCGCGCCCAGACAAAAGGGGTTCTCACCGACCAGTCGGTGCTTGCCGGCGTGGGTAACGCCTATTCCGACGAGGCGCTGTGGGCGGCACGGCTCTCGCCGTTCGCGCCGGCGAGCGGTCTTGGCGCCGAGCAGGTCTCGGCGCTGCACGCCGCGCTGGTCGGGGTGCTGCGCGCCGCGGTCGACGCGGCCGGCGGCCTGGGCGCCGCCGACCTGAAGGCGGAGAAGAAGGCGAACCTGGCCGTCCACGGCCGCACCGGGCAGGCCTGCCCGCGGTGCGGCGACACCGTACGCCAGGTCTCCTTCGCGGACCGGAGCCTGCAGTACTGCCCCACCTGCCAGACGGGCGGTCGGGTCCTCGCCGACCGCCGCCTGTCGCGCCTCCTCAAGTAGCGAAGGCCGAGGCACCTCCCCGCGCCATCGGCGGAGTGGCGCGCGGCGGGCCGGCCCCAGTCGCGAGACTGCCGCGGCGGGGTGCGAGGATGGCGACGTGGGATCTGACCAGGTGCCGACCGTCACGGTCGCCGACATTCCACCGGGAACCCCGGGCGAGCTGTTCCTGCTCGACGTGCGCGAGCCGGAGGAGTGGGTGGCCGGCCACATCGACGGGGCGGCCCACATCCCGATGGGGGAGCTCACCGGCCGTCTCGGCGAGGTCCCGCGCTCGGCGCGCGTGGTCGCGGTCTGCCGCTCCGGCAACCGTTCAGCCAGGGTCACCGCCTACCTGGTCGGCGGCGGCTGGGACGCCCACAACCTTGAGGGCGGCATGATGGCCTGGGCCGCGCTCGGCCGCCCGATGACGGCCGACACGTCCGTCCCACCCTTCGTCCTGTAGACGGCGGGTCTGCCCGCCGCGGACGTCTGCCGGCGGCTGCCCGCGTTCTCCCACCGGGCGGCTTACCCGAGCTCGGCGGTGGTCAGGGGCGCACCGGCCAGCTGGGCGAGCGAGACCGGCGGATCGTCGAGGCGGCTGTTGTGGTCGCTGGGACGCAGCGCATCGAGCATCAGGTCGACATAGCGGCGCCACGTGCCCTCGGCCGACGCGTCCGTGAGTTCGAGGATCACCCGCAACGCGCGTAGCAGGACGATCAGGTCCGCCAGCACCACATCCGGGCGCAGCAGTCTGACACGCTGAGCATCGGCGAACATCTCCCCGATCAGCGGCACCACCTCGTCGAAGACGGCCGCGCGGGTGCGTCCGGTCCAGAGCCGGCGAGAGACGAATGCCCAGCGGCAGGCGTCGTCACTCAGCCCGGTCACCAGGAACTCGCGCAGCGCCCGCCCGGGAGGCTGCGCCTCAAGAGCGGCAACGGCGAGTTCGCGCACCCGCGCGACCGCCGTCACGAGCGTCTCCTCCACGAGCGCGTCCTTGTTCGGGAACCGGCGGTACAGCGTTCCCATGCCGACGCCGGCGCGCCGCGCTATCTCGTCCACGCCGACGCTCAGGCCCTGCTCGACGAACAGTTCGCGGGCCGCCCGTAGGATGCGCTCCCGGTTCCGTTCCGCGTCGCGGCGCAACGGCCGGCCTGGCACAACCACCTTGACCACCTGCGAGCCCCCCACGTGCATGCGGCCACTGTAAGGGCCCCAAGCCGGCGGGATCGACCCGTTCGATCACACACCCGAATTCGTGGGTCGCAACCAGCGCCAGAGGTGCCAAAGCTCACGATGGGGGCGGCTCGTGCATCTCGTCGGCTACCCGGAAAACTGGACCGATGAGGCAGACTGCCCACGGACGATCGGGCGGCAGCCGCACGGGCGGCGGACAAAGGACAGGCGGGCGTAGATGAGCAAGTTGGTGTCGCGACGAGTGAGCGTGGCGGCCGCCGTGGCATTGGTGGCCAGTGTGGTCGCCGCGATGCTGTTGACCTCGTGCGATGGGGTCCAGCAGGCCGTCGACAGTCTCGCGAGCGCGTCGCCCACGCCCGCGGACGGCGCGGCGACGGGCGGCGGGGGCGGAGTAGCCGCGGATGGCTCGGCGCTGGCGGTGCTGGCCACCTTGCAGGTGCAGCCGCTGAGCACCGAGAAGAAGTACCAGCGCGACGAGTTCGGCACCGCCTGGAAGGACGTCGACCACAACAGCTGTGACACCCGCAACGACATCCTGCACCGCGACCTGCGCTCGGTCACGGTCGGTAAGAGCGACGACTGCATCGTCCTCACGGGCGAGCTGACCGACCCGTACACCAACCGGATCATCCGCTTCAACCGGTCCAGGGACGCCTCGGCGGTACAGATCGATCACGTCGTCGCGCTCGCCGACGCCTGGCGCACCGGCGCGTACGCCTGGACCGACGACACGCGGCTGGCGTTCGCCAACGATCCGCAGAACCTGCTCGCCGTCGACGGCCCGACAAACATCAAGAAGAGCGACCAGGACGCGGGCGAGTGGCTCCCGCCCGCCAAGGGCTACCAGTGCACCTACGTCGCACGTCAGGTCGGCCTGAAGGCCCGCTACCACCTTTGGGTCACCCAGGCCGAGGCCGACGCCATGCGCGGCGTCCTGTCCACCTGCCCCGCCCAGCCCGAGCTCGGCGAATAACCCGAGCCGACGCCACCGGCGGCGCGAAGGATCAACGCCTTCGCGCCGCCCTCGGCCGGATCTCCTCCTCGGACGCACGCGCCGACGGACTGGCTCTCCGTGGTCCATGCGGGATGCGTCGACCAAGGCAGCGAACTCGTCCTTCAGCGGTCGAGACGGCGGCGGCTGGGCGGGTCACGGGTCGGTGTGCTGGTGTCGCCCCGCACACCGGTGGCGAGCCGGTCCGAAGTCCGCGGACCGCCGTCGGCGCGTGGCGCGTCACGTAGGCCACCCGCGAGGTACCGGCGGTCACCGCCAGCCGTCCTTACCTCGGCAGCAGTCACCCGATTTCGAACACACCCGCAACAACCGCCCTCGATTCCACTCAGGTATCGGCGACGGCGACGAATTCTCCATCCCTGTCATCACGCCTCCCCCACCGGCAGCAATTCCATCCCCGCAATTCGGGATAAACACCCCGACCAGGCCCGTCTCGACAGGCGGGCCCGAATCGAAAGAAAGAAGGAAAGCAGCCAAACCGGCAAAATCGCCGCCGGCTCCACCCATCAGGGCCACCGGCACTCCGACGGCGGAGCCTGGTCCGACCGCCGCCCTTCACCCGTCGGAGATCGCCGGCAACCATTCGGCCGCGATCTCCAACACCCGCCTGGGTCCAGCGTCCCGACGGGTCAGAAACCACAGCCCGCTCTGGCACCCCCCGCGAGCCCGGGACGAACACGGAGCGAAACCCAGGACCGATCTCCGCCACCGCGCCACCACGGCCGACCGCACCCGCGCTGAAAACGGCATCCCAGCCAGGCCCCAGCCTTCTCCACGCCAGACACTTGGCCGCCCAGCCCGGCGGGACCGGGAGGCAAAGCCCCAGCTCGACGCACGCCGCCCCACGACGACCGCGGGCACTCCACCCGAGAAACCAAGACCACCCACAGCACCGGCACCCGGTAACGCCAGCCTCAGTACCACCCCAATCAATGGACCAGGAGAAACAATCCCTCCACTCAGCCCCTGAACCTCACCCTCAAATCAACACCACAACCAAGACTCGAAGCACAGCAAGGAAGCACACCCAGCCAAACCTCAATTTCCGCAATGCTCAGAAAAACTCATCGCAACCCAAAAATTCAACCTGAACCAGCCACCACAAAAAGGCAAGGAACCAAAAAACGAAACCCACCCAAATCGTTCCGGGGGGTCCAGGGGGACGAAGCCCTCCCTGGCGCGGGGACCGGGGCTCGGCCCCGGAGCAATATAACGCGGGAGCCCGGGAGCAAATCCAAAGGATTCGCGAACAGGGAAGCCCGATCGCGTGGGCGAGGGGGGAGTTGAACCCCCACGTCCTTTCGGACACACGGACCTGAACCGTGCGCGTCTGCCATTCCGCCACTCGCCCGAGTGGTCTTATCTCGTGACCGGAGCTACCGTACCACGTCAGCGTGGGGCGCAGACGTGGGCCGCCCTCGCCGTCGGGCGCCGGGCGCGTGCCGGGACTGGCTGCGGGTCAGGCTGTATGGCGTGGGCGGCTGGGCTCGGGCCGACGCGGGCCGGCGGCGGACCGTGCGCTCCGGGGCGGACCTATGGCACCGGGGTCGGCGGGGTATCGATGAGACGACCTGCGCGAAGCGCCCGAAGACGGTGGCGCCCGGCGCCTCGTCCGATAGCGTCCCCTGCCGACCAGCGTCCCCTGCCGACCAGGCTGGCCACCACCCCGGCCCCAGACCACGACCGGCCCCGCCTACACACTGAACCTGTAACCAGTCCCGTCGGGCGCTCGACACCCGACGACGGGGGCGTTCTCACGCCCCCGTCATACGATCCACAGATCGGGCGAAGGGAGGTCGGGCATGGGCGTGCTGCAGCGCTTCGAACGCCGCCTGGGCGGCCTCGTGGAGGGCGCGTTCGCGAAGGTCTTCAAGGGCGGCGTCGAACCGGTCGAGATCGCGGGTGCCCTGGCGCGGGAGACCGACGACCGGCGGGCGATCAGTTCGAACCGGGTGCTGGTGCCGAACCAGTTCGCGGTGGAGCTGGCCAGCGGAGACTATACGCGTCTGGCGCCCTATTCCCGGGCGCTGTGTGACGAGCTGGCGGAGATGGTCCGTGAGCACGCGGCCGAGCAGCGGTACACGTTCGTCGGGCCGTTGAGCGTGAAGCTGTCGGAGGCGCAGGATCTCGACGTCGGTGTGTTCCGGATCCGCAGCAGCGTGGCCTCGGCCGATCCGGGGGTTGTCGCTGGCCCGCGCGGCGCCGGCCCGCGCGGCGGCGGCCCACGCGCGACGCCAGGTACCCCCCACCTGATGATCACGAGCAAGGATGCGCCGCCGGGGACGGAGCGGGAGTACGCGCTGACGGGCGAGTCGACGCTGATCGGCCGCAGTGTGGAATGCGATATCCGGCTTACGGACACCGGGGTGTCACGCCAGCACGGCGAGATCCGGAGCATGCCGGACGGCCATTTCCTCTATGTCGACGCCGGTTCGACGAACGGCAGCATCGTGAACGGCCGTCCGGCGACGCAGGTGAAGCTGGTCAACGGGGATCTGATCGAGCTCGGCAACGCGCTGATCACGTTCGTTCGGGAGGACGCGCGGCCGGCTCGGACGTCGACGCCGCCACCGGCGGACCCCTCCCGCCGCCCCGGCGGCCAGGAGCCGTATCGCCCACGTGAACGGGATCGCCGCCCCGAGCCGCCCTACGCGGACCGTTCCAACCCGCGCGCGGAGCCCTACCAGGACGCGCCGCCCGCCGGCCGGCCGGACCCGTACGCGGACCGGGATCGTCCCCACCCGCGTGGCGAGCCGTATCGAGACCGTTCCAACCTCCATGGAGAGCCCTTCCAGGACGCACCGACGCCGCCACCGCCACCGGCGGCGGCGGCGGCGGCCCGGTCGGAACGGCCCATCCGGCCCGTCCGACCCGTCCGACCCGTCCGGCCCGTCCGACCGGATCGGCCAGGTCGGCCGGATCCATATGCCGACCGCTCCAGTCCGCCGCCGCGGGGTGAGCGCCATCGCGAGGACGCCCCCGGAACCCCGTCAAGCCCACGTAACGAGCCGTATCGAGATGCGGGCGGCCGGGACCCGCGCGACGGACGGGATGCCCGGGATGCCCGCTCCCGTCAGGATGCGGACGCCGATCTGTACCCTGATCGGGGAGACAACTATGGCTCCGGTCGCCGTGCCGACGGGCACCCCCGTGGACGCCCGGGCTCTGAACGCTATGGTTCTGAGCGGTTCAGCACCGAACGTCCCGGTGCTGAACGTCCCAGTACGGAACGTCCCGGTGCGCCGCGGGGAGCGAACGGTTTCGGCGGCCCCCCGGCCGACCGAGGTGGGCCCGGCCGCGGTGGTCGCGATGACCGTGCTCCCGACGAGATCTACGATGCCGACACCGAACTGCCCAGCGGGACCCCTGCTCGTCCTCGGCCCGACGACCACCGACGTCGGCCCGGCCCACCCCCTCCGAGCGACCGGAGCTGGTAAAGCCTGATGGATCCAACCCAGCCGAACGAGCTCGTCCTGCTGCTGGTGAAAATCGGTTACCTGACGTTGCTCTGGGCGTTCGTCCTGCTGGCGGTCCGCGCGGTGCGGGCGGACGTGCTCGGCCCGACGCGCCGACAGGCACGGCGTGGCGCGGGCGCGCCTGTCGGCCGTGGCCCCACCCCGCGAGGGCCGGCGAGGCCGCGAGTGGCTCAGCCACGGGCGGGCATACAGGTCCCGTCAGCACTGAACGCACCCAATGCATACCCGCCAAGCAAGCTCGTGGTCACAAAGGGCCCCCTAGCGGGCACAGTGATCCCACTAACTGGCGAACCGATCACCATCGGACGCGCGCCGGACTCGACGTTGGTTCTCGACGATGACTTCGCGTCCGGTCGACATGCGAGACTCGTCCCTCACGACGGGCGGTGGTTCGTCGAAGATCTCAACTCCACCAACGGAACGTTTCTCGAACACACGAAAGTGACCACGCCCATGCCGGTATCCCTCGGCGCGCCGGTCAGGATCGGCAAGACGGTCCTGGAGTTCCGCCGGTGAGCCTTCGGCTTCACTACGCGATCCGCTCGGACGTCGGCCACGTCCGAGAGGGCAACGAGGACTCGGCCTACGCCGGTCCCTACCTGCTTGCCGTCGCCGACGGCATGGGTGGTCACGCCGCCGGTGAGGTGGCGAGTTCGACGGTTATCTCCGCGCTCGCCGACCTGGATACCGAGATCGACGCCGACGACCTCCTCGAGGCCCTCGTCGCCGCCATGCATGACGCGAACGCGCAGCTACGCGCGATGGCTGCCCGGGACGGGACGCTCGACGGGATGGGCACCACGGTCACCGCGCTGCTCGCCTCCGGCGACCAGCTCGGCGTGCTGCACGTCGGGGACTCTCGCTGCTACCTCCTGCGCGACGAGGTGCTCAGCCAGGTCACGCACGACCACACGCTGGTGCAGGATCTCGTCGACCAGGGCCGGATCACTCCGGAGCAGGCGAACACCCATCCGCAGCGCTCGCTGCTCATGCGCGCGCTCGACGGCCGGGAGGTCGAGCCGGACCTCTCGGTGCGCCAGGTCCGGGTGGGCGACCGCTATCTGCTGTGCAGCGACGGCCTGTCCGGCGTCGTCAGCGGCGAGACGATCCTCGAGGCCCTGCTCGGGACGACCCCGCGGGACGCCGTGGACCGTCTGGTCGAGCTGGCGCTGAAGGGCGGCGGCCCGGACAACATCACGGTGGTCGTCGCGGACATCGTCGACGACGAGGAGTCGATGGAGGGCGCGCTGGTCGCCGGCGCCGCCGCGGAGAAGGGCACGGTCCCGGGCGCGACCGCCGCGCGGGTCGGCCCGAACCCCCGCGACCCGGACACCGACTCGGCTGCGGCCAAGGCCGCGCGGATCGGACGAGGCACCCAGCGCGGCGGATTGTCCGCCGAGGACTTCGCCGAGGGAGCGGGGCGGGGCCGCGGCGGGCGGCGCCTCATCTTCATCGGCGTGACGGTCGTCGTGCTGCTGGTCGTCACCGCGGTGGCGGGCCTGGCGTGGATGCGCGACCAGTACTACGTCGGCGTGCAGGACGACAAGGTCGCGATCTTCCAGGGCATCCCGAGTCTCGGCGCGCTGGCCCACCTCCACGCCACCTACGACCCGATCTCCACGATCGCTGAGCCGGACCGCAGCGCCGTGCGGTCCGGGGTGCGCGTGGACGACCTCAACGAGGCGCTGGACAAGGTCCATGGGCTGAAGAAGGTCCAGGACACTGACACCGACGAGTCCAACACGTCGACGTCCCCGAGTCCGAGCCCGACCGCGTCAGCGACCGTTCCGGGCTCCCCGGACCCGAGCGCGGCGGCGGCCTCGGCGGCCGCGTGCGCCACCAACCCGGCCTCCTGCCAGAGCGCACCCGTCTCGTTCCCATGACCCTGCCGCCTCGCCGGCAATGGTCCGCGAACCTCACGTCAGCCTTCGCCCGCGTCCCTTCGCCGCAGGGGGTAGAGCTACCCCCTTACCGGCGGAGCGAGCTGGTTCTGTTGGTGGCCGCGGGCATCCTGACGACCGCGGCGCTCTCCGCGCTGACGCTGGCGCATGACGGCCATCTGACCTACCACATCGCCACGTACGCGCTCGGGTTCTACGTGCTGTGGGGCTTTGTCCACCTGGCGATGCGCCGGTTCGCGCCGGCCGCAGATCCACTGCTGATGCCGCTGTGCGCTGCGCTCAACGGGCTCGGGCTCGTCATGATCTACCGGCTAGACCTGGCCAGGTCCGACGCCGCGAAGCAGGCCGGTCGCGCCATCCCACCCAGCGCGGCGCACACCCAGATCGTCTGGACCGCGCTGTCGGTCATCGTGTTCGCGCTGGTCCTGGCGCTGGTGCGCAACCACAGCACGCTCGCCCGCTACACGTTCACCGCGGGCCTGGCCGGCCTGGTGTTCCTGTGCCTGCCGGCGCTGCCGGGCATCGGCGCGACGATCAACGGCGCCAGGCTGTGGCTGCGGGTCGGCCCGTTCTCCTTCCAGCCGAGCGAGATCTCGAAGATCCTGCTGGCCATCTTCTTCGCCGGCTACCTGCGGACCTTCGGCGCGCTGATGTCGGCGCACGTGGTGACGAAGGCACGCAGGCGCTCGACCGGCAACGCCGCCGCCGCCCTCACCGGCGCGATCAGGCGGCTGCGGCCGGGGGCGCACGGCCCGGGCGAGCCGGCGGCGCCCGCCGACGTCACCGACTCGAGCGGCACGTACACCGGCGTCATCAGCCGGGTGTGGTCGAAGGGGCCACGTTTCTACGTGCCGGCGATCCTCACCTGGGTCGCCGGGCTCGGCGTGCTGGTCATCGAACGTGACCTGGGCTCGTCGCTGCTGTTCTTCGGGATGTTCCTGGTCGTCCTGTACGTCGCCAGCGAGCGGGCCCGGTTCGTCGTCGTGGGCCTTGGCCTGTTCATCGCCGCGGCCCTCGCCGCCTACCACCTGTTCAGCCATGTGCAGGTGCGGGTGGACATCTGGCTGCACGCGTTCGACGGGACGAACCCGAGCAACAAGTCCTACCAGTTGGTCCAAGGCCTTTACGGCTTTGCCGCGGGCGGGATCACCGGCACCGGCCTCGGCCGGGGCCATCCGAACAAGGTGCCGTTCGCGAACACCGACTTCATCATGGCCAGCCTCGGCGAGGAGCTGGGGCTCACCGGGGTCATGGCGATCCTGATGATGTACCTGCTGATCGTCGTGCGCGGGATGCGGGTGGCGCTGACCGCCCCGGACCCGTTCGGCAAGCTGCTGGCCACCGCGCTGGCCGCGACGCTGGGCATCCAGGTCTTCGTGCAGGTCGGCGGCGTGATGCGGCTGATCCCGCTGACCGGGGTCACGCTGCCGTTCGTCTCGTACGGTGGGTCGTCGCTGGTCGCGAACGCCGCGATCATCGCCCTGCTGCTGCGGATCAGCGATACGGTCCGCCGTCGTCAGGCAGAGGCGCAGGAGGTCCTGGAGGTCGAGCCCGACCAGGTCGCGAACGTGCAGACCGAGATCGTCCGCAGGGTCGAGGTTCCGGAGACCCAGGAGACCCATGAGCCAGCCGAGTAGTCCAGGCGACGCGCGGCGGTCCGGTCCGGACCAGCGCGCGTCGCACATGAACCGGCCGATCCGACGGGTCATGCTGGTCTGCGGCGCGCTGTTCGCCGGCCTGCTCGTCAACGCGAACTGGGTGCAGGTCGGCGAGCAGCGCAGTCTCAAGCAGGAGCCCACGAACAGCCGCGAGATCGCCGCCCGCCTGGACCGCCAGCGCGGGATGATCCTCGCCGGCTCCACCACGATCGCGTCGTCCACGCCGGTGGACGACGAGTTCAAGTACCTGCGTCAGTACGCGGACGGCCCGCTCTACGCGCCGTTGACCGGCTATTACGCGCTCTACAGCGCGACTGGGCTCGAGAGCACGCAGAACCTGTTCCTCAGCGGTGACGACGACCGGCTGCTGGCCAGCCGGGTGAGCTCGCTGTTCTCCGGCTCGGAGCGCAAGGGCGGTTCGGTGGTCACCACGATCGACCCGGCGATCCAGCAGGCCGCCTCGCAGGCGCTGGCGGGCCGCAAGGGCGCGGTGGTCGCTCTCGACCCACGCACCGGCGCGATCCTCGCCATGGTGACGGCGCCGACGTACGACCCGAACTCGCTGGCCAGCCACGACGTGGACACCGTCCAGCAGCAGTACAACACCCTCAGTGGCGACAAGGCCGAGCCGCTGTTGAACCGGGCCGCGCAGCAGACCTACCCGCCCGGCTCCACTTTTAAGATCATTACTGCCGCCGCGGCCCTCTCCACCGGGAACTACAACCCGGATTCCGTGGTCCCGGCACCGGACCGGCTACCGCTGCCGCAGAGCACCGTCGAGCTGCCGAACTTCGGCGGCGAGCGGTGCGGCAACGGCCAGACCGACACGCTGATTCACGCCCTGGCGATCTCCTGCAACACCGCGTTCGCGCAGCTCGGCATGGACCTCGGCGGCGACAAGCTGCGGGAACAGGCCGATGCGTTCGGTTTCGACACCACGATCGACGGGTTCGAGCTGCCACAGGCCAAGAGCGTCTTCCCGGAGTCCCTGGACAAGCCGCAGACCGCCCAGTCCGCGATCGGCCAGTACAACGTGCGGGTCACCCCGCTGCAGATGGCACAGGTGGTCGCGGCGATCGCGAACGACGGGCGGATGATGAAGCCGTACGTCGTACAGGAGCTTCAGGGACCTGACCTCAAGCGGATTGCCCAGACCGAGCCGAAGGAACTCGGCCAGCCCATCAGCTCTCAGGTGGCCGACCAGCTGACTACCATGATGAAGTCCGTGGTCACGTCGGGTACTGGCCGGAAAGCACAGATCAGCGGCGTGTCCGTGGCAGGGAAGACCGGTACCGCCGAACATGGGGCGAACGAGCCGCCACACGCGTGGTTCGTTGGTTTCGCCCCAGCCGACAACCCCACCATCGCCATCGCCGTCGTCGTTGAGGACGGCGGCGGAGAAGTCGGGACCGGCGGTGCCATCGCTGCCCCGATCGCGCAGAAGGTCATGCAGACCGCATTGGACGTTCGAGGATGAACAACCCGTCGGGTCAGCCCACCCACCAGCCATCCCAGCCGTTCGCCGGAGCCGTTCCGCCGAACACCGTTCTCGACAACCGCTACCGCCTCGACGGCCGGATCGCCACCGGCGGCATGGGCGAGGTATGGCGGGGCGTCGACCAGACCCTCGGCCGGCCGGTCGCGGTCAAGCTGCTGCGCCCGGAGTATGCCAGCGACGAGTCCTTCCTCGTCCGCTTCCGCGGCGAGGCCCGCCATGCCGCCCGGCTCTCGCATCCGGGCATCGCCTCCGTCTACGACTACGGCGAGGTCGCGACCGTCGACGACCACCCGACGGCCTACCTGGTGATGGAGCTGGTCGAGGGCGAGCCGCTGTCGGCGGTCCTGCACCGGGAGAAACGGCTCTCGCCCGAGCGGATGCTCGACATCCTCGGGCAGGCGGCGGACGCGCTGGAGGCCGCGCACGCGCTCGGCATCGTGCACCGCGACATCAAGCCGGGCAACCTGCTGATCCGCACCGACGGCGCGGTCAAGGTCACCGACTTCGGCATCGCGCGGGCAGTCGACGCAGCCCCGCTGACGGCGACCGGGATCATGATGGGCACGGCGTACTACGTCTCGCCCGAGCAGGCGTCCGGACGCCCGGTCACCCCGGCCAGCGACGTGTACTCGCTGGGCGTGGTCGCCTACGAGTGCCTCGCCGGGCGCCGGCCGTTCGACGACCGCAACCCGATCGTCGTCGTCATGGCGCACCAGCAGGACACGCCGCCGCCGCTGCCGGCCGACATGCCCTACCAGGTGCGCGCGCTGGTCGAACAGGCGATGGCGAAGAACCCGGCGCGCCGGCCGTCGTCCGCCGGCGCGTTCGCGCGCAGCGCCGCCGGCATCCGCCGCGAGGTGTTCGCCTCCGAGCCGCGCTGGGCCGCCGGCGCCGGCGTGAGCCCCGACATGACGGCACGCCACCCAGGCCCCTCGGGGCCGCCGCCGCGCGGCCGGACCAGAACGCCCTCCTGGGTGGCCGACAGTCCCTCCGGCGTTCCCGCCGGAGACTCGGCGGCTTACCCCGGCGGTGCGCGCCCCGGCTACCCCGTCGCGGCGCCCGTGGCCCAGGGTGGTCACGCCAATGCTGGAGGCCCCGGACGGGGCACCCCCAGCCCGGCGACGGCGCACCAGCCCGGCGCCACCGGCTACCAGCAGGGCGCGCCGGGCTACCAGCCTGGAGCGACGGCCTACCAGCCGGGCGGCGGCTACCAGCAGCGCGGCGGGACCGGTTACCAGCAGGGCGCCAACGGCTATCAACCCGCCGCCTACCAGCAGGAGCAGCCAGGGCACACCGCCTACCAGCCGCCCCCGACGGCCTACCAGCCGGCCGCCGCCGGTTCCTGGCCACCCGGTGAGGCCGACGACCAGCTGGCCGAGACCGGGCTCGCGGTGGCACACCCGGCGGCGACCGACGCCGAGGACGCCGAGCCGGGCGGCTGGCAGCCGGGCCGGGCGGCGAGCCGTCGGGCGGGAGCCGGCCGGGCGGGAGCCGGACGGGCTGGAGCCGCCGGCAGGCAGCGCCGGAGGCTGACCCTGCCGGTGTTGATCGTCCTGCTGGTGATCACAGTGGCTGTCACCGCGCTCATCACGCGCTCCCTCGCCGGCTCGAGAGGTTCCTCGCATGCGGCGGCCTCCATCACACAGGCGGTGACGACCGGTCCCGGTGGTGGTGGGATCGTCGTCGGGGAGGGAATCGCTGGTGTCTGATGTGACAGAGATGTACGGAACGGAGCCACGGATCATCGGTGGCCGGTACGAGCTGGGTGCCGGCATCGGCTACGGCGGCATGGCCGAGGTCTACCGCGGCCGCGACATCCGCCTGGGCCGGGACGTGGCCGTCAAGGTGCTGCGCTCGGACCTCGCACGTGACCCGAACTTCCTCAAGCGCTTCCAGCGGGAGGCGCAGTCCGCCGCCGGTCTGAACCATCCGGCGATCGTGTCGACCTACGATACCGGCGAGGACGTCATCAACGGCGTCCATCTGCCGTACATCGTCATGGAGTTCATCGAGGGACGCACGCTGCGCGAGGTGCTCCAGCAGGAGGGGCCGTTCCCCGAGCGCCGGGCGATGGAGATCACGTCCGACATCTGCGCCGCGCTCGACTACAGCCACCGCCTGGGCATCATCCACCGGGACATCAAGCCGGCGAACGTGATGCTCAGCCCGGACGGCTCGATCAAGGTGATGGACTTCGGCATCGCCAAGGCCAACAACGCGACGTCGTCGACGATGACGGCCACGCAGGCCGTCATCGGCACCGCCCAGTACCTCTCCCCGGAGCAGGCGCGCGGCGCCAAGGTCGACGCGCGCAGCGACGTCTACTCGACCGGTGTGCTGATCTACGAACTGATCACCGGCGAGCCGCCGTTCCGCGGCGACAACCCGGTCGCCGTCGCCTACCAGCACGTCCGGGAGCTGCCGGACCCGCCGTCGCGGCGCAACCCGCAGCTGTCCGCCACCGTGGACGCGGTCACGCTCAAGGCGCTGGAGAAGGAGCCGGACGACCGGTACGCGACTGCCGGGGAGATGCGCGACGACCTCGAGCGCGCGATCGCCGGCCGGCGTGTCTTCGCGCAGCTGCCCTCACCGCGGCCGGCCGCCGGCGGCGGGGCCTCCGCGGCGGCCACCCAGCTGGCCCCGGGCGGCTACGGCGACGACTACCGGGGTGGCGGCGGCGCCCGCTACGGCGACACCGGGTACCGCGACACCGGGTACCGCGACACCGGCTACGACGACCAGACGGGCCCCTACCCAAGCGGTAGCTACGGCGGTGGCGGCGACTACGACGACCAGCACACGCGGATCGGCGGCTACGGCGGCCGCTACGACGACGAGTTCGACCGGGCCGGCGCCCCCGGCGCGTCCGACCGCTACGGCCCAGGAGGCGGTCCGGCCGCACCGGAGCCCAGGCGCGGCTCCAACGCGTGGAAGTGGGTGCTCGCCGGGCTCGCGGTCGTGCTCACCTTCGTCGTCGTGTCGCTGGTAGCGACGTCGCTGTTCAGCAACAAGGGGGGCGGCGGCGACGGCGCGACCGGCGCTACCCAGGCGACGATCCCGCAGGGCCTGCTCCTCCAGTCGCGGGAGGTGGTACAGAACCAGCTGAGCGACCTGGGCTTCACCAACATCACGGTCGACCGGGTCAAAACCGCCGACGCTCCGACGGACGTGACCGAGCCCGTCACCAAGATCGACCCGGTCGAAGGCAGCAAGATCGACAAAACGGCGAAGATCACGCTGACAGTCGCGGTCCCGCCGGACTCGGTCGAGGTCCCGGATGTCACCGGCATGAGCAGGAACGACGCGGTACGCCTCCTGACCGAGGCGGGCTTCCAGCCCGATCCCGAGGACTTCATCGGCCAGGCCACTCAAAAGGCGGGCACGGTGGAGAAGACCGACCCGGCGGGCGGCCAGCCATGGCCCAAGGGCAGCAGCGTCAAGGTCTACGTCGTCAGTTCGAAGGTCAACGTCGGCGACTACGTCGGCCGGGATGTCTCCATCGCGCAGTCGGAGCTGACCAGCCTCGGCCTGAAGTACACGATCAGCGAGCGGGCCATCGCCGACCAGCCGGCGGGCACCGTCCTCGACCAGAACCCGAGGAACGCGACCGTCAACCGCGGCGACACGATCACTCTGGTCGTCGCGGCGCAGGCGGCCCCGACCGAGACGCCCTCGCCGACGGTCACGCCAAGCACCAAGCCGCCCACCAGCGGGCCGCCGACCGAGACGCCCACCTCGCCCGCCGGCGGCACCGGGGCGCCCACCACCGCCGCGACTGGCGGGTAGCGACAACAGGCACTGACGCATCGGTGGCTCGGCCCTGGTCCGCCAGGGCCGAGCCACCGGGATTACCCGGAAGACAAGTGGGAAGCG
>NZ_JASNFO010000098.1:0-26359 GCF_032027725.1 Pseudofrankia coriaricola | reverse complement strand
CCCGCCTCCGCGCCAGCATGGGTGCGTCGCACTTGAATGTCGCCAGTCCGAAGCGGCACCCACGCGGCGCCCCACTTCGCTTCGCTCGTAGGGACGTCCCGGAGCCCCGCCCACGAGCGAAGCGAAGTGGCCCCGCCCGGTGTGCGGCTTTGGCTTGGTGACGTGCGACGGGACGCAACCGCGCTGGGCGCGTAGGCGCGCCTCGCGGAGGCCCTCCTACGAGCGAAGCGACGTAGGGGGGCCGCAGCGAGGTCGCCGGAGCGCCCGTGAGCGGAGGAGGACACGGCACGGAGGTCCCTTGGGAGCGAAGCGAGTAAGGGGCCGGAGTGCCGTGCCCGGACGGAGCGAACCAGCAGCAGAGCGCGCCGCCCGGACGGAGCGAACCAGTGACTCAGTAGACTCGTCCGCGACCTCGACGAAGCGGATCGCATAGAGAGACTCGGCACTGTGGCAACCTCGAACGACCTGAAGAACGGCATGACGCTCGACATCGACGGTGTCCTGTGGAACGTCGTCGGCTTCCAGCATGTCAAGCCGGGCAAGGGCGGGGCGTTCGTCCGCACCACCCTGAAGAACGTGCTCACCGGCAAGGTGGTCGACCGCACCTTCAACGCGGGTGTCAAGGTGGAGATCGCGACCGTCGACAGGCGGGAGATGACCTACCTCTACCGCGACGGCGCCGAGTTCGTCTTCATGGACAGCGAGTCCTACGACCAGATCCCGATCCCGCCGGACGTCGTGGGCACCATCGCCGACTACATGCTGGAGAACACCGTCGCGACGGTGGCGCTGCACGACGGCGCGCCGCTGTACGTCGAGCTCCCGGCGAGCGTCGAGCTGACGATCTCGCACACCGACCCCGGCCTGCAGGGCGACCGGTCCACCGGTGGCACCAAGCCGGCGGAGCTGGAGACCGGCGCGACCATCCAGGTGCCGCTGTTCGTCACGACCGGCGAGAAGGTGAAGGTCGACACCCGCGACGGGCGTTACCTCGGCCGGGTGACCAGCTGAGCGCCAGGTCGAAGTCGCGCAAGCGCGCGCTCGACATTCTCTACGAGGCGGACCTGCGGTCCGCCTCCCCGCTGGAGACGCTGGCGGCGCGGTCGGCCCAGTCCGACCCGCCGGTCAACGAGTACACCCGGGACCTCGTCCGGGACGTGGCCGAGCACCAGAAGCGGATCGACGGCCTCATCGCCGAGCACGCCGAGGGGTGGACACTCGAGCGGATGCCGGCGGTGGACCGCAACATCCTGCGGATCGCGGTCCTGGAAATGGTCTGGCGGGATGACGTCCCCGACCGGGTGGCGATAGACGAGGCGGTGGAACTGGCAAAGTCGGTGTCCACCGACCGCTCACCGGCCTTCGTCAACGGCCTGCTCGCCAGTCTCCTGGACGTCAAGCCGGCCGCTGCGGACTAGCCGCGGGGACAGGTCACCGCCGGTCAGCGCGCCTCGCGAGCGGGCCGGCCGACTGGCCGCGGCTGCCCCGGTACGCCGCCTCGTACGGCGTACCGGGTTGGTGCCCGGCGTCAGATCATGTGTTCACGCAGTCCCGAAGGCTCGGCCGCTGGCGGCGAGCCCAGGGGCTCACATTGCTCCGGTGAGCATGCGCGAGAGCTAGCCACAGCTGGTGACGGCGCCTTTAGCGCTGTGCCAACGCGACTACCTCACTGGGCCGGACCCAGACCAACCACGGCCATATGCCTGGGCCCGGAACCACGTGGGGAGGGCGCCCTAGGCGCCCGACACGGAATGAGCGCGTTCAGCGCCTCATCCGGCGTCCGAGGCGGCGGCTTCCTGGCCGGCCTCGGGAGAGAGCACGCCCCACGACACGAGCTGCTCGGTGAGCTTGCTCGGCGAGGTGTCGTAGATCACCGCGAGAGACCGCAGGTCCTCGTAGCGGATCGACAGGACGCGGCCGTTGTAGTCACCGCGCTGGCTCTGGATGGTGGCCGCGTACCGGGCGAGCGGGCCGCCCTGCTCCTTCGGGACCTGCGAGAGCCGCTCGAGGTCAAGGACGATGCGCGGAGACTGCTCCAGCGGAGCGACGGTCGAGCCTTCGGGAAGAAGCTCGCCCACCGGCACGCCGTAGAACTCGGCGAGCTCGGACAGACGCTGAACGGTGACGGCGCGGTCTCCACGTTCGTAGGAGCCCACGACGACGGCCTTCCACCGACCGTGCGACTTCTCCTCCACGCCATGCAGCGAGAGCCCCTGCTGGGTGCGTATTGCCCGCAGCCGAGCACCGAGCGCCTTCGCATAGTCGGACATCGGAGTGCCCACTCCTGTCGTGGTCTGAGTCAGATGGAGCCGAGGCTCTTGCCGTCGGCGGTTACCGATAGTAGTGCCCAGGCGGTTGCGACCCGACATGAGGGGGGTCGTGTCGCCTCTTTCTTTGTACCACTTTCTGTAGCGCTACCGTCGCTCCTGGCGCTACTCCGTCGGGACTTCCGGGCGCCGGGCACCCGTTGAGCAGCGTCGGCTAACGGTAACGTGATGTGACTCGGATCGAACGAGGTTCACGTCACTCTTACGTCCTGTCGCCATGCGAGTGCTCTGGGTGACTGGCAAGTGAGGGAGCGTCATCGAGAGTGGGGATCGCGGCGCGTGAGCGTACCGCCGCCGCGCCGGAGCGTGCACGTTGCGCGACAGGACGGTGTGACATCCCGCAAGCACGCCGTGGGCTTCCTCGCGACGCCCGGTAGCGGGCGTGGTGGCTGGTACCGTCGTTCGGACCGCTCCTTTAAGGACCGTCCCGTGAGGCGGGGAAGGAGGGCTGGGTGGCTGACGCTGCTCGCCGTAATGACGGCCCCGTTGATGATCTGGGCGCTCCCCTGGGGGATGCCGGTTCCCGGACCTCCGGCGCCGATGGCGAAGACGCCGGCCCAGGCCGCCCCGGCCCTGGCGCGGGGCGGGTGAGCCGGACGGTGCTCGCCGCCGCCGACATCGCCAGGATCGTCAGCCGGATGGCCCACCAGATCCTCGAGAAGACCTCCGGCGGCGCCGATGTCGTGCTGCTCGGGATCCCCACCCGCGGCGTCCCGCTCGCCGCCAGGCTCGCGGCCCGCATCCATGATGTCGAGGGCGTCGCGGTGCCGACCGGTTCGCTCGACCCGACGATGTACCGCGACGACCTGCGGCTGCGGGCTGTCCGCCCGCTGCGCGTCACCGACATCCCGGACGGTGGCGTCGACGGCAGGGTGGTGATCCTCGTCGACGACGTCCTCTACTCGGGCCGCACGGTGCGCGCCGCGCTCGACGCGCTGGCCGAGTACGGCCGCCCCCGCGCGGTGCAGCTGGCCGTCCTCGTCGACCGCGGCCACCGGGAGCTGCCCATCAGGGCCGACTACGTCGGCAAGAACATGCCAACGTCGCGGCGCGAGTCGGTCGCCGTCCGGCTCACCGAGACCGACGGTGCCGACGCCGTCCTGATCGTCTCCCCGGACGGGCCGGCGGCGCCCGCCGCGGGAGCCGGCCGGTGAACCGCCACCTGCTGAGCACCGCGGACCTGCGCCGCGAGGACGCGCTGCTCGTGCTCGACACCGCCGAGCAGATGGCGCGGCTGTCGGACCGCGCGGTGAAGAAACTGCCGACGCTGCGCGGGCGCACCGTCGTCAACCTGTTCTTCGAGGACTCCACCCGCACTCGCACCTCGTTCGAGCTCGCCGCCAAGCGGCTGTCCGCGGACGTCATCAACTTCTCGGCGAAGGGCTCCAGCGTCTCCAAGGGGGAGAGCCTCAAGGACACGGCGCTGACCCTGGAGGCGATGGGTGCAGACGCGGTCGTCTGCCGGCACCCGGCCAGCGGCGCCCCGCACCGGCTCGCCGGCTGGGTGCGCGGCAGCGTGCTCAACGCCGGCGACGGCACCCACGAGCACCCCACCCAGGCGCTGCTGGACGCGTTCACGATCCGCCGCCGGCTCGGCCGGCTCGACGGCCTGGCCGTGACGATCGTCGGCGACGTGCTGCATTCACGGGTCGCCCGGTCCAACGTCTGGCTGCTGCACACCCTCGGGGTGAAGGTGACGCTGGTCGCGCCGCCGACACTGGTGCCGCACGGGGTGTCCGCCTGGCCGGTGGACGTCTCCTACGACCTGGACGCCGTGCTGCCCGCCTCGGACGTCGTCATGATGTTGCGTGTGCAACAGGAGCGGATGTCGGCGGCCTTCTTCCCGACCGAGCGGGAGTACAGCCGCCGTTACGGCCTGGACGCCGACCGCGCGGCCACCCTGCCGGAGCACGCGCTGGTCATGCATCCCGGTCCGATGGTGCGCGGCATGGAGATCTCCTCGGAGGTGGCCGACTCCGCGCGGTCTACCGTCGTCGAGCAGGTGGCCAACGGGGTCAGCGTCCGCATGGCCTGCCTGTACCTGCTGCTGGGCGGGGCGTACGAGCGGGACGAGCGGGAGGTCACCAGATGACGTCAGGTCAGGTGCCCGGTCCGGCGGAGGCCTGGCTGCTGCGCGCCGTGCGGCCACTGGGCGGTGAGCGGGCTGACCTGCTGCTCGCCGGCGGGCGGATCGCCCGGACCGGGGCCGCGGGCACGCTGGACGCGACCGAGACCGGCGCCCAGGTGCTCGACGCCGACGGGCTGTACGCGCTGCCCGGCTTCGTCGACCTGCACACCCACCTGCGCGAGCCGGGCAGGGAGGACGCCGAGACGGTCGAGTCCGGCACCAGGGCCGCGGCGCTCGGCGGCTACACCACCGTCTTCGCGATGGCGAACACCCACCCGGTCGCCGACACCGCCGGCGTCGTCGAGCAGGTCTGGCGCCTGGGCAGGGACGCCGGCCACTGCGAGGTCCGCCCGGTCGGGGCGGTCACCGAGGGGCTCGCCGGAAAGCGGCTCGCGGAGCTCGGCGCGATGGCCACCAGCGCCGCCGCGGTGCGAGTCTTCTCCGACGACGGCCACTGCGTGGCCGACGCGCTGCTGATGCGCCGGGCGCTGGAGTACGTCAAGGCGTTCGACGGCGTCATCGCCCAGCACGCCGAGGAGCCCCGGTTGACCGAGGGCGCCCAGATGAACGAGGGCACCTGCTCGGCGCGCCTGGGCATGGCCGGCTGGCCGGCCGTCGCCGAAGAGGCGATCATCGCCCGCGACGCGCTGCTGGCCGGGCACGTCGGCTCCCGGCTGCACGTCTGCCATGTCTCCACCGCCGGATCGGTGGAGATCATCCGGTGGGCGAAGTCGAAGGGCTGGCGGGTCACCGCCGAGGTCACCCCGCACCACCTGCTGCTCACCGACGAGCTGGCCGCGACCTACGACCCGGTGTACAAGGTCAACCCGCCGCTGCGCACCGCCGAGGATGTCGAGGCGCTGCGCGCCGGGCTCGCCGACGGCACCATCGACGCCGTCGCCACCGACCACGCCCCGCACGCCCCGCAGGACAAGGAGACCGAGTGGTCCGCGGCCCGGCCGGGGATGCTGGGCCTGCAGACCGCGCTGTCGATCGTCATCGACACGATGGTGACGACCGGGCTGCTCGACTGGGCGGGTGTCGCCGAGCGGATGGCGCTCGCGCCCGCCCGTATCGGCGGCCTGCCCGATGTGCCCGTTGACGTCAGGAGTTCGATGGGTGTCGGCGCCGCCGCGACGCTGACCCTCGTCGACCCGGAGGCGCGCTGGGTTGTCGATCCCGCGAGGTTCGCCAGCCGCAGCCGGAACTCGCCCTACCGGGGGATGACGATGCCGGGACAGGTACACGCCACCTTCCTCGCTGGACGGCCCACGGTCCTCGACGGGAAGATCGTATGAACCTGGTCACCGCGCACGTCGCCGCCGCGGACGGGGGGGCCGGCCTGATCGGCCTGCGCCTGCTTCTGGTCTTCGGCATCGTGCTGCTGCTGGTCGCGGTGATCGGCTGGCTGCGCCAGACCTGGCGGCGCCGCGCCGCCCAGCAGGAGGAGGGCCTGCCGGAGCTGCTCGCCCCGCCGGAGGAGGCGGGCGAGGTGCTCGCCGCCCCGCTGCGCGGCGCCTACCTGGGGACGACCGACGCCGGTCAGTGGCTCGAGTGGTTCTCCGCCCGCGGCCTGTCCGGCAAGGACGGCGCCTACATGACCGTCAACGAGGCGGGGATACGGGTCGACCGCGGGGCCTCGGCGTTCTGGATCCCCCGGGAGGCCGTCCGCGGCGCCCGGCTGGAGCGGGCGCACGCCGGCAAGGTGGCCGCCCCAGGGCGGCTGCTGGTGATCGCCTGGTCGTTGGACGGCCGCGAGCTGGAGACCGGCTTCCGCGGCGAGGACCGGGCCCGTCAGCCGAAGGTGATGCGCTCGGTGCACGACCTGATCGGGCCGCCGACGCGCGCGATGGACGGCGAGATCACCTCGCCGCGGCCGGTGGCGCGCTCGCTGCGCCAGCTGCGGCCGCGCCGGAACCAACCCGTCGGCGCCGAGGGCGGCGTCCCGGTCGCCGCCGCCCGCGGCCGCGTGCACGGGGCGGGAGGGCACCAGGCCGCGTCCGGCCGCGGCGGCCGCCCCGGGCGCCGAAGCAGCAGCCGCACCCTGCAGCAGGAGATCGCCGACCGGCGCGGAGCCGACCCCTACGGCACCGGCCCGCGCGCGGCGGTCGCGCCTGGCCCCGACCCGTACAGCACCGGCCCGCGCGCGGCGGGTGGGACTGGCGACGACCCGTACGTGAACAACCCGCGCGGTGTGGCCTACGGCGCCGGCCCCGCGGCACCCGGCGCGCCGCCCACTCCCGCGCCTGGCTCGGCGGGCCCGGGCGGCGCCGGCGTGCCGCGACCGGTGCGGCGGGCTCGTCCCGGCCAGCCGGCGCGACCGCCGGCGGCCGGCGCACCGGGTACCAGCCAGCCGGGCCAGCCGGGTTCTCCTGGAGGCTGGTCGCCGGCCCAGGGCCCCGCCGACACGGGCCGCCGGGCCGCGCCGCGCGCCGTTCCCGGCGGCCAGCCGACCGGTCCCCGCCCGCCGGCGACGCCTCCCCGCCCGCCGTCCACGGCTCCCCACCCGCCGTCCACGGCCCCTCGCCTGCCCGGGGCGGCTCCTCGCCCGCCAGCCGTGGCGCCACCGCCACCGGCCGCTGGCCAGCCGCCGCCGGCCGGCGGCGGTGGAGGAGCGTACGGGGGCCCGGAGACGGACGGATTCTCGGTGACCAGAGCGGACGGGCCGTCCGCCAGCGGCACACCGTGGCGCGCGGAAGCCCCACAACCGGGCGGCCCCCCCCGGCCCGGCGACGGTGGCCGGCCTGGCGGGATCCCCGCGGCTGGGCAGCGGCCGGTCGCGGGCCCGACCGGTGCCCGCGGGTACGACCCGTATGGCCAGGGGCAGCCGACGCCGGCCCAGGCCTATCCCGCGCCGACGACGCCGCCGCCGAACCCGTACGACGCGGTGCCGCCGGCCGGGCCCACTGGTCCGTATGCGGCGACGGGCGGCTACCCCGGACCGGCCTCGCGGGCCTCGCGGGACCCCCGGCCCCCGGCCGATCCCTACGCGTCCGATCCCTACGCGCGGGCCGATCCGTATGCGGCGTCCGACCCGTACGCCTCGGTGGATCCGTACGCGGCCGACGGGCGGCCGGGGGGGTCGTCCCAGCCCGGGGACGGGGACGACCCGTATGACGACGTGACGCGCCGCTGGCCGCGCCGCGAGCATTGAGGACACCCGACGAGGCCCGGGTCCGCGACCGGGCCGAGCGGGAACTGGAGTGCCTGGCCCGGCGCCGCCGCGAGGGCGCCGGGTACTGAGCGACGGGCCTGGGCGACGGGTCTTCCTCGTGACGAGGATATGAGCGCCGATGGGCGCGGGATGTGACGGGGGCCGCCGAGGCGGTCCTGACCGAGCAGGGAACGAGGCACAGTGGGAGCAGGGGAACTGGCCAGGCCCTTCGCAGAGGAGGCGGACCTGCCGGAGGACGGGGCCGTAGGGCCGTGCCCGGACGGAGCGAACCAGTGATCGAGCAGCCGGCGGTGCTGGTCCTGGAGGACGGCCGGGCGTTCGCTGGCGAGGCGTACGGCGCCGTCGGCGAGACGTTCGGCGAGGCGGTGTTCTCCACCGGCATGACCGGTTACCAGGAGACGCTGAGTGACCCGTCGTACTACGGCCAGATCGTGGTGATGACGGCGCCGCACATCGGCAACACCGGGGTGAACGACCGCGACTACGAGTCGTCGGGGATCCAGGTCGCCGGCTACGTCGTGCGCGACCCGAGCCGGCTGTCGTCGAGCTGGCGGGCCGAGCGTGGCTTGGCCGCGGAGCTCGCCCAGGCGGGCGTCGTGGGCATCAGCGGGGTGGACACCCGCGCGCTCACCCGCCACCTGCGCGAGCGCGGCGCGATGCGCTGCGGCATCTCCAGCCTGTCCGCCGACCCGGCCGTGCTGCTGGACAAGGTGCTGGCGAGCCCGGAGATGGTCGGTGCCGACCTCGCCCCCGAGGTGAGCACCCGCGAGCCGTACGTCGTCGCCCCTGCCGGTGGCGAGCGGCGCTTCCGGGTCGCCGCCCTCGATCTGGGGATCAAGCGCAACACGCCGCTGTCGATGGCCGCCCGCGGCTGCGAGGTGCACGTCCTGCCGGCGAGGGCGACCGCCGAGGACCTGCTGGCCGTCGAGCCGGACGGGGTGTTCTTCTCCAACGGCCCCGGTGACCCGGCGACCGCCGACTACGCGGTCGAGGCGGCGAGCGGCGTGCTGCGCGCCGGCGTGCCGCTGTTCGGGATCTGCTTCGGCAACCAGGTGCTGGGCCGGGCGCTCGGCTTCGGCACCTACAAGCTCACCTACGGCCACCGGGGCATCAACCAGCCGGTCAAGGACCTCGCGACCGGCCAGATCGCGGTGACCTGCCACAACCACGGCTTCGCGGTCGCGGCGCCCACCGACGGGACGCACGTCGACACCCCGTTCGGCCGGGTCGCCGTCAGCCACGTCGCCCTCAACGACGATGTCGTCGAGGGCATGGCCTGCCTGGACGTGCCGGCGTTCAGCGTCCAGTACCACCCGGAGGCGGCGGCGGGGCCGCACGACGCCCAGGGCCTGTTCGACCGGTTCTGTGAGCTCATGGCAGGGACCCGGCGGCATTCGCCGCCTCCGGAGGCGCGAAGGAAGGACATTTTCGCGCCTCCTTCGGCAGGGACCCGGCGGCCTGGGCCGCCTCCGGAGGCGCGAAGGAAGGACATTTTCGCGCCTCCTTCGGCGGAGAAGGGAGGTAAGTGATGCCGAGGCGGACGGATCTGCGCAGCGTCCTGGTGATCGGCTCGGGGCCGATCGTGATCGGCCAGGCCTGCGAGTTCGACTACTCGGGGACGCAGGCCTGCCGGGTGCTGAGCGCCGAGGGCCTGCGGGTGGTGCTGGTCAACAGCAACCCCGCCACGATCATGACGGACCCGGAGCTGGCCGACGCGACCTACGTCGAGCCGATCACCCCCGAGATCGTCGCCAAGATCATCGAGAAGGAGCGCCCGGACGCGCTGCTGGCCACCATGGGCGGCCAGACGGCGCTGAACACGGCCGTCGCGCTGTACGACGCCGGCGTGCTGGAGCGTTTCGGCGTCCGGCTCATCGGCGCGAACATCGACGCGATCCGCCGCGGCGAGGACCGCCAGCTGTTCAAGGAGATCGTCGCGACCATCGGCGGCGAGACCGCGCGCAGCGCGATCTGCGTGACCGTCGAGGAGTGCCTCGCCGCCGCCGACGAGTTCAGCTACCCGGTGGTCGTGCGGCCCAGCTTCACCCTGGGCGGCGCCGGCAGCGGCTTCGCGCACGACCCCGACGAGCTCGCCAGGATGGCGTCTGATGGCTTGTCGGCCTCTCCTTCCACCCAGGTGCTCCTCGAGGAGTCCGTGCTCGGCTGGAAGGAGTTCGAGCTCGAGCTGATGCGCGACCGCGCCGACAACGTGGTCGTCGTCTGCTCGATCGAGAACGTCGACCCGATGGGCGTGCACACCGGCGACTCGATCACCGTCGCCCCGGCGATGACGCTCACCGACCGTGAGTACCAGCGGATGCGTGACCTCGCGATCGCGGTGATGCGCGCGGTCGGCGTCGACGCCGGCGGCTGCAACATCCAGTTCGCCGTCGACCCGCGCACCGGGCGGATCGTCGTCATCGAGATGAACCCACGGGTGTCGCGCTCGTCCGCGCTCGCCTCGAAGGCCACCGGCTTCCCGATCGCGAAGATCTCCGCGAAGCTGGCGCTCGGCTACACCCTCGACGAGATCCCGAACGACATCACCCGCACCACCCCGGCCGCCTTCGAGCCGACGCTGGACTACGTCGTCGTCAAGGTGCCGCGGTTCGCGTTCGAGAAGTTCCCCGGCGCCGACGAGACGCTCACGACCCACATGAAGTCCGTCGGCGAGGCGATGGGCGTCGGGCGCAGCTACGCCGAGGCGCTGCAGAAGGCCCTCCGCTCGCTGGAGCGCCCGACGGCGGTGTTCTCGTTCACCCCGCCCGTCGGCGAGGCGGCCGCGCTGCTGGAGCAGGCCCGCGTCCCGCGCGACGGCCGGCTGAAGGTCATGCAGCAGGCGCTGCTCGCCGGCGCCGACCCGGCCGAGCTCGCCGCCGCCACCGGCATGGACCCGTGGTTCGTCGACCAGCTGGTCTTCCTCAACGAGGTCGCCGCGGCCACCGCCGCCGCCGGCCGTGACGACGTCGTGGCGGTGCGGCGGGCCAAGCGGGCCGGCTTCGCCGACGCCCAGCTCGCCGGGATCTTCGGGACGTCCGAGGACGAGGTCCGCGCGTTCCGGCACGCCCACGGGATCCGGCCGGTCTACAAGACGGTCGACACCTGCGCCGCCGAGTTCGCCTCGGCCACGCCGTACCACTACTCGGCCTACGACGAGGAGACCGAGGTCGCGCCGGGGGAGAAGCCCCGGGTGATCGTGCTCGGCAGCGGGCCGAACCGGATCGGCCAGGGCATCGAGTTCGACTACGCCTGCTGCCACGCGGTCATGGCGCTCTCGGACGCCGGCTACGAGACCATCATGGTCAACTGCAACCCGGAGACGGTCTCCACCGACTACGACACGGCCGACCGCCTCTACGTCGAGCCGCTGACCGTCGAGGACGTCCTGGAGGTCGTGCACGCCGAGCAGCAGGCCGGGCCGCTCGCCGGCGTGATCGTCCAGCTCGGGGGCCAGACCCCGCTGGGCATCGCGGGCCGCCTCGCCGCCGCCGGCGTGCCGATCGTCGGCACGTCCCCGGCGGCGATCCACCTCGCCGAGGACCGCGGACAGTTCGGCCAGGTGCTCGCCGCCGCCGGCCTGCCCTCGCCGCCGCACGGCGTCGCGACGTCCTACGACGAGGCGCACGCGGTCGCGGAGCGGATCGGCTACCCGGTGCTCGTCCGGCCGAGCTACGTGCTCGGCGGGCGCGGCATGGAGATCGTCTACGACGACGAGATGCTGCGCGACTACATCGACCGGGCGACTCAGATCTCGCCCGAGCACCCGGTGCTCGTCGACCGGTTCCTCGACGACGCGGTCGAGATCGACGTGGACGCGCTCTACGACGGCGAGGAGCTCTACCTCGCGGGCGTCATGGAGCACATCGAGGAGGCCGGGGTGCACTCCGGCGACTCGGCGTGCGCCCTGCCGCCGATCACGCTGGGCCGCTCCGAGCTCGACCGGATCCGGGACAGCACGCTGGCGATCGCCCGGGGCGTGGGCGTGCGCGGCCTGCTCAACGTCCAGTACGCGCTGCAGTCCGACGTGCTGTACGTGCTGGAGGCCAACCCCCGGGCGTCGCGGACCGTCCCGTTCGTCTCCAAGGCGACGGCGGTGCCGCTGGCGAAGGCGGCGAGCCGGGTGATGCTCGGCGCGACCGTCCCCCAGCTGCGCGCCGAGGGGCTGCTGCCGGCGGCCGGCGATGGCGCGACGCTGCCGCTGGACTCGCACATCGCCGTCAAGGAGGCGGTGCTGCCCTTCGGCCGGTTCCGCGACTCCGGCGGTCACGGGGTGGACACCGTGCTCGGGCCGGAGATGAAGTCCACCGGCGAGGTGATGGGCATCGACGGCGGCTTCGGGACGGCGTACGCGAAGTCACAGGCGGCGGCCTACGCCTCGCTGCCGACCTCGGGGCGGGTGTTCGTGTCCGTCGCCAACCGGGACAAGCGGGCGATGATCTTCCCGATCAAGCGGCTCGCGGACCTCGGCTTCACCGTCTACGCCACCGAGGGCACCGCGGCGGTGCTGCGGCGCAACGGGGTGAAGGCGGTTGTGCTCGGCAAGCACCGGGCGCCCGCGGACGGCCTCGTCGACTGCGTCGACATGATCAACGCGCGGCAGCTCGACCTGGTGATCAACACTCCCTGGGGCGTCGGGCCGCGCTTGGACGGCTACGAGATCCGGACCGCGTGCGTGACGGCCGGCGTCCCGTGCATCACGACGATCCAGGCCGCGGCGGCCTGCGTGCAGGGCATCGAGTCGCTGGTGCGCGGCGAGCTGGGCGTTCGGCCGCTGCAGTCGTACCACGAGGAGCTCCGGACGACCTGGGGCGCTCCCGTTGCCGGACGCTCCGCGCCCGCAACCGGGCAGCGCCTGTCGGGCGCTGAGCGCCCTCTTCACGTGGTTCCGGATTAGGGCGTATTACCGGGCTGGCCTGGTCCGGGGTCGAGGACGTGGCTGGGTTGGCACTGCGCCGATGCGCTGTCACTAGGTGTGGTCAGGTTGCGTGAAGGGCTCGTGGGACGACTGACGGGCGCTGGCCTGGTCGGACGCTGATTGTGTGGCTGGGTTGGCGCCGTGCTGATGCGTTGTCACCACATGTGGCTGGGTCGCGCGGATTGCTTGACGGGGCGGCGCGACGCCTCTGGGCGGTGAGAGGGGAGCAGCTGTGAGTGGTCTGCCAAGTGGGGCGGTCCAGGCTTCGGGGAGGGCGCCGGTGGCGGTCGCGCTGGACGCGCCGGACGCGGCGACCGCGTTGCGGTGGGCGCGGGCCGTCGCGCCGCACGTGGCGCTCCTCAAGGTCGGGCTGGAGCTGTTCTACCGGGAGGGGCCAGCCGTCGTCGCCGCGCTGCGCGCCGAAGGGCTGCTGGGCGGCGGGGGCGCTCCGGGCGACGAGCCGGGGCTGTTCCTCGATCTGAAGCTGCACGACATCCCGGCCACGGTCGCGGGCGGGCTGCGCTCGGTCGCCGTCCTGCGGCCTCGGTTCGTCACTGTGCACGCCTCCGGCGGGGCGGCGATGGTCCGGGCGGCCGTCGAGGCGGCGGGTGAGGCCGCGGCGGCGGCCGGTGTCGAGCCGCTCACGGTCGCCGGGGTGACCGTGTTGACCTCTCTCGGCGAGGCCGACCTCGCCGCCGTCGGACTCTCCCCGCCAAAGGTCGCGCGACGATGGCGAAGCCTCGCGCGGCCGGCGGCGAGGCGGGATGGGCCGGCCCTCGACGCGGCCCGCCGGCTCGCGGTGCTCGCCGTGGAGGCGGGTGCCGGCGCGCTGGTCTGCAGTCCCTGGGAGGCCGAGCGGCTCCGGGAAGAGGTCGGAAATAGTGTGACTCTCATCACTCCAGGGGTCCGTCCCAGGGGCGCGGACCGGGCGGACCAGGCCCGGGTCGCGACCCCGGAGGAGGCCCTCGCGGCGGGTGCCGACTACGTGGTGATGGGCCGCCCGGTCACCGGCGCGGCCGATCCGGAGGTCGTCGCGGCGGCGCTCGCGGCCACCCTTGGCGGCCCGTCGCGGGCCGCTGACCTGCGGTAACGCTATCCGGGGCTGCTTGGGGCATCTCCATGCCGTACTGGCATGGAGGCGACGTTCCCGGCCGGTTGGCGGGCTGGGTGGCCCTCGTGCGCCAGCGGTCTCGTGGGCTCGTAACCCGGCGTTTCGGGTCGGTAAACCTTCTTTGGGATGGAGCGACCCCCGCTAGACCGGCGCGACAGTACTCGCTAGGTTGCGCGTCGCGATCACCCCATTTGAGGAGGCGTAACCGTGCCCCTGCCGCCCCTGACGCCCGAGCAGCGGGCAGCCGCCCTTGAGAAGGCTGCGCTGGCGCGAAAGCAGCGTGCTGACCTCAAGGAAAGGCTCAAGAAGGCGGAGACGACCTTGGCCGCGGTCTTGGAACAGGCCGAGGAAGACGAGGTCGTTGGCAAGATGAAGGTTTCGGCGGTGCTCGAGTCGCTTCCGGGGGTGGGCCGCGTTCGGGCCCAGCGAATCCGGGAACGACTCGGCATCAGCCCGACCCGTCGGCTGCGTGGCCTTGGTGCCAAGCAGCGGGCCGCGCTCCTGGAGGAGTTCGGCGCGGCGTCCTGACGACGGCGCCGGCGCGTCCCCCCGCATAGCGCCTCCAGCGCGATGCGGGACCTCTACGGGCTCGCTGGCGGCGTTCGGCGGACACCGCCGGTGGGTTGGTGCTCCCCGGCGCGTCCACGGCCGGGGAGCCGGTGACCACGCTGGGACGGCGGGGCAGCCTGCCTTCGCCATACCTGGCTAGGACAGGCCGAGGCCGGCCGGAGCGGGCACCCCGGGGGACCGGGAGGCTCGTCTCCGGCCGGCCTCGGCGTCCCAGCACCCAGGCCGAAGTCCACGCGATGATGGCGGAGCCTCGTGTGGCCGGAGGCCTCAGACGCGATCTAGTGCCCCCGCCCGGGGCAGGACCAGCCCCTGGGCGCCCTAAGGTGGGCGGATGGGTCTCACGGTGCTCTCCGGGCCGTCCGGAGTCGGGAAGGGGACGGTCGTCGCCGCCGTCCGCCGGCTTTTCCCGGACGTCTGGGTGTCGGTCAGCGCGACCACCCGGGTGCCGAGGCCGGGTGAGACCGACGGCGTCGAGTACCACTTCGTCGACGACGACCAGTTCGACCGGATGGTCAAGGACGGCGAGTTCGTCGAGCACGCCACCTTCGCGGGCAACCGCTACGGCACGCCCCGCGCGCCGCTGGAGCGGCGGCTCGACGAGGGGCTGCCCGCCCTGCTGGAGATCGAGCTGCAGGGCGCCCGCCAGGTACGCGCGGCGATTCCGGCCGCCAGGTTCGTCTTTCTCACCCCGCCGAGCTGGGACGAGCTCGTCCGTCGGCTGACCGGGCGGGGCACCGAGCGGCCCGAGGTGATCGAGCGCCGGCTGGCCCGCGCCCGGGTCGAGCTCACCGCCGAGCCGGAGTTCGACGCGGTCGTCGTGAACGACGACGTCGAGGCCGCGGCGGCTCGGTTGGTATCATTGCTGATTACCGAGTGATCTCTGGGGATGACCCCCAGCCCTCTCGACCACACCGCGTGGCCCTCTGGTCGCCGTCCGGAAGACGGAATCTGGGCGTCCCAAGGAGCCGCGCGGCCGAGAGGCGGGTTCCCAGGACTCCGACGACGGGCCTTGTCCGGCCGCCGTCCTCGAACCGCCAGACCCAGACCTGAGCACCTAGCCACCTGAGCACCTAGCCACCGGAAGGACCACCTTGTCCGGTACACCCGCCCAGCCCGAGGGCATCACCAACCCGCCGATCGACGAGCTGCTCGAGGCGACCGACTCGAAGTACAGCCTCGTGATCTACGCGGCCAAGCGTGCCCGCCAGATCAACGCCTACTACTCGCAGCTGGGCGAGGCCCTGCTGGAGCACGTCGGCCCGCTGGTCGAGACCAGCGCCCAGGAGAAGCCGCTGTCGATCGCGCTGCGCGAGATCAACGCCGGCCTGCTCACCCACGAGGCCACCCCCGAGTCGCTCCCGCCTGCCTCCTGACCGTGGGCGCGATCGGGCCGATCCTGTTCGCTTCCCCTCCGGGGAAGCTCCCAGGCTCCCGCGTGATGCTGGCCCAGGGGGGCACCTCCCCCCATGATCCGCTGGCGCGGATCCTCGGGGACCCCTGGTCCCTGGAACCCCCGACGCGAGTCTCGTCGACGGATCCGGCTGCCCGTGCATCACGGCTCCGGTTGGCAGGCCCATGAGCCTGTCGTCGGCCGTGGGCGGGGCGGGCCGGCGCCCGCGCGTCGTGCTCGGCGTCTCCGGCGGGATCGCCGCGTACAAGGCGCTGGAGGTGCTGCGCCGGCTCACCGAGTCCGGCCACGACGTCCGGGTGGTGCCCACACCGTCCGCCCTGCGGTTCGTCGGTGAGGTGACCTGGGCCGCTCTCTCGGGCAGCCCGGTGCACACCGACGTGTGGGCCGACCCGGATGAGGTCGCGCACGTGCGGATCGGCCGGGAAGCGGACCTGGTGCTCGTCGTCCCCGCCACCGCCGACCTGATGAGCCGGGCCGTCGCCGGCCGTGCCGACGACCTGCTGACCGCGACCCTCCTCACCGCGCGCTGCCCGGTGCTCTACGCCCCGGCGATGCACACCGAGATGTGGGAGCACCCGGCCACCCGGGCCAACGTCGCCACGCTGCGCGAGCGGGGCGCCATCGTCGTCGACCCGGCCGTCGGCCGGCTTACCGGCCCCGACTCCGGCCCCGGGCGGCTGCCCGAGCCGGCCGAGATCGCCGCGCTCGCCCGCGCGGTGCTCGCGCTCGGCCCGGCCGCCGCGCGGCCCGACCTCGCCGGCCGCCACGTCGTGGTCAGCGCCGGCGGCACCCGGGAGCACCTCGACCCGGTGCGCTTCCTCGGCAACTCCTCCAGCGGCCGCCAGGGCTACGCGCTGGCGCGCGCGGCCCTGGCCAGGGGCGCGCACGTGACCGTCGTCGCGGCCAACGTCGCCCTGCCCGACCCGGCCGGCGCCACCGTCGTGCGCGTCACCTCCGCGCTCGACCTGCGTGACGCGGTGCATGCCGCCGCGGTGAGCGCCGACGTCGTCGTCATGGCCGCCGCCGTCGCGGACTTCCGCCCGGCCAAGCCCCAGGACTACAAGATCAAAAAAGAGGGCGGCGTCCCGGCGCCGGTGGAGCTGGAGCCCAACCCGGACGTGCTCGCCGAGCTGGTCTCCACCCGCGACTCCCGCCCGCCGGGCCAGCTGCTGGTCGGTTTCGCCGCCGAGACCGGTGGCCCGGACGGGTCCGTGCTCGACCTCGGCCGCGCGAAGCTCGACCGCAAGAAGGCCGACCTGCTGGTCGTCAACGAGGTCGGTGCCGGGCTCGGCTTCGAGGTCGACCACAACAGGGCCGTCGTCCTGGGGCTCGACGGCTCGGCGACGACCATCGAGCACACCACCAAGGACCTGCTGGCCCACCGCGTCCTCGACCTGGTCGCCGGTCGCCTCGCGTAGGCGCCCGGCCGGACCGGGTTGTTGCGGAGGTGTGAGCCCCCTTGGTCGCGCCGGTGACACTCGGGTGGCCGACGACGAGGCACCTCGCGTACCCCTCCCGCCTCATCGGTAAACTTCGTCAGAATCTGCCGGATCTTTCAGGGGGTACCACCAAGTGGCGACGCGCCTGTTCACGTCCGAGTCCGTCACCGAGGGACACCCGGACAAGATCGCTGACCAGATCAGTGACGCCATCCTGGACGCGATGCTCAAGGACGACCCGCGCAGCCGGGTCGCCGTCGAGACGCTCATCACCACCGGCCAGGTGCACGTCGCCGGCGAGGTGACCACCAAGACCTACGTCGACATCGCCTCGGTCGTCCGGGAGAAGATCCTGGAGATCGGCTACGACTCGTCCAAGAAGGGCTTCGACGGCCACTCCTGCGGCGTCAGCGTGTCGATCGGCTCGCAGTCGCCCGACATCGCCCAGGGCGTCGACACCGCGCACGAGAACCGGGTCGGCGGCTCCCTCGAGGACGAGCTGGACAAGCAGGGCGCGGGCGACCAGGGCCTGATGTTCGGCTTCGCCGTCAACGAGACCCCGGAGCTGATGCCGCTGCCGATCGCGCTCGCGCACCGGCTGGCGCGCCGCCTGTCCGCGGTCCGCAAGGACGGCCGGGTCGGCTACCTGCGCCCGGACGGCAAGACCCAGGTCACCATCGAGTACGTCGACGGCAAGCCGGCCCGGCTCGACACCGTGGTCGTCTCGACCCAGCACGCCGCCGACATCGACCTCGACACGCTGCTCGCGCCCGACATCAAGGAGTACGTCGTCGACCCCGAGCTGGCGACGCTCGACATCTCCACCGAGGGCGTCCGGCTGCTGGTGAACCCGACCGGCCGCTTCGAGATCGGCGGCCCGATGGGCGACGCCGGCCTCACCGGGCGCAAGATCATCGTCGACACCTACGGCGGCTACGCCCGCCACGGCGGCGGCGCGTTCTCCGGCAAGGACCCGTCCAAGGTCGACCGTTCCGCCGCCTACGCCACCCGCTGGGTCGCCAAGAACGTCGTCGCCGCGGGGCTCGCCACCAAGTGCGAGGTCCAGGTCGCCTACGCGATCGGCAAGGCGCACCCGGTCGGCCTGTTCGTCGAGACCTTCGGCACCGCCACGGTCCCCGAGGAGCAGATCTCCGACGCGATCACGTCGGTCTTCGACCTGCGCCCGGCCGCGATCATCCGCGACCTCGACCTGCTCCGCCCGATCTACGCCCCGACCGCCGCCTACGGCCACTTCGGCCGTCCGGAGCTGGACTTCACCTGGGAGTCCACCAGCCGCGCCGACGCCCTCGCGAGGGCCGTCAAGGGCTAGGCGGCTGGCCTGGGCTGAGCCCCGCTCGGAACTCTCCGTGGCCGGGCTTCGTCCGGCCACGGGAACATGCCTGGCTCGCCAGGTGTCGGGGCGAGGCGCTGGACGCGCTCGCCCCGTGTCGGGCGCTAGGCGCCCTCCCCGTGTGGGTTCCGGGCCCCGGCATGTGGCGGTGGTCGGGCCGGGACCGGGCTGACGAGGTGGCTGGGTTGGCGCTGCGCCGGTGCGCTGTCACCAGCTGTGGCCGGCTTGCGCTCGCTGGTCGCTGGATCGGCGTCGCGTGGGTTCCGGGTCCTGGCATGTGGCGGTGGTCGGGCCGGGACCGGGCTGACGAGGTGGCTGGGTTGGCGCTGCGCCGGTGCGCTGTCACCAGCTGTGGCCGGCTTGCGCTCGCTGGTCGCTGGATCGGCGTCGCGTGGGTTCCGGGTCCTGGCATGTGGCGGTGGTCGGGCCGGGACCGGGCTGACGAGGTGGCTGGGTTGGCGCTGCGCCGGTGCGCTGTCACCAGCTGTGGCCGGCTTGCGCTCGCTGGTCGCTGGATCGGCGTCGCGTGGGTTCCGGGTCCTGGCATGTGGCGGTGGTCGGGCCGGGACCGGGCTGACGAGGTGGCTGGGTTGGCGCTGCGCCGATGCGCTGTCACCAGCTGTGGCCGGCTTGCGCTCGCTGGTCGCTGGATCGGCGTCGCGTGGGTTCCGGGTCCTGGTATGTGGCGGTGGTCGGGCCGGGACCGGGCTGACGAGGTGGCTGGGTTGGCGCTGCGCCGATGCGCTGTCACCAGCTGTGGCCGGCTTGCGCTCGCTGGTCGCTGGATCGGCGTCGCGGCCCGCCGCGTGGCTGGACATCCGAGCCCATGGGATGTCGGCGTGTCTGTCCGCGGTGTATCCGCCCTGGTCACGGGGTGCCCGCCGGGCCGGGGCCGTCGTGCGCCCGGCGCCGGACCTGTCGGAGCCTCCTGGTACGAATGCGGTCATGGACCTGCTCCCCGGCTTCTCCGCCGAGGGGGCCGCGCGTCCGGAGGAGCCGGCGGGCGCGGCGTCCCAGCCGGCGGTGGCGAAGCGGCGGCCGGCCAGCCGGGACGCGGCCGCGGCGGCCGAGCTGCCGGTCGCGCGGGTCGCCGCGATGGTGCCGTTCGCGCACCTTGACCGGCCGTTCGACTACCTGGTGCCCGCGTCGATGGCCGCGGACGCGGTGCCCGGCGCACGGGTACGGGTCCGGTTCGCCGGGCGACTCGTCGACGGCTTCGTCCTCGACCGGGTGGACCGGTCCGAGCACGGCGGCAGGCTCGCCCCGCTGACGAAGGTGATCTCGCCGGAACCGGTGCTGTCGCGGCCGGTGGCCAGGCTCGCCCGCGCGGTCGCCGACCGGTACGCGGGCACCCTTGCCGACGTGCTGCGCCTGGCCGTCCCGCCCCGCCATGCCGCGGCCGAGAAGGCCAGCGCGGCGAAGACTGGCACGGCGAATGCCGGCACAGCGACGGCGGGCACAGCGAAGACCAGCGCCGAGCAGACCGCCGCCGGCGAATCCGGCGCGGGGGAGCCCGGTGTCGGGGAAGCCATCGCCGCGGCGGCCGGCGCCGCGGACGAGGCACATCTGGGAGACCCGGCCCCGCCCGCCGACGCGGGCGAGTGGCGGCGCTACCCGGCAGGACCGAGCCTGCTCGCGGCGCTCGCGGCGGGGCGCTCGCCGCGGGCGGTGTGGTGGGCGCCGCCCGGGCCGGCCTGGCCCGCCATGGTCGCCACGGCGGTGCGGGCGACGCTGGCCGGCGGCCGAGGCGCGCTGGTGGTCGTCCCTGACCACCGCGACGTCGACCGGGTCGCCGACGCGCTCACCACCGATCTGGGGCCCAGCGCCGGGCTGGTGGTGAGCCTGCGGGCCGATCTCGGGCCGGCCGAGCGGTACAGGCGCTTCCTCGCCGCTTGCCGCGGCCGCGCCAGGGCGGTCGTCGGCACCCGTGCCGCCGTCTTCGCGCCCGTCGAGCGCCTCGGTCTCGTGGCCGTCTGGGACGACGGCGACGACCTGCACGCCGAGCCGCGCGCGCCCTACCCACACACCCGCGACGTCGCGGTGCTGCGCTCCCGGCTCGAGGAGTCCGCGCTGCTCGTCGGCGGTCACGTCCCCTCCACCGACGCGGAGGCGCTGACGAGGTCCGGCTGGGCGCATCCGCTGGTGCTGCCCCGCCGGGAGGCCAGGCAGCTCGCACCGCTCGTCTGGCCGACCGGCTCGGACTGGGAGGTTGCCCGCGACGAGGCCGCCCGCTCCGCGCGGCTGCCGTCGCTGGCGGTCCGGGCGGCCCGCGAGGCGCTGGCGGCCGGCCGCCCCGTGCTCGTGCAGGTGCCTCGGCGCGGCTACCAGCCGTCGCTGGCCTGCGCCTCCTGCCGCCACCCGGCCAGGTGCCCGCACTGCCACGGGCCGCTCGGGCGGCCCGGCGGAGGGCGCGCGCCCGGCTGCCGATGGTGCGGCCGGCCGGCGGTCGACTGGGCCTGTCCCGGCTGCGCCGAGACGGCGCTGCGGGCATCCGTCACCGGCGACCGGCGTACCGCCGAGGAGCTGGGCCGGGCCTTCCCCGGCGTCACGCTGCGTACCTCCGGGCGCGATGAGGTGCTCGCCACCGTCCCGGCCGGCCCCGCGCTGGTGGTCGCCACCCCCGGGGCGGAGCCCGTCGCCGACGGCGGCTACGGGGCGGTGCTCCTGCTGGACGGCTGGGCGTTGCTCGGCCGGCCCGACCTGCGCGCCGGCGAGGAGGCCCTGCGCCGCTGGGCGAACGCGGCGGCGCTGGCCGTGGCGGGCCCGGTCGGGGGCCGGGTCGTCGTGGTCGCCGACGAGGGCCTCGCTCCCGTGCAGGCGCTGCTGCGCTGGGACCCGGCCGGCTTCGTCGGCCGCGAGGCCGACGACCGCGCGGAGCTCGGCTTCCCGCCGGCGACCAGGATCGCCGCCGTCGAGGGCGCCGCACCGACACTGCGTGCCTTCCTGGAGGCCGCGACCCTCCCGGCGGCGGCCGACGTCCTCGGCCCGGTGCCGCTGCCCGCGCCGGCCCGGCGGGTCGGTTCCGCGGCGCCGCCGGCCGTCGCCGGCGGACCCGGCCTGGCCGGCGGGTCAGGGGCGGGTGGCGTGGATGGCGCGAGGGAACGACTACTGGTGCGGGTGCCGCGCAAGCAGGGCGGCGAGCTCGCCGACGCGCTGCGCGCGGCCCGCGGGGTGCTGGACGCCCGCCGCGCCGCCGCCGGCCTGCGCGTCCAGCTCGACCCGATCTCGCTTGGCTGACGGCCGGTGAGAGCGGGCCGGGCCCTGACCGTCACACCGTGCGCGTGGCAGGAGCCGACACGCCCTGGCCCGTAGCATGGGACCACCCCCGCACTGAAGGAGCTTGACCAGTGGCTGTTCGTGAGGTCCGTCTGTTCGGGGACCCGGTGCTGCGGACGAAGGCCGCCGAGGTGACGACCTTCGACAAGGAGCTGCGCCGGCTGGTCAACGACCTCGCCGACACGATGTGGGAGGCCAGCGGCGCCGGGCTCGCCGCGCCTCAGCTCGGCGTGTCGCTGCGGGTCTTCACCTACTTCAACGACGATGACGAGATCGACCACCTCGTCAACCCGGTGCTCGGCCCGTTCTCCGAACAGATGCAGGACGGCGAGGAAGGCTGCCTGTCGCTGCCCGGTCTGGCGTTCGAGCTGCCCCGGCCGGAGCGGGTGCTCGCCGTCGGCCAGAACATGTACGGCGACCCGGTGACGGTGGAGGGCGGCGGCATCGTGTCCCGCTGCCTGCAGCACGAGACCGACCATCTCGACGGCGTCCTGTTCATCGACCGCCTCGACCGCGAGACCAAGAGGGCGGCGATGAAGGCGATCCGCGAGGCCGACTGGGCCAACGAGGCGCCGCCGGTCGTCAGGACGTCCCCGCACCCGCTGTTCGGCCGCGCGACCTAGGGCGGCGGGCGCTGAACGCGCCGCCCCGCCTGTCGGACGCTGAGCGGCGGGCGGGCGCTGGACGCGCCGCCCCGCCTGTCGGACGCTGAGCGGCGGGCGGGCGCTGGACGCGCCGCCCCGCCTGTCGGACGCTGAGCGTCCTCCCTGCGTGGTGCCGGGCACAGGTGTATGGCTGTGGTTCGTGTGGAGCCGGGTGGACGACGTGGTTGAGTTGGTGCTGCGCTAGAGGCGCCGTCACTTTCTGGGCTAGCTTGTGGTGGATCGGTCGCTATCGCGTCCGCCCTGCCTGTCGGACGTGGAGCGTCCTCTCTGCGTGGTGTCGGGCACAGGTGTATGGCCGTGGTTTGTGTGGTGCGGGGTGGACGACGTTGTTGAGTTGGTACTGCGCTAGAGGCGCTGTCACTTTCTGTGGCTGGCTTGTGGTGGACCGGTCGCCATCGTGTCCTCACCCGCCGCACGGCCTGACATTCGGCCCAGTAGGTGGCGGTAGGGGCGCGTCTCGGCGGGCGCGGCGGGTGGTTGGTGGGGATCGCCGCTAGGTTAGTTTTCGATATTCGCGTCAACGTGGACGGCTGGGGCCGGCGTGAGCCGGCGGCCTGGCGGATCGGTGCCCCTATGCGTCTCGTCTTCGCCGGCACGCCGGCGGTGGCCATCCCCAGCCTGCGCCGGCTGGTCGACAGCCCACGCCACGAGGTCGTCGCCGTCGTGACGAGGCCGGACCGGCCGGCCGGCCGCGGCCGCAGGATCGCCCGGTCGCCGGTCGCGGAGCTCGCCGACGAGGCCGGCATCCCCGTGCTCACCCCGGAACGGCCGCGTGACCCGGAGTTCCTCGAACGGCTCGCGGCGATCGCACCGGACTGTGCCCCGGTCGTCGCCTACGGCGCGCTGCTGCCCAAGGCGGCGCTCGACATCCCGCGCCACGGCTGGGTGAACCTGCACTTCTCGCTGCTGCCGGCCTACCGGGGGGCCGCTCCCGTGCAGCGCGCGGTCCTCGCCGGCGAGGACGTCACCGGCGCGAGCGTCTTCCAGATCGAGGAGGGCCTCGACTCCGGCCCGGTCTTCGGCACGCTCACCGAGCGGGTCCGTCCCCGTGACACCTCCGGTGACCTGCTCGACCGGCTCGCCATCGCCGGAGCGGAGCTGCTGGCCGCGACGATGAACGGCATCGAGGACGACGTCCTCGAGCCGCGCCCGCAGCCGGCCGACGGCGTGTCGCTCGCCGCGAAGCTCACCGTCGACGAGGTCCGCGTCGACTGGACGCTGCCCGACTACGCGGTCGACCGGCTCGCCCGCGCCGCCACCCCCGCCCCCGGCGCCTGGACGACCTTCCGCGACCACCGGGTCAAGCTGGGCCCGGTCCGCCCGGCCGGCACCAGAGGTCAGGACATCGGGCTCGGGCGGGCCCTGGCGTCCGGCGAGATCGCCGTCGTCGGGAAGGACACGGTCGCCGCCGGCACCGGGACGGGGCCGGTCGTTCTGGGCGAGGTCCGCCCCGAGGGCAAGAGCCCGATGCCCGCGGCGGCCTGGGCACGCGGCCTGCGCCCCACCGAGGGCGAGGCCTTCCAGTGACGGCCCGACCCCCGCTCGCCTCCTCGCGCCGGCCGGCCTCCCGGTGGGCCGACGCGGCACCGACGGTGACCTCATGACCGTGCATGGCGGCGGTGGGCATGGCGGCCGCGCCGGCCACGGCGATCGCGGTGGCGGGCATGGTGGGGGGCCGGGCGGCGACCGGCCCGGCGTCCCCGGACGTCCCGGCGGCGGTCAGGGGCCGCGGGTGGACGACGCGAGGATGGTGGCCTGGGAGGTGCTGCGGGGCGTCGACGAGCGCGGCGCCTACGCGAACCTGCTGCTGCCCTCGCTGCTCGCCCAGCGCCGGCTGTCGGGCCGCGACCGAGGCTTCGCCACCGAGCTGGCCTACGGCGCGCTGCGCGCCCTGGGCCTGCTCGACGGCCTGTTGGACACCGTGACGAGCCGCCCGGTCGCCACCGTCGACGCAGGCGTCCGTGACGCGCTGCGCCTGGGCACCTACCAGCTGCTGCGCACCCGCGTGCCGGCGCGCGCCGCCGTCGATACGACCGTCGACCTGGTGAGGGCGACCAGCGGCGAACGGCCGGTCCGGTTCGCCAACGCCGTGCTGCGCCGGGTCGCCGACCGGGTCGCCGAGACCGGCGGGGACGTCGCCACGCTGCTGTCCGCGCCGCCGTTCGAGCGCGACCCGTTCGGCCACCTCGCCGTCGTCACCTCCCACCCGCGCTGGATCGTCGAGGCCCTCGCCGATGCGCTCGGCGGCGACCTCGACGAGACCAGGGCGGCGCTCGTCGCCGACGACATCCGCCCGGCGGTCCACCTCGTCGCCGAGCCCGACCGGATGAGCCGCGAGGAGCTGCTCGCCGAGGCCGCGGCGGCCGGGCTGACCGCCGAGCCTGGCCGGTACTCGCCGTTCGCCGTGGTTCTCAGCGGCGGTGACCCGGGGGCGCTCCCGTCGCTGTCGACCGGGCGGGCGGGCGTCCAGGACGAGGGCAGCCAGCTGATGGCACTCGCGCTGGCCCGCACCCCGACGCTCGGCGAGGACTGCGGTGTCACCGTCGACCTGTGCGCCGGACCGGGCGGCAAGGCGGCCCTGCTGGCCGCGCTGCTGACGTCCGGCGGGGCGGGCGAGAGCCTCGGGCTGCCGGAGCCGGTGCTGCTGGCCTGCGAGCCGCGGGCCAGCAGGGCCGCGCTGGTCGCCGGCGCGCTCGACCGGCGGCCGGCGGCGTTCGTGGTCCGCGCGGACGGCCGGTTCCCACCACTGCCGGCCGGCCGGGTCGACCGGGTGCTGATCGACGCTCCGTGCACCGGCCTTGGCGCGCTGCGCCGCCGGCCGGAGGCCCGCTGGCGCAAGCTCGCCTCCGATGCCTCGACGCTGTCCCGGCTGCAGCGCCAGCTGCTGGTCAGCGGGCTGGACCTGGCCCGCCCGGGCGGCGTCGTCGCGTACGTCACCTGCTCGCCACATCCGGCCGAGACGACCGAGGTCGTGGATGCCGTCCTCGAGCAGCGTGCCGATGTCAGCCTGCTCGACGCGCGCGCCTCCCTGCCGGGCCTGCCGGCCCTCGGCGACGGCCCGTTCGTCCAGCTCTGGCCGCACCGCCAGGGCACCGACTCGATGTTCCTGGCGCTCCTGCGCCGCGGGTTCTCCGGACCGTCGACCCTCGGCTGACCTCACAACGGGTACCCCCCGTCTGCGTCATAACCTCGCAAGGTGGCTACCGCGCAGATCTATCCCAGCCTGCTCGCCGCCGACTTCGCGCGGATCGCGGACGCGGCGCGGTCGGTCGAGGGACGGGCCGACTGGCTGCACGTCGACGTCATGGACTACCACTTCGTCCCGAACCTGGCCTTCTCCGGCGACACCGTCACCGCGTTGCGCCAGGTCACCGACACCCCGCTCGACTGCCACCTGATGATCGAGAACCCGGACCGCTGGGCGCCGGGGTTCGCCGAGCGGGGAGCCGCGAACGTCACGATCCACGCCGAGGCGGTCGACGACCTCCCGCGTACGACGGACGCGATCCGCGCGGCCGGCGCCCGCACCGGCCTCGCCGTGAAGCCGGCGACGCCGATCGAGCACTACGCCGACGACCTGCGGCGGTTCGACCTGCTGCTCCTGATGACGATCGAGCCCGGCTTCGGCGGCCAGACGTTCATGGACAGCGTCCTGCCGAAGATCGAGGCGGCTCGCCGGCTGCTCGACGCGCGCGGCCTGGACCTGTGGCTGCAGATCGACGGCGGGGTGAGCGCCGAGACCATCGAGCGGGCCGCGGCCGCGGGGGTGGATGTCTTCGTCGCCGGTACCGCCGTCTACGGCGCGGCCGACCCGGCGGCAGCCGTCGAGGCGCTGCGGGCCCAGGCGCTGCGCGCCTCTGGGCGCCTCACCCCGCCGCCACCGCGCGCGGTGGCCTTCTGACCGTGACCACCGGGCCCGTAAGGCGCGTCTCACGGGCGTGGCCTGCGGAAGCGCTCTTTCCCGGCCCGGGCCGGGAAAGAGCGCTTCCCG
>NZ_JASNFO010000097.1:0-34389 GCF_032027725.1 Pseudofrankia coriaricola | reverse complement strand
CCCCGGGGGGGGGCCGGCCGCCCGCCCCCTCCCCGGCCCGGGGGGGGGAACCCCCGCTTCCCGCCGGGACCTGGCCGCACGACGGGTGTTTCCTGGGAGCGACGCGGTGGGGAGGCACAGGTGACAGCTGAGGCTGAGGATGCCGACGGGCGGTGGCTCGCGCACGCGGTGGAGCTCGGCCGGCGCTGCCCGCCGTCGACGACGGCGTTCTCGGTCGGCGCGGTGATCGTCGGCGTCGACGGCGAGACCGTGCTCGCCGAGGGCTGGTCGCGGGCCACCGACCCGCGTGACCACGCCGAGGAGGCCGCTCTTCGGGTCTTCTCGGCGAGGGACCCGCGCCTGGCCGGCGCGACGATCTACAGCTCGCTGGAGCCGTGCAGCGCCCGGGCGTCGCGCCCGCGGACCTGTACCGAACTGATCCTCGCGGCCGGGATCGGCCGCGTCGTCTTCGCCTGGCGGGAGCCGGCCCTGTTCGTCGACTGCCAGGGAGCCGAGCTGCTCGCCGCCGCCGGCGTCACCGTCGTCGAGCGTCCCGATCTCGCAGCCGGTGTCCGCGCGGCCAACGCCCACCTGCTGCGGCCGTCGTGAAGGGTGCCGGCGTGTCCCGGTACGGCCCGCGTCGGTGACGTGGGCCACCGCGGGACTGGCGGGCGTCCCAAAAGCTCCCAAAAATGTGCGTTTCGGGCCACGCGGGCTGCGACGTTGGCCCGGGTTGTGTGCCAGACTCGTCCGTAGGTAACTACCAGGATCCCTCATGGGGTGACACCCAGAGGGAACATCAGCAGCACGCGCGCTCCGGGGTCGGTGAAACTCCGAGCCGGCGGTGACAGTCCGCGACCCGTCCCACAGCCAGTGGGCGGTGGACCCGGTGAAATTCCGGGACCGACGGTGAAAGTCCGGATGGGAGGCAGCGCGCGGGCCGTGCCTGGGCACAGGCGGATCCGCCCGCGGGCGCCCCGCCGTGTCCGTGGCGTCGGCGTGTCCGGCCGTGCGGCCGGCCGCGCCGGTCATCGACCCGCGTGACCGTCGTCCGTTCCCCCGGCCAGGGCGCCGGACGGGAAGGACGCAGGTCGGATGTTCACCGGCATCGTCGAGGAGCTCGGCATCGTCGCCGCGGTCACGGAGCACGCGGCCGCCGCCGAGCTGGCCATCGGCTGTTCGGCAGTACTCGAGGACGTGCGCCACGGCGCATCGATCGCCGTCAACGGCGTCTGCCTCACCGTCACCTCGTTCACACCCGCCGGCGAGGTCGACCCGCGCACGGGTACCCGGGTGTTCACCGCCGACGTGATGCTCGAGACGCTGCGCCGCTCGGCGCTCGGCGGGCTCGCCACCGGCGACCGGGTCAACCTGGAACGGCCGGTGCGCCTCGCCGACCGGCTCGGCGGTCACCTCGTCCAGGGCCACGTGGACGGCGTCGGCACCATCGTCGACCGGGCTCCTGACGAGCACTGGGAGGTCGTCCGGATCGCGCTTCCCGCCGGGCTGGACCGCTTCCTCGTCGAGAAGGGCTCGATCGCCGTCGACGGGGTGAGCCTGACCGTCGTCGAGGTGACGCCCGCCGCCGGCGACAGCTCGTCCGGCGACAGCTCGCCCGGCGGCGGCGAGCCGGCGACGTTCACCGTGAGCCTGATCCCGACGACGCTCGCCGAGACGACGCTGGGGTCCCGCCAGGCCGGCGCGGCGGTGAACCTGGAGGTCGATGTCGTGGCGAAGTACGTCGAGAAGCTCGCCGCTCCCGCCCTGGGCCACCTGGCGGCCGGCCGCGGCGCGGGTCCCGGGCAGCTCCCCGGCGTTGTGGGCCGGTTGGAGCCGGCGCCGCCGTTCCCGGTGCCACCCGCGGGACCGGTCGTCCTCGAGGGAAAGGGAGCGGGCCGATGAGCGCGGCACCGACGAGCACGGCCCTGGGCACGGCGGCGCCGGCGAGCGCGGGGGCGCCGGCGAGCGCGGCGGCGTCCGACGATGCGCTGACCGCGGCGTTCGGCACGGTCGAGGAGGCGCTGGCCGCGATCGCCGCCGGCCGCTCCGTCGTGGTGGTCGACGACGCGGACCGCGAGAACGAGGGCGACCTGATCTTCGCGGCCGAGAAGGCGACGCCGGAGCTGGTCGCCTTCATGGTCCGGTACACCTCCGGGGTGATCTGCGCCCCGCTGGCCGCGCGCGACACCGACCGGCTCGGCCTCGACCAGATGGTGCCGCTCAACACCGAGCGGATGGGCACGGCGTTCACCATCACGGTCGACGCGCGCGAAGGGGTCAGCACCGGCATCTCCGCCGCGGACCGGGCGCACACCCTGCGCCTGCTCGCCGACCCGGTGACCACCGGCGCCGACCTGTCCCGGCCGGGCCACATCTTCCCGCTGCGCGCCCGCGACGGCGGCGTGCTGCGCCGGCCGGGCCACACCGAGGCGGCGGTCGACCTCGCGCGCCTGGCCGGGCTGCGCCCCGCCGGCGCGATCTGCGAGATCGTCAACGACGACGGCACGATGGCCCGGCTGCCCGAACTCGTCGCCTTCGCGCGGGAACATGGGCTGGTGCTGATCTCGATAGCGGACCTGATCGCCTACCGGCGGCGGACCGAGAAGCAGGTGGTGCGGGTCGCCGAGGCGAAGCTGCCGACGAAGTACGGCGCGTTCCGTGCGGTCGGCTACCGGGGCACCCTCGACGGTGTCGAGCACATCGCGCTCGTCCGCGGCGACATCGACGACGGGGAGAACCTGCTGGTCCGCGTCCACAGCGAGTGCCTCACCGGGGACGTCTTCGGCTCGCTGCGCTGCGACTGCGGCACCCAGCTCGACGCGGCGCTGGGCATGGTCGCCGCCGAGGGCCGCGGCGTCGTGCTCTACATGCGAGGCCACGAGGGCCGCGGCATCGGCCTGATGCACAAGCTCGCCGCCTACCAGCTGCAGGACAGCGGGCACGACACCGTCGACGCGAACCTGGCGCTGGGGCTGCCGGCCGACGCCCGCGACTACGGCACCGGCGCGCAGATCCTCGTCGACCTCGGCGTGCGCGGCCTGCGGCTGCTGACGAACAACCCGGCCAAGCGCGCGGGTCTGGAGGGCTACGGCCTGACCATCGTGGAGCGGGTGGCGCTGCCGGTCGCGCACACCCCGGAGAACCTGCGCTACCTGACCACCAAGCGGGACCGGATGGGCCACGACATCCCGGGCCTGCCCGAGCTGCCCGAATTGGTCGCGGGCGCGGTGGCGGACGCGGTCGCCACCGCGGTGCCCGCTGTGCCGTCGGCGGTGGTCGCGCAGGTGGTGGCCGACGCCGTCGCCCGGACCTCCCAGATCGTCTTCCGGACCTCCCAGCAGACCTCCCAGATCGCTAACCTCCCAGATCGGCTCCCAGACCTCCCCGATCGGCTTCGCCAATCGGGCAGGGACCCCGGATCCGGCAGGGACCCTGTCGCCGATCCGGCAGGAACCCCGGCCGCCGACGCCCTCGACGCCCGCCACACCGGCGAGGCCGATGCCACGGGGGCGGACCTCGCCGGTGTGGCGGGCAGCACCGGCGACGGCGTCACTGACACCGCCCGGCACGCGAACGGCGCCCCGTCGGGCGCCGCCCCGTCGACCGCTGATGCGACGACCACTGACATGACAACCACTGACACGACAACTGCCGGTACGACTACTGATACGACCGGTTCCGGCACGAACGGTAGCGTCAACGGGCGAGGACACGGCCGGCGCTCCGGCCACCGCAGGGTGGCCGAGGCCTGCCAGGGAGGGGATCGTCGGTGAGCGGGATCGGAGCGCCCGAGGAGGTGCTGCCGGTGGCGTCCGAGGTACGGCTCGGGATCGTCGCCACCCGGTGGCACAGCGACATCACCGACGCGCTGCTCGATGGCGCGCTGCGTGCCTGCCTGGACGTGAAGCTCGCCGTCGAGCCGACCGTGGTCCGGGTCGCGGGCGCGGTGGAGCTCCCCGTCGTCGCGGACCGGCTGGCGGCACATCACGACGCCGTCGTGGCGCTCGGGGTGGTCATCCGCGGCGGCACCCCGCACTTCGACTACGTCTGCAAGTTCGTCACCGAGGGACTGCTACGGGTGACGCTGGACAACGGGGTGCCCGTCGGTTTCGGCGTGCTCACCTGCGACACGGTCGAGCAGGCGCGGGACCGGGCCGGGCTGGACGGGTCGGCGGAGGACAAGGGCCGCGAAGCGGCGCTCGCCGCGCTGGAGGCGGCCGTCGTGCTCACCGAGCTGCAGCCGCTGGCCTAAAGCGGTACACGTCCCCTTCATCCGGTCTTGTCGGATGGGGGATCACGAGAGACCGTGTTGTCTCGGAGTATCGGGGTCCTTGCGGTGCGACGTCGGTGTTGGGTCAACGGCGATAGTTGACCGGTCGCGGATGTCGGCGAGGAGAGGCAGGGCGGGTGACGGTGACGTGCGGGTAGCGCCAGTGGCGGGTGGCGACGACGAGGTGCCGGAGCAGGGCGGGGACGAGACGGGCGTTGACGAGGTGACGGCCACGGGGCCGACCTCCGGCGGCGGCGACGCGCGCCCGGTCTCGCTGCTCGGCCTGCGGCTCTCGAACGGCTCGGGGGAGCGGGCGGTCGTGCGCCGGTCGTCGTCGCGTGGCAGGACGGCCGCCCCGCGCACGGACGGCTCCGGCCCGCGCCTGGCCGCCGTGCCCGTCGACCAGGCTGGCGCGTCCCGGGAGCCGCGGACGGCCCCAGGCCGGGAGCCGACCGAGCAGGACCCGCGCGCGGGTGCCGCGCCCGCGACGGACCCGACGTCCCCCCGCCGCCCGATCCCGGCGGCCGGACGGGCCTCGGCGGCCGGGTCATCCCCACATACCGCGCGCGCGCCGTCGAGGGCGCCGTCCCGACCGGCCGAGCCGGGGCCGTCCGGCGTGCCGGCTCCGCGAGCCGAGCCGGCCGACACCGGAAACTCCTCCGCACCGGCTCGGCGAGCGGAACGGGCGCCCGGGGACTCGCCGGGCGCAGGCTGGGTGCCCGACGTCGGCCTGATCCCAGCTCCCGTCGCCGCGCCCCGAGGCCCGTGGTGGGACCCGGCGCCGTCGTCCTTGCCGGCCGAGACGCCCGAGTCGCCCTCGTCGTCGGCGGCGAGCCCGGTCACGTTCGGCGGCGATGGGGACGCGGCGGGCGCTCGCGAGGCCGCGGCCCTGGCCGCGCCGCCGAGCGGCGCCGACCCTTCCAACACACCCACGGCGGCCATGGACGCCCCCGGTACCGCCGAGCCAGGCAGCGTCGCGGAACTGTCCAGCGCCGCGGCACTGCCCGATGCCGCCGAACTGCCCGATGCCGCCGAACTGCCCGATGCCGCCGAACTGCCCGATGCCGCCGAACTGCCCGATGCCGGGCTGCCCAGCGCCGCCGACCCGCTCGGTGTCGCCGAGTGGCTCAGCGCTGGTGGACCGCCCGGCGAAACCGGGCAGTCCGGCCTCGCCCGCCCGCCCGCCGCCCTCGCGGGCGTCACGGACCCGCCGGACGCCGCTCGCCCCTCTGGCGTGGCCGATCGGCCGCGCGCAGGTGAGCCGGCGGGCTGCGAGGAACCCGCGGAGGCCGTCGGCCCGCTGGGCCCTGGGATTCCCGCCGGATCCGGGGTCCCTGCCGGATCCGGGGTCCCTGCCCGATTGGCGAAGCCGATCGGGGAGGTCTGGGAGCCGATCCGGGAGGTCAGCGATCCGGGAGGTCGTGATCTGGGAGGTCGGCAATCCGGGAGGTCTGCTGGGGGGCCCGCCGGGAGGCCGGCGATCCGTGAGGAGGCCGGCTGGGAGGTCCGCGACCAGGCGGGGTACGCCGGCTGGCTCGAACCCGCCGGCGTCGACGTGCCCGCCGTCGGAGACGGCGGTGGTGCCGGAGCCGTCGCTGGCACGCATGGCACGTACGGCGTCGACACCACCGATGAGTGGGCCCTCCCCACTGCCGCGACGGAGGCCGAGGCCGGTGCCGCCTCGGCGCGGGCCTGGTTCGGCTATGGCGAGGCGCCGCCCCGGCCGCCGTTCCCGCCGCCGGGCGAGGCCGCCGGCCCCACGAGCCCGCCAGTGCCGGTGGTGTACACCCCGCCGCCCGCGCCCCGGCCGGTGCCCGCGCCGCCGGTGCCGGCCGCCTACCAGGTCTTCGAGGACGACGGGTTCGGTGGGCCCGGCCCGTTCGTCACGGCCCGGGCGCGGGAGCCGCGGTCGCCCGCTTCGCTCGCGTCTCCGGAGGCGTTCGCGGCGGCATGGTGGCGGGGGATGGAGCTGGCCGGGCGCGGGGTTCTCGCACCGGTGCCGGCCACTCGGCTGGGCGGTCGGCGGGTGCTCGTCGGCGGGTTCGGCGGCGGCAGCGGGCGTACCACTGTGGCCACGGGGCTGGGGATCGCGCTCGCCGCCCGCCGGGGTGGCCGGGTCGTCGCGGTCGATGCCTGCCCCGACCAGGGCGGCCCGTTGGCCGACCGGGCCGGTGTGCCGGGGCGCGGGGTGGGCCTGCGCGAGCTCGCGCTCGCGGACCCGCCGGTCGCCTCGCTGGCCGAGGCGCGCCGCTTCCTGGGCACTGTACGGCCGTCCGGGCTGGAGGTGCTGCCAGGGCTGCGTAACCTGACTGGACCCGGGTTGACCCCCGCGGAGGCCGCCTGGGCCGTCGACCTGCTCGAGCGGCTCTTCCCGGCCGTCGTCGTCGATGGGCCGCCCGGCTGGACGCAGCCGGTGCCGGCGGTTCTCCTGGCCCGCGCGGACACCGTGGTGCTCACCGCCAAGGCCGGTTTCACGGAGGCGGGCTGTGCCCAGGACGCGCTGACCGCTCTGGCGGCGGCCAGGGCCGACCTGCCGGTCGGGGCGGTCGCCGTGTACGTCGAGACGGCCCCGCCGCCTGGCCGCGGCCTGCGCCGGCAGGCGCCGCCGGAGCAGCCAGAGCTGGCCGAGCCGGTGCACGCCGTGCTGACCATCCCGTTCGACCCGTCGCTCGCCGACGGCGCGCCGATGCGGTGGGACCGGCTGCGCCCGCGCACCCAGGTCGCGTTCGAGGCGCTCGCGGCCGTGGTCGACGAAGCTCCACTGGCGCCCGGGGCCACGCCCGGATCCGCCCAGGCGGCCCGGGAGGTCGGCTGGGAGGGCGGCCGCGAGGTTCCCTGGGAGGAGCGCGGCGCCGTCGCGCCGCGCCGACCCGCGGTGGCGGGCCGCCGCGGGTCCGGAGACCCGGGCGAGGACTCCACCGTCCCACGTTCCCGCGCCCTCCGGTCGGGCCAAGGCGTCCCGGCCGTCGGCCCACACGGATAGCCGGCATCCCCCGCGCCTCGACTCGTCACCGCCAGGCCGGCCCGTCACCCAAGGCGGCCCCTGGGCTGGCCGGCCAGCCCAGGGGCGAGGGGCCTGGTGGCGATGCCCGATGGACGTGCCCGGCCCGGCAGGGGCCCCGTAGGGTTGGCCGGTGGCAGTGGACCTGTTGACCCCGCCGGGGCAGGGCGACGGCGGCGAGGCGGACCCGCGGCTGCGGGCGGCCCTGGAGTCCGGAGACGCGGGTGCCGTGGCCGCGGCGCTGACCGGCGCCCGGGTCTTCGTCGGCGTCGAGTCCCGGCTGCTGGAGCCTGCCGACGAGGTGGCCGCCGTGGCGACCACGGAGCCTGACCCTGGGCGCCAGGACGCCGGGGGCCATGCCGGGCCCCCCAGGCACGGGCCCCATTTCTCCGAGAAGGCATCGGAGATGGTGCTCGCGACCCTGCGGATGCCGTCGGGCGCGACGGCGTTGCCGGTCTTCAGCAGCGTGGCGGCGCTGTCCGCCTGGCGGTCGGCCGCGCGCCCGGTGCCCGTGCCGGCGGCGGACGCCTGCGCCGAGGCGGCCCGGCTGGGCCACGGGACCGTCGTCGTCGACGTCGCCGGGCCCGTGACCGCCACCCTCGACGTCAGCGCGCTGGCGGGCGCCCCCGGCGCCTCCGACGCCGCTGGCGGGAAGCAGGGCGCCGGTGGCCCGGCCGGTTTCGCGGCCTCGCCGAGCGTCCCGTCCGGGCCCGTCGAAGGCGGCGACGAGCCGCCGCCGCCGACGCCGCCGCCGGCGGGCGGGGACGGCGCGTCAGCGGGGCTGCGCCCGCCGGCACGACCGTGGGATGCCTCCCGTGCGCGGCGGGTGGCGGCCGAGCTGGATGCGCTCGCCGCCGCCGGGCTCGCCACGGGCGCGCGGCTCTGGCAGGCTGAGCTCGTCACCGGCACCGGCACCGGCGCGGCCGGTGAGGTGATCGCGCTCGCGGCGGCCGGGGACAGCCCCGCGGGTGAGGCGCGGCTCGACGAGATCGCGGTCCGGTTGCGCGCCGCTGCCGCCGGCCCGGGTGAGAGCGCCCCCGCCGTCGTGTTTGTCGGCCCCCTGGACGCCGCCGCGCTGCGCCGCGGCCTCGGCCGGGGGATCACACCGCGCCGATGGCGGCGGCGATAGGTCCCGGCCTGGCCGGCTTCGACGCCGCGCCCTCGCGGCGGCGTGTCCGCGGCCACGTAAGACCGACTGTTCGAGGTCGCCAGCCGGTTGACCCGGCCTGACCAGCAACGACGCCGAGAGCTCCGCCGGCCTGCCGGCGCGCAGCGAAACCGACTGCACTAGGTTCTGCTACGCTGGCTCGGACCGCCTGCCGACGGTCGGCATAGGGCATCGCTCCTGTGCGTTACGGGACGGGACGCCAGCGTGGTGTCCGGTAGCACGGGTGCAGTCAGCCCGGTCGTTACCGGCCCAGGCGTCGTTACCTGAGCGCGTAGGGCTAAGCGAGCGCACATGCCGCGCTTGCGCTCCTCACCGGGGCGGCACCAGGACGGGCCCGCGAGGGTCGTTCCGGCGCTTGGCAGGGCCAAGCGGGGGTTCGCCCTCCACCCGAGCCACCACCCGGCACCCGCCGGGTCCGGCCGATCACCGATCGGCCCATGTAGGTGGCCGGGTCGCCGGTCGGTCGATCTGTCCCCTCCGGGCAGTATGTCGGCCGGGAGTCCGGGATTTCCGGGCTTGGTGCTCCGCTGCGGTGAGGTCATGCCCGCGCGTCGAGCCATGGAGGAAACCAGATCAGCACAGAGTCACGCATCAACGACCGCATCCGCGTTCCTGAGGTCCGCCTCGTCGGCGCGGAGGGCGAGCAGATCGGCATCGTCTCCATTCAGGAGGCCATGCGGCTGGCGCAGGAGGCCGATCTCGACCTTGTCGAGGTCGCGCCGACCGCCCGGCCGCCCGTCTGCAAGCTGATGGACTATGGGAAGTTCAAGTACGAGTCCGACCAGAAACGGCGCGAGGCTCGGAAGAACCAGGTCCAGACGGTCATCAAGGAGATGAAGCTCCGACCGAAGATCGACCCGCACGACTACGAGACCAAGAAGGGTCACGTCGTGCGCTTCCTCAAGGCCGGCGACAAGGTGAAGATCACCATCATGTTCCGCGGCCGGGAGCAGTCGCGGCCGGAGCTCGGTATCCGGCTGCTGCAGCGGCTCTCGACCGACGTCGCCGAGCTGGGGTACGTCGAGGCCCAGCCCAAGCAGGACGGCCGGAACATGACGATGGTCATGGCTCCGCACAAGGGCGCCCGCACGCTGCGCACCCCAGAGCCGGCCGGAACCGTCTAACACGTCATGACCGCCCGATGGTCACGCCGCGCGGCGGCGGTCGTCGGGCGGTGAGCTGCCTGGACGTCGGCCCTGCCCCGGCCCGACGTCGCCTACGGGCGGCGCGCTCCCGCGCGCCGTGTGGCCGGCTGTGACCGGCCCGTCTCCCAACGACCCACCTCAGGACAGAACATGCCCAAGATGAAGCCGCACAGCGGAGCCTCCAAGCGGTTCCGCGTCACCGGGTCAGGCAAGATCATGCGTCGCCGGGCCAACCGCGCGCACCTCCTCGAGCACAAGACGAGCCGCCGGACCCGGCGGCTCAACCCCGAGGTGACGCTGGCCCCGGCGGACAACCGTCGTATCTCGCGCATGCTCGCTCGCTGACCGTGTTCGCTGGCCCTTCGGTCAGCTTTCCCGGGTAGCCCTCCCAGGCAATGTCCACCGGGCAACGGCCTCCCGTGGATTCCGTGAGCGGAATCCGGCTGGAGCCCCGGCGGATCCTGCTTCCCGGAACCCCCCGCCGCCAAGTTTCGCTCGGCCTGGACCGGGACCGGACCCGACTCTCGAAGGATCGGATCTGGTCTGAGGCCGGATCGCGGCTCACTCCGTCGACCGCGGACGGTCACCGCCCTGCCCAGGGCGGTTGCGTCCTCGGAGCTCGGCGGCGGACGACCAAGAACGTTAGGAGAAAGTGCCCTCATGGCACGCGTGAAGCGGGCGGTCAACGCCCAGAAGAAGCGCCGCACGACCCTCGAGCAGGCGAGCGGCTACCGCGGCCAGCGGTCCCGGCTGTACCGCAAGGCCAAGGAGCAGATGCTCCACTCGATGAACTACGCCTACCGGGACCGCCGAGCCCGCAAGGGTGACTTCCGGCAGCTGTGGATCACCCGCATCAACGCGGCCGCGCGTGCGAACGGCATGACCTACAACCGTTTCGTGCAGGGGCTGAAGATCGCTGGCGTCGAGGTCGACCGCAAGATCCTGGCCGATCTCGCGGTCAACGACCCGACGGCGTTCGCGGCGCTGGTCGAGGTCGCCAGGGCCGCCGTGCCGCCGGTGGCGGAGGCCGCCGCGGAGCCATCGGCCGCCTGAGCGGCTGCCCGCCGCGCGGAGTGCCGCAGGGAATGAGCCTTTTCCATCCAGCCGGACCGGACCGACGAGACGCGGTGGGTGGTCGCGGCGATGGAAAGGGCTCGGTGAACACCCGCCGTCCCGGTGGCGCCACCGCGGCGCTGGGGCCGCGGGCGGCCAGTGTGGCCGCTGCCAGGAGGCTGCGACGTCCCTCGGCCCGCCGGGCCGAGGGACTGTTCCTCGCTGAGGGTTTCCAGGCCGTCGAGGCGGCTCTGGCCGCCGGTCGGCTCGTCGAGCTGTTCGTCGGCGAGTCCGCCGGCGCCCGCCACGGCACGCTCGTCGCCGGCGCCGCCGCCGAGGGACTACCGGTTCGGCTCGTGACCGACGCGGCCGCGGCGGCCCTGTCCGAGACGGTCACCCCGCAGGGCCTCGTCGGCGTCGCCACGCTGCCCAGCACCCGCCTCGCGGACCTGTCGGGCGCTGAGGCCGCCACACCGGCCGGCGTCGGCACCGCCAGCCCGGCCAGCACAGCTCGCGCGTCTGGCACCATCGGCGCGCCTGGCACCACCGGGCGTCGCCCGGCTGGCGACGGCGCGGGACAACCTGGCATGCGAGCCCGCGCCGCCCTGGTCGCCGTCTGCGTCGCCGCGAACGACCCGGGCAACGCCGGGACAGTGATCCGCACCGCGGACGCCGCCGGCGCCGACGCCGTCGTCTTCGCCGGCGAGGGCGTGGACCCGTTCGGCGGCAAGTGCGTCCGTGCCAGCGCCGGGAGCCTCTTCCACCTGCCGGTAGTCGTCGAGCCGGACCTCGCCGCGGCCCTGGGCTGGCTGCGCGGCGCCGGCTGCCGCGTGGTCGCGACCTCCGGTTATGGCGCCCGCGACCTTTACGACGCCGCCGACGCCGGGGAGCTCGACGGCCCGACCGGATGGCTGTTCGGTAACGAGGCGCACGGCCTGCCACCCGAAGTCCTGACCGCCGCGGACGCGGTGCTTCGGGTACCGGTGTACGGTCAGGCCGAGTCGTTGAATCTTGCGGTCGCGACGGCCCTGTGTCTTTACGCGTCCGCGCGGGCGCGCAGAATGGCCAGATCCGGTACTCACGGCACCGGGGGAGGTGGACGACGGTGACCCATGCAGTCACGTCGGCGCCCACCCGCGTGGGCGGGCAGGCCACGGGTGAGACCAATGGCGATGTCGCCGGTCAGGCCGGCGCGGCCGCTGCGTCCGCCGCCACCGATGAGGGGCCCGCCCCCGCGCTCACGGCGGCCTACGACGGCCTGCCCGACGCGGTGGTGGTCACCGACGCGGCCGGCGTGGTCATGGTGTTCAACGCCGTCGCCGCGGGCCTGACGAACATCGACCAGCGCGCCGCCGCCGGGCGTCACGTCACCGAAGTGCTACCGCTGGTCGACGAACGCGGTAACGACTGGTGGGAGGCGTCCGACCCCGGCCGCCGGCTGCCGAGGGTGACCGGCCAGCCGGAGCGGAGGCTCACCTTCGCCGGCCCCGCGCATGACCACGACTTCAACGTCACGGTCCGCTACACCCGTGATGCCGGGCGGCTCGTCCGGGTCGCCCTCTGCCTGCGCGACACCGCGAGCCGGGAGCGGATCGAGCGCAACCGCTCCGACCTGGTCGCCACCGTCGCCCACGAGCTGCGTTCCCCGCTGACCAGCGTGAAGGGGTTCACCGCGACGCTGCTGGCCAAGTGGGAGCGGTTCACCGACGAGCAGAAGAAGCTCATGCTCAACACGGTCAACACCGACGCCGACCGGGTGACCCGGCTGCTGACCGAGCTGCTCGACGTCTCCCGGATCGACGCCGGGCGCATCCAGCTGCGCAAGCAGATCGCCGACCCGAAGGCCATCCTGCGCCGGGTCCTCGCCGGCAAGATCGCCTCGGGTACCGCCGGGGCCGACCGGTTCGTCGTCCACGAGGACGGCGAGCTGCCGGAGATGTGGATCGACCCGGACAAGATCGAGCAGGTGCTGCACAACCTCGTCGACAATGCCCTGCGCCACGGGGCAGGTACGGTGACGGTCGTTGTGCGCGGTGCGGAGACGGGAGCCGAGGTGAGCGTGGCCGACGAGGGCGAAGGTGTGCCGGAGGCCAACGCCTCCCGCGTCTTCACCAAGTTCTGGCGGGGAGCGAGCCGGGGCAACGGCACCGGTCTGGGCCTCTACATCGCCAAGGCGCTGATCGAGGCGCACGGCGGCACGATCACGGTCGGCCGTGCGCCCAGCGGCGGCGCGGAGTTCCGATTTGCCCTGCCCGCCGGGGCCCCCGTCTTCACCTGATCGCCGCGAAGACGGGGCGGTGCAGTCTGTTCGCTGCCCTTCGGGCAGCTTCCCCTTCGCCCGCGATATTGCTCCGGGGGCCCGTTCCCCCAAGGATCCGCTGGCGCGGATCCTTGGGGCCCCTGCGCCCGGACCCCCGATGTCGAGCTTCGCTCGACCATGGGGGGTCTAGGTTGGCACCTGGCGGCCGCGGGGCTGGCATCTGGCGCCTTCAGGCTGCTGGCCGCTGGACAGCTCAGTGAAAACGGCCGGCTCTGAAAGACCTGCTGGCTCTGGAAGATGTGCCGGTTCTGGCCATGGGACGGCCCCGGCCCGAACCGACGTGCGAGACAAGGATGATTTGCTTGCCAGCGAGTCGATGCATCCGATCAAGAGGCTGATACCGGAATCTATGAGATGACCGAGACGATGACCGATCCGCAGCCCGCCGCCGCGGGCGGGCCGCTCGACCCCGCCAGCCTTGAGGCGGCGGTGGCCGAGGCACTGGCCGCGCTCGCCGCCGCCGCTGATCTCACGGACCTCGCCGCCGTGCGCGGCGCGCACGTCGACGGCCGCTCGGCCGCGCTGGTCCTCGCCCGTCAGAAGCTCGGCTCGCTGCCGCGCGAGGACCGCGCCGACGCCGGCCGCCGGCTCAACGACGCGCTCGGCGCGGTCCGCGACGCGCACACGGCCCGCCTCGCCGAGCTCACCGCCGAGCGCGACGCGCGCGTGCTGGTCGAGGAGCGGGTCGACGTGACCATGCCGACCCGCCGCCGCCACGCCGGCGCCCGCCACCCGCTCGCCGTGCTCTCCGAGCGCCTCGTCGACACCTTCGTCGTGATGGGCTACGAGGTAGCCGAGGGTCCCGAGGTCGAGCACGACTGGTTCAACTTCGAGGCGCTCAACCTCGACCCGGACCACCCGGCCCGCAGCGAGCACGACACCCTCTACGTCGAGCCGGAGGGCTCCGGCCGGCTGCTGCGCACGCACACCTCGCCGGTGCAGATCCGCGCGCTGCTGTCGCGCCCGCTGCCGGTCTACGTCGTCGCCCCCGGGCGCACCTACCGCAACGACACCGTCGACGCGACCCACTCGCCTGTGTTCGGCCAGCTGGAGTGCCTCGCGGTCGACGAGGGCATCACGATGGCCGACCTGCGCGGCACGCTCGAGGTGTTCGCGGCCGAGCTGTTCGGCACGGGCCTGGCCACCCGGCTGCGCCCGTCGTTCTTCCCGTTCACCGAGCCGAGCGCGGAGCTCGACGTGCAGTGCTTCAACTGCAGGGGCGAGTCGGCTCGGCAGCCCTGCCGGGTCTGCTCCGACGAGGGCTGGATCGAGGCGGGCGGCTGCGGGATGGTCGATCCGAATGTGCTGCGCGCGGCCGGGATCGACGCGACCCGTTACAGCGGCTTCGCGTTCGGCATGGGCCTGGAGCGGGCCGCGATGATGCGCCACGGCGTCCGGGAGATCCGGGACTTCGTCGACGGCGACGTCCGGTTCAGCCTCCCGTTCGGAATCGAGGGCTGAGGCCATGCTGATCCTGATGTCCTGGCTACGTGAGCAGGTGCCCGGCCTGCCGCCGGCCGGCGCGGTCGCCGACGCGCTGATCCGTGCCGGCTTCGAGGTGGAGGGTGTCGAGGCCGTCGGCCAGGGCCTCGCCGGCGTCGTCGTCGGCGAGGTGCTGGCGATCGAGGAGGTCGCGGCCAAGAAGAAGAGCGTCCGCTGGTGCCAGGTCCGCGTCGCCGGATCGGCCGCGGCCGATCCGGACGCGGGCGTGCGCGGCATCATCTGCGGCGCGTTCAACTTCGCGGTCGGTGACCGGGTCGCGGTCGCGCTGCCCGGGGCGGTGCTGCCCGGCGGGTTCGAGATCACCGCCCGCAAGACGTACGGGCACGTCTCCGACGGCATGATCTGCTCGGCCAGCGAGCTCGGCATCGGCGAGGACCACGCCGGGATCATGGTCCTCCCGCCCGACGCCCCGCTGGGCGCGCACGTCGCCGAGCTGCTCGACCTCGCCGACGACGTGCTCGACATCGCCATCACCCCCGACCGGGGCTACGCTCTGTCGATCCGCGGTATTGCCAGGGAGGCGGCCACCGCCTTCGGCCTGTCCTTCGCCGACGCCGACGGCTCCGTCTACTCCACCGGCGCCGTCTACTCCACCGGCGCCGGCGGCGTGACCGACGCGGGAGCCGGCTACCCGGTGACGGTGGAGGACACCGCGGCCTGCGACCGCTATGTCGCCCGGGTGATCACAGGAGTGGACCCGGCCGCCGCCACCCCGCTGCCCTGGGCGCGGCGGCTCTCGCTGTCGGGCATGCGGCCGATCTCCGCCGCCGTCGACGTGACGAACGCGATCATGCTTGGCCTCGGCCAGCCGTTGCACGCCTTCGACCGGGCCAAGCTCTCCGGCGCGATCGTGGTGCGCCGGGCACGCGCCGGCGAGCGGCTGCTGACCCTCGACGGCGTCGACCGGGTGCTCGACCCCGAGGATCTGGTCATCGCGGACGACTCGGGCCCGATCGCGCTCGCCGGCGTCATGGGCGGCGCGAGCACCGAGATCTCGCCGTCGACGACCGACATCGTGCTGGAGGCGGCGCACTTCGACCCGATCGTGGTCGCCCGTGGCGCGCGGCGTCACCGGCTGTTCTCCGAGGCGTCGCGGCGCTTCGAGCGCGGCGTCGACCCGGCGCTTCCCCCGGCCGCGGCCCAGGCGGCGATCCGGCTGTTCACCGAGCTCGCCGGCGGACGGGCCGAGCCTGGCGTCACCGATGTCGACCACCGGCGCGCGCCCTCGGCGATCCGCTTCCCGCTGTCCGAGCCGACCCGTCTCGGTGGCCGGCTCTACTCGGACGAGAGCGTGCGCGGCCGGCTGACCGACGTCGGCTGCCTCCTCGAGGAGGACGGCGCCGACGAGGGTGTCGTGCTGGTCACCCCGCCGTCCTGGCGGCCCGACCTCACCCGCCCGGCCGACCTCGTCGAGGAGGTCATGAGGCTCGAGGGCTACGACACGATCCCGGTGACCCTGCCCAGGCTCCCAGCAGGGCGCGGGCTCACCCCGTCGCAGCGCCACGTCAGGGCGGTCGCCCGGGCGCTGGCCTATGAGGGCCTCACCGAGGTCATGACGCTGCCGTTCGTCGGCGCTGGGGCCGCCGACCTGCTCGGCCTGCCGGGCAACGACCGGCGGCGGGCGGCCGTGCGGATCGCCAACCCGATCGCCGAGGACGCGGCTTACCTGCGCACCACCCTGCTGCCGGGCCTGTTCGACGCGGTCGCGCGCAACATCGGCCGCGGCGACCCGGACATCGCCCTGTTCGAGATCGGCCAGGTGTTCCGCGAGCTGCGCGAGCCGGCGCGGCCGGTGCCGACGCCGTCGGTGCTCACGCGGCCTTCCGACGACGAGGTCGCCGCGCTGAACGCGGCGCTGCCCGAGCAGCCGCGCCGGGTCGCCGGCGTCTTCGCCGGTCTGCGCGAGCCGGCCACGGTCCTGCCCGGGCACGCCGTGGCCGGCTCGGCGGGCGGAGGCGCGCTGGCCAAGGGCCGGCCGGCCGACTGGGCCGACGCCGTCGAGGCGGCGCACGCCGCCGCCCGCGCGGTCGGCGTCGAGCTGACCGCCACCGCCGACGAGCATGCGCCCTGGCACCCGGGCCGGTGCGCGGCGCTGTGGGCCGACGGCGAGCTGGTCGGGCACGCCGGCGAGCTGCACCCGCGGGTGATCGGCGCCGCGGGTCTGCCCCCACGGACGGTGGCCTTCGAGCTGGGCCTCGATGAGCTGCTCGCGGCGGCGCTGCGGCGCGGCCCGGTCGAGGCACCCGTCATCTCCCCGTACCCGCCCGCCGACCGTGACGTCGCGCTGGTCGTCGAGGCCGCCATCCCGGTGACGGAAGTGACCGCCGCGCTGCGGGAAGGGGCCGGGGAACTGCTGGAGTCGTTGACGCTGTTCGACGTCTTCGAAGGCGCCCAGATCGGCGCCGGCCGGCGCTCGCTGGCATTCGGCCTGCGCCTGCGGGCCACCGACCGGACGCTGACCGCCGAGGAGGCCAACGGCATCCGCGACGCTGCCGTTACCGAGGCCACCCGCCGCACCGGTGCGGCGCTTCGGGCCTGAAAGGGCCCAGCGGACGCGCGGTTACCCGTGTTCGTGTTCGCGCGCCTCGCGCCTACGCGCCCGAACGGCGGGCGCGGCGGTGGGGCGCCCGCAGGATGAGGGTGCCAAGGCCGGGGGCGCGCAGCGCGAGCAGCGTGCCCCCGCCGTCGGCGTCCCCGCCCTCGGATCGGTCGACGATCGCGGCGAGCCCGCGTTCGCCGACGCGGCCGTACAGCAGCTCGGCGCGGGTGGCCGTGGACAGGAACGCGGGGTGTGCCCGGGCGAAGGCCAGGCCGTCGTCGAACGAGCCGGCGGGCGGCCGGGCGGCGGCCCAGACGTCGAACAGCTCGGCGAATCCCCGCTCGGACGCCAGGACCGGCCAGCGCCGGGCGACGCCGGCCCGGCGCTTGGCGAGCAGGGCCTGGCGGGTCGCGTCGAGTGTGCCCCGGTCGAAGCCGACCGGGTCTTGGCCGCCGGCGACCAGCGCCGTGAGCAGGTCGGCCTGCCGCGCCGTGAGCCGAGCCCGCGCCTCGTCGACCGTCGGCGCCGGGGCGGAACCGGGCGGCGCGCCGGCAGGTGACGACGAGGTGGAACCGCGGGCCGCGCCGGGCTCGGCAGGGCGGCCACCCGGCTCAGCTGCCGCCACAGCCGCCTCCGCCACACCCGCCCCCGCCGCCGCAGCTGTGGCCGCCGCCGCAGCTGTGGCCGTGACCTCCGCCGCTGTGGCCGCCTCCGTGATGGCCCCCGCCGGAGTCGCCACAGCCGCCGGAGTCGCCGGATGATCCCCCGCGCCACCGCCCGCGGGGCGACCGCCGGCCGTACACGGCGGCGCGCAGCAGCCGCACGGCGGCCACGCCCCCAGCCAGGACGGCGATGACGATCAGAATCTCGATCATGCCAATCATGACACCCGCCTCTCGGGGTCGGTCGCTGCCACGACGACGCGGTCGCCTTCCGCGTGCGGTTCGGCCATCGGGAGATCTTGCGCCGCCGCGCGGCCCGGCACCGCGCCGCGCGCGATCGGGGGACCGGCTGGCTCAGTCGCCGCCACACCCGCCCCCGCCGCAGCCGTGACCGCCGTCGTTCGGGCCCGACCCGTCGGACCCGTCGAGGAAGCCGCGCCGGCCGCGCGGAGACCGCCCGCCGAGGACGGTTGAACGCAGCACCTGCGCCGCGATGAACGCGACCAACAGGCCGATGATCCCTATGGCGCCGGACATGGCATCCGCCTTTCGGGGTAGGCCGCGGCGGTCACGACGCGTTCACATTCCGCGTGGAACTCGGCCACCGGGGGGTAGTGACCGTCGCGTTCGAGCAGGTAGGCGGCCCGTCCGGGCGGGAGCCGCCGGACCGCCTCGGCCAGCAGCTCCAGCTGCTCCGGGCCGACCGGGTGCAGGTGGGTGTCGTGGTAGCGGCCCTCACGGGTGACGCCGCCGGCGACGTGCAGATAGGCGACCCGTTCCCAGGGGAGCCGGTCGAAGGTGGCGGCCGGGTCGAGGCCGTGGTTGATCGTGTCGCCGTGGAAGTTGGCGACGTCGACGAGCAGCAGCGCGTCGGTCCGTTCGACCAGCTCCGCGAGGAAGTCGGCGGGCGTGAGCTCGTCGTCCGGCCAGCGCAGCAGCGCGCCGGGGTTCTCCAGCGCCAGTGGCACGGGCAGCTCGGCGCACGCGATCCGGACATTCGCGATCAGCACGTCCAGTGCGTCGCGGGTGTACGGGATGGGCAGCAGATGCCCGGCCTCGTGGCCGTCCGCGCGGACGAACGCGACATGCTCGCTGACCAGGGGCGCGCCGACGGCCTCGGCGACGGCGGCGAGCCGGCGCACGCGGGCCGGGGCGGGTGGCTCGGCGCCGCCGAGGGAGAGCCCGACTCCATGGGGCACCACGGGCACGCCCAGGTCTGTCGGCGCGGATCCGGACCGCGTTGGCCGTCCGCGCCGGTCGAGCGGGACGTTCTCCGCGATCACCTCGACGAACCCGAGGTCGGCGCGCTCCGTGAGGGCCGCGGCCAGCTCGGGCCGCCATCCCACTCCGAATCCGGCCAGTGCCGTCATGACTCGATCGTCGCAGCGACCAAACCCGCCGGCGCCGTCCTGTCCGCGACCCGACCGGACCGTCAGCCCACCCACGGTTGCGGTGAGCCGCGAAAAAAGCTGGATGTCCATACGGATGCGTGCATAGAATTGCGGCCATGGGCATGACAGCGACGATCATCGGCGGGAGCGGGTACGGCGGCGGCGAGCTTCTGCGCCTGCTGCTCGGGCACCCGGAGATCGAGATCGGAGCGGTCGCGGCGCACAGCAACGCGGGCCAGGACATCGCCGAGATACACCCGCACCTGCCGGACCTGGCGGGCCGGGACTTCGTCGACACGGAGACGGCCGTCGCGGCCGGCGCGGACCTCGTCTTTCTCGCGCTGCCGCACGGCCAGTCCGCGGCCGTCGCCGCGACCATTCCCCAGGACGTCAAGGTCGTCGACCTGGGCGCCGACTTCCGCCTCGCCGACCCGGCGGCCTGGGCGAAGGCCTACGGCGGCACGCACGCCGGCACCTGGACCTACGGACTGCCGGAGATCCCCGGCGCCCGCGCCGAGATCGCCGCCGCCCGTCGCGTCGCGGCCCCCGGCTGCTATCCCACGGCGGTCGCGTTGGCGTACGCCCCGCTGATCGTCGCCGGCGTCATCGACCCGTCCGACCTGGTCACCGTGGCGGCCAGCGGCACCTCCGGCGCCGGCCGGTCGCCCAAGGCGAACCTGCTCGGCTCCGAGGTCATGGGTGACGTCACCGCCTACAAGGTCGGCCGTCACCAGCACCGGCCGGAGATCGTCCAGACGCTGACCAGGGTCGCCGCCGCCGCGCCCGGGCCGGGCGCCGTGGTCCGCATGTCGTTCACCACCACGCTCGCCCCGATGCCGCGCGGCATCCTCGCGACCTGCACCGCCCGCCCGTCCGAGCGGGCAGCCTCGCCCGCGCTGCCCGTCGCCCTCGGGTTCGACGAGGACCTCGTGACCGGGATCCTGCGCGCGTTCTACGCCGACGAGCCGTTCGTGAAGGTGCTGCCGGCGGGCCGCTGGCCCCGTACCTCCGCGACGCTCGGCAGCAACACCGTCCACCTGCAGGCCACGGTCGACGAGGAGGCCGGCCGGGTGGTCGTCGTCTCGGCGATCGACAACCTCACAAAGGGCGCCGCCGGCCAGGCGATCCAGTGCGCCAACCTGATGCTCGGCCTGCCGGAGACCACGGGCCTGCCCGTCACCGGCCTCGCCCCCTGACATCCCGGCCGTCCCGGCCGTCCCACCGCGCGAGGCGTCGTCGCCCGCGCCCGCGGAGATCGTGCTCTCGAAGAAATGAGGAACGCCCGTGAGCGTCACCGCCCCGAAGGGCTTCCGGGCCGCGGGTGCCGCGGCTGGTCTGAAGCCGTCCGGGCGTCCGGATGTCGCGCTCGTCGTCAACGACGGGCCGTCGGACGCCGCGGCCGGCGTGTTCACCACCAACCGGGTGCAGGCCGCGCCTGTCCAGTGGACCCGCCAGGCGCTGGCCGACGGGCGGCTGCGCGCGGTCGTGCTCAACTCGGGCGGCGCCAACGCCTGCACCGGGCCGGACGGTTTCGCCGACACCCACCACACGGCCGAGCACGTCGCGAAGGCGCTCGGGATCGGCGCGGGCGACGTCGCGGTCTGCTCGACCGGCCTGATCGGTGTCCGGCTGCCGATGGATCTGCTCCTCAACGGCGTGACACGGGCCGTTCCCCACCTGTCCGCCGAAGGCGGCCCGGCCGCGGCCGAGGCGATCCGGACGACCGACACCGTCAGCAAGCAGGCGGTCCGGACATCGGCTGATGGCTCCGTGACAGTGGGTGGCATGGGCAAGGGCGCGGCGATGCTCGCTCCGTCCCTGGCGACGATGCTCGTCGTCGTCACCACCGACGCCGTCGCCGACGTGGCGACGCTCGGCCGCGCGGTGTCGGAGGCGACTCGGCTGACGTTCCAGCGGATCGACTCGGATGGCTGCCTGTCCACCAACGACACCGTTCTGCTGCTCGCCTCCGGTGCGTCCGGCGTGACGCTGCCCGAGGAGGAGCTCACGGCCCTCGTCACCGAGGTCTGCATGGACCTCGGCAGGCAGATGATCGGCGACGCCGAGGGCGCCACGAAGGACATCGCGATCACCGTGACCGGCGCGGCGACCGAGGACGACGCGCTCGAGGTCGGCCGGGCCATCGCCCGCAACAACCTGCTCAAGTGCGCCCTCTACGGCAAGGACGCCAACTGGGGCCGGGTGCTCGCCGCGATCGGCACCACCAGCGCCGCCTTCGAGCCCGACGAGCTCGACGTCGCGATGAACGGCGTCTGGGTCTGCCGGGCCGGCGCGCCCGGCGAGTCACGCGACCTCGTCGACCTCTCCGGCCGGGAGATCGCCATCATCGCCGACCTGCACGCGGGCGGCGCCGAGGCGACGATCTGGACCAACGACCTGACCGACGGCTACGTCTACGAGAACTCGGCCTACTCAACTTGATGGTTCGCTCCGTCCGTGCACGGCCCTACGGCCACGACATTGCTTCGCGGCGGTCGTGACCTCCGGGCCGTGCACGGACTCCGCTCACGGTCTTCGCTCCGTCCGGCCCGTCACAAGTCCGCTTCGCTTCGCTTGCGGCCTTGCGCCGTGCCGGACTCCGCGAAGACATGGGGTAAGCGCGAAAGACAGGTTTCTGGAAGAAAAAGACAGGTTTCTGGAAGAAGGGGTCATGACGGTTATGGACGGCGCCGGCGGCGCGGCGGCGCGGGCGGGCGGGCCGGCGCGGGCGCGCGGGCACGCGGCGCTGCCGAAGACCAGGGTGCTCGTCGAGGCCCTGCCCTGGCTCGCCCGGTTCCACGGCGCCACCGTCGTGATCAAGTACGGCGGCCACGCGATGACGACGCCGGCGCTGCGCGAGGCGTTCGCCGAGGACGTGGTGTTCCTGCGGCTGGCCGGGATCAGGGTCGTCGTCGTGCACGGCGGCGGCCCGCAGATCACCGCGCACCTGAACCGGCTGGGCGTGGAGTCCGAGTTCGCCGGCGGGCTGCGGATCACCACCCCGGAGACGATGCAGATCGTCCGGATGGTGCTCGTCGGCCAGGTGAACCGGGACGTCGTCGGCCTGGTCAACAACCACGGCCCGTTCGCCGTCGGCCTGTCCGGCGAGGACGCGAACATGTTCACCGCCCGGCGCCGCGGCGCGATCGTCGACGGCGAGGAGGTCGACATCGGCCTGGTCGGCGACGTCGTCGAGGTCGCTCCGGAGACGGTGAACGCGCTGCTCGACTCGGGCAAGGTCCCGGTGGTGGCGACGGTCGCCCGCGGCGAGGACGGCGGCGTCTACAACGTCAACGCCGACACCGCGGCCGCGGCGCTCGCCGTCGCCCTCGGCGCGGCCAAGTTCGTCGTGCTCACCGACGTCGACGGCCTCTATGCCGACTGGCCGGACTCGGATGAGGTGATCAGCGAGCTGGACGCCACCGAGCTCGAGGCGCTGCTGCCCAGCCTCACCGCCGGGATGATCCCGAAGATGGAGGCGTGCCTGCGCGCCGTCCAGGGCGGCGTGCCGCAGGCGCACGTGCTTGACGGCCGGGTGCCGCACGCCGTCCTGTTGGAGATCTTCACCGACGAGGGCGTCGGCACCCTGATCACCCCGGATGCGAAGGGGGCGGATCCCGCCGCGATGCCCCGGCCCGCCATGCCAGCCGCGACCATGCCAGCCGCGACCATGCCAGCCGCGACCATGCCAGCCGCGACCATGCCAGCCGCGACCGCGCCGACCATGACCACCAAGACCGGAGGCCTCCAGTGACTACGACCACCGCGGTCCCGCCGGCCGCCGACGCCGTCAGCGCGGCCGGGCCCGATCTGTTCGACCGGCGGGACAAGGTCATCATGGGCACCTACGGCCGGCCGGTCGTAGCGCTCACCCGCGGCGAGGGCACCCGGGTGTGGGACGCCGACGGCAGGGAGTATGTCGATCTCCTCGCCGGGATCGCCGTGTCCGCCCTGGGCCACGCCCACCCGGCCGTCGGGGCGGCCGTCGCCGCCCAGCTCTCCCAGCTCGGCCACACGTCGAACCTGTACGTCAACGAGCCGCAGGTGCTGCTCGGCGAGCGGCTGGTGGCCCTGGTCGGCACGGACGCCCGGGTGTTCTTCGCGAACTCCGGCGCCGAGGCCAACGAGTGCGCGATCAAGATCAGCCGCAAGACGGGCCGCACGGAGATCATCGCTACCGACGGCTCGTTCCACGGCCGGACGCTCGGGGCACTGTCGATCACCGGCCAGCCCGGCAAGCGGGCGCCGTTCGAGCCGCTCCTGCCCGGCGCGCGGTTCGTCCCATACGGCGACGCCGCGGCGCTGAAGGACGCGATCAGCGAGCGCACCGCCGCGGTGTTCCTGGAGCCGACGCTAGGCGAGGCCGGCGTGATCCCGCCGCCGCCCGGCTACCTGGCCGCCGCGCGAGCGCTGTGTGACGAGACGGGGGCGCTGCTGGTCCTCGACGAGGTGCAGAGCGGCATCGGCAGGACCGGGGCCTGGTTCGCCCACCAGCACGAGGGCGTCCTGCCCGACGTCCTCACGCTCGCCAAGGGGCTCGGCGGCGGGCTGCCCATCGGGGCCTGCGTCGGCCTCGGCGCAGCCGGGAGCCTGCTGGGCCCCGGCGAGCACGGCAGCACCTTCGGCGGCGGCCCCGTCGTCTGCGCGGCCGCGCTCGCCGTCCTCGACACCATCGAGTCCGACGGGCTGCTGGCGTCGGCCACGCGGGTCGGCGAGCGGCTCGCCGACGGCATCCGGGCCGCGGCGGCGGCGGGCGTTCCGGGTGTCGCCGGGGTGCGTGGCGCGGGCCTGTGGCGGGCGATCGAACTGTCGACGCCGACGGCCGGCGCCTTCGAGACCGCGGCCCGTGCCGCCGGCTTCCTGGTCAACGGGATCGCGCCGAGCACCGTCCGGCTCGCCCCGCCGCTCGTGCTCACCGACGCCGACGCCGATGCCTTCCTCGCGGCCCTGCCCGGCATCGCCACCGCCGGGGCGGAACAGGCCTCCTGATGCCGAAGGGGCCCAAGATCCAGCCGGCGTTCAGTCGGCGCCCGAACCGTAAGGTCAGCCCATGACGATCCGCCACTTTCTCCTGGACAGCGACCTGACGCCCGCCGAGCAGGCGTCGGTGCTGGACTCCGCCGACCGGCTGAAGGCGACGCGGCGCTCCCCGGCCGCCGGCCGCCCGCTGGCCGGCGCGTCGGTCGCGCTGATCTTCGAGAAGCCGTCGGCCCGCACCCGGGTGTCGTTCGAGGTCGGCGTCGCCGAGCTCGGCGGCCATCCGGTCGTCCTGGACGCCAACACGGTTCAGCTGGGCCAGCGCGAGTCCATCGAGGACGTGGCGCGGGTGCTGTCCCGCTACGTCGACGCGATCGTCATCCGCACCTTCGGCCAGGAGCGGGTCGACCGGATGGCCGCCGCTGCCTCCGTGCCGGTGGTCAACGCGCTGTCCGACTTCACTCACCCCTGCCAGGCGCTCGCCGACCTGCAGACGATCCGCGGCGCGTTCGGCTCGCTGGCCGGCGTGACGCTGACCTATGTCGGTGACGGCAACAACGTCGCGCACTCGCTGCTGCTCGCCGGCGCGATGGCCGGGATGCGGATCCGGATCGCCACCCCGCCGGGCATGGAACCGGACGCGGACGTCGTCCGCCAGGCCACCGAGATCGGCGCGGGTACCGGTGGCGCCGTGGAGGTCCTGAACGACCCGCGCGCGGCGGCCGACGGCGCCGACGTGCTCTACACCGACGTCTGGACGTCCATGGGCCAGGAACCGAGCACCGCCGGCCGCGTCGACACGTTCCGGCCGTACCAGATCAACGAGGCGCTCGTCGCCGCGGCCGGGCCGTCCGCGATCGTGATGCACTGCCTGCCGGCGCACCGCGGCGAGGAGATCACCGGCGCAGTGATCGACGGGCCGCGGTCGGTGGTCTTCGACCAGGCCGAGAACCGCCTGCACGCCCAGAAGGCACTGCTCGGCTTCCTGTTCGCGGGCCCCGGCGGCGCGGGCGGCCCGAACGGCGCCGCGCCCTCGACGACCGTCGCCGGGGCGGCCGTCTGACATCGGGAAACAGCCTCATGGCCGCACGCCTCATGGCCGCGAGGCCGCGGCATCGTCGAGGCTCCGGCATCCTCGCGGCGGGTCCCCCCGCGACCGACTCCATCGTGACGACTACAGGGGTGCTATGACATCGGGCACGAGGCCGGCGGCGCCGCTGACCAAACGCGCCCGGCACGCACGGCTGGCCGCGCTGGTCGCGGCGCACCCGGTGCGCTCCCAGACCGAGCTCGCCCGGCTGCTCGCGGCCGAAGGTGTCCGGGTGACCCAGGCGACGCTGTCGCGCGACCTGGAGGAGCTGGGCGCGACCAAGGTCCGCGGCCAGGACGGCACCCTCGTCTACACGGTCGACGCGGGGCTCGCGCCGGCCGAGACGGTCCGGCTGCCGCTGTCCCGGCTGTGCGAGGACCTGCTGGTGTCGGCGGAGGCCAACGGCGACCTCGTCGTGCTGCGCACCCCGCCGGGCGCCGCGCAGCTGTTCGCGTCCGCGCTGGACCGCGCCGCGCTGCCGGAGGTCATGGGCACCATCGCCGGCGATGACACGGTCCTCGTCGTCTGCCGGGCGCTCGCGCCGCCCGCCGGTGGCGAGGACGAGCCGGCCGCGGCCCGCGGCGGGCTGGAGCCGACGGTGGTGGCCGCGCCGGCGGCGGCGGCCGTGCCGACCGGGCCCCGGCTGGCCGCCCGCCTGCTCGGGCTCGCCGAGGGCCGTGGCCGGCTCGGCGGGGACGACGAGGAGGATCCGCCGGCCGGCGGATCCGTATCGGTGCCGGTGCCACCGGGGACGCGCGAGCGCCTGGAGCGTGCCCCCACCCGCGTGAACTGACGCCAGACGGTAGGCCGGGCGTGACCCACCGGAGCCGTACTGGCCCGGACGGCCCTGACCGGGCAACACGGGGCGGCGCGTCGAGCGGTCGGCGCGAACGCACCCATCCGGCCAGGTAGACGTCGGCCGAGGTCATCGGTTACTGGTTACTGGTCACGGGTTGCTGGTCACCGTCAGCGGCCGGGCGACGAGGGCAGCCACGAGTACGAACGTCCGTGTCACGCCGATCGACGTGACACGCGCTATACGCGGCGCCGTGAGACACGAGCGCCGTGAGACGCCGTGAGACACAGACGAGGCCGCGACGCAGGCAGTCGCGTGACGTAGGGAGCAACTGAGGTGGAGACGACCGGCGGCAGCCCGGGCGAGACGGCGCGGGAGGCCGGCCAGGCCAGCGAGGCCGGGGGAGCGCCGCTGCGGCTGTGGGGCGGGCGGTTCGCTGGCGGGCCGGCTGAGGCACTCGCGCAGCTCTCGGTGAGCGTGCACTTCGACTGGCGGCTCGCCCCGTATGACCTGCTCGCGTCGAAGGCACACGCCCGGGTGCTGCACCGCGCCGGGCTGCTCGACGAGGTCGAGCTCGCCGCGATGCTCGGCGCGCTCGACGAGGTGGCCGCCGACGTCGCGGCCGGGCGGTTCCTGCCCACCGTCGAGGACGAGGACGTGCACACCGCGCTCGAGCGCGCCCTGATCGAGCGGCTCGGGACCCTCGGTGGCAAGCTGCGCGCCGGCCGCAGCCGCAACGACCAGGTCGCGACCGACCTGCGCCTCTACCTGCGCGCGGCCGCCCGCCAGGTCGCCGCGGCCGTGACCGGCCTGTCCGAGGCCCTCGTCGACGTCGCCGAGGCGCACGTCGACACGCCGGCGCCCGGGATGACCCACCTTCAGCACGCCCAGCCGATCTCGTTCGGCCATCAGCTGCTCGCCCACGTGCACGCGTTCGCCCGCGACGTGGACCGACTGCGTGACTGGGACCGCCGGGCGGCCGTCTGCGCTCTCGGCGCCGGTGCCCTGGCCGGCTCGTCGCTGCCGCTGGACCCCGAGGGCGTCGCCGCCGAGCTCGGTTTCGACCGGGCGTTCGCCAACTCGATCGACGCCGTCTCGGACCGCGACTTCGCCGCCGAGTTCCTCTTCGCCGCGGCGATGATCGGCGTACACCTGTCCCGCCTCGGCGAGGAGCTGGTGCTGTGGACCACCCGAGAGTTCGCCTGGGTGGAACTGGACGACGCCTTCGCCACCGGCAGCTCGATCATGCCGCAGAAGAAGAACCCCGACGTCGGCGAGCTGGCCAGGGGCAAGTCCGGCCGGCTCATCGGCCACCTCGCCGGCCTGCTGGCGACGCTGAAGGGCCTGCCGCTCGCGTACGACCGTGACCTGCAGGAGGACAAGGAGCCGGTGTTCGACGCCGTCGACACCCTGCTCGTCGTGCTGCCGGCCGTGACGGGAACGGTGGCGACCATGAAGGTGCGGGCCGAGCGGCTCGCCGCCGCGGCGCCGGACGGGTTCTCGCTGGCCACCGACGTGGCCGAGTACCTCGTCCGGCGCGGGGTGCCGTTCCGGTCCGCGCACGAGGCGGTGGGCGCGCTGGTCGCCTGGTGCGTGGTGGAGGGGGTCGACCTGCACGAGGTGTCCGACGAGCGGATGGCCGAGATCAGCCCCGAGCTGACGCCCGACGTGCGGGCGGTGCTGTCGGTCGCGGGGGCCCTCGATGCCAGGTCTGCGCCCGGGGGGACCGCGCCGGCGCGGGTGCGCGACCAGATCGCGGCTCTGCGCGGCACGCTCGCCGCCGACCGGGCGTGGGGCGTCGGCTGACGACCGGCCCGGGCGCCGGGCCGCGCCCTGACGGCGCCCCTCAGGCGGTGCCGGAGGCCGCCGTGGCGCGGCTGGGCCCGGCGACGTCGCCTGGGCCGGCACCGGGGTCGCCGGTGCCGGCGGGGCAGACAGCGCGGACAGGGCAGACCGAGCCGCCGGCAGGTGAGCCGCCGGCGGCCACACCCGCCGGGCGGGCGTTGCCTGAGGAGTTCTATGTCCGGCCCGTGCTGACCGTGGCGCGGGACCTGCTCGGCGCGACGGTCCGGCATGGGCCGGTCCGCGTGCGGCTCACCGAGGTCGAGGCATATGGCGGGACGGACGATCCGGCCTCGCATGCCGCGCGCGGACCGACGCCGCGGTCCGAGGTGATGTTCGGGCCGCCCGGGCGGGCATATGTGTACTTCATCTACGGGATGCACTGGTGCCTGAACCTTGTCTGCGAGCCGGCCGGCTGGGCGGCCGCGGTGCTGGTGCGCGCCGGCGAGGTCCTGGACGGGCTGGACGTGGCGCGTGCGCGTGCGCCCCGGCTGACCGATCGGGACCTCGCCCGCGGCCCCGGCCGCCTGGCGCGTGTGCTGGGCGTCGACGGATCCCTGACCGGCTCGCCTGTGACGGGCGGCGGACCGATCATCGTCGAGCAGGGGCCGGGCCCAGGGGCCGAGGGCGGCATCGGCAGCGTGCTGACAGGACCGCGCGTCGGCGTGCGGGCGGCCCACGACCTGCCGTGGCGGCTGTGGCTGGCGGGGAACCCGACGGTGAGCAATCGGGCCCCGGCGCCCCGCGGGCCCGATGCCGCTGGGCAGCCCCAAGCCGTTGGACGAGCGGAAGACGGCCGGCGGTCCGAAGGCGGCCGAAGCCTAGGCGATCCGCCGAAGTCCCATCGCCGTAGTGGGATGCGGACCAAGCCCGGCCAACCAGACTCCCATACCAGCCAACATCGTCCAGTCGGGTCGCCGATGCTGTGACACAGCTCACATCGATTTTGGTCGTCTGCGTTTGACGCTTGCCGCCGCTCGACCGTAATGTTCTCTACACGGCGCCGGAACAGGCGGAACGCCGAGCCTCACATGTGAGGTTCGAGCGGATCCGACAGCTAGCGCCGGGAGCATCCCGAAGGGGACGCCGAACGTGGCGGTCGCCGAGCAATCGGAGCAGGCTGACACGATCCATCTGGTCTTCTGATCAGCGAGTCAAAGCGCCGGTGTCCACACCGTTGGTGTGGATCTGGTTCATGCGTCCGCTCCTTGAGAACTCAACAGCGTGCCATAGAAGTCAGTGCCATATTTTGACCCCGTTCCGCGGGTGGTGCTGGTGTCGGGCCTGGATGGTCTGGTGCTGGTGTTGTCTGTGGGGGTTTGTAAGGTTCCTTTGGCATTTGATGGACGATCTACGGATCTGTGTCCATATTTTGTCGGGGTTTCTCCCATCGAGGGAGTTTTAGAGCATCGATGGAGAGTTTGATCCTGGCTCAGGACGAACGCTGGCGGCGTGCTTAACACATGCAAGTCGAGCGGACCTTCGGGTCAGCGGCGAACGGGTGAGTAACACGTGGGCAACCTGCCCCAGGCTCTGGAATAACTCCGGGAAACCGGGGCTAATGCCGGATATTCACACCTTCGGGCATCTGGTGGTGTGGAAAGATTTATTGGCTTGGGATGGGCCCGCGGCCTATCAGCTTGTTGGTGGGGTAGTGGCCCACCAAGGCGACGACGGGTAGCCGGCCTGAGAGGGCGATCGGCCACACTGGGACTGAGACACGGCCCAGACTCCTACGGGAGGCAGCAGTGGGGAATATTGCGCAATGGGCGAAAGCCTGACGCAGCGACGCCGCGTGAGGGATGACGGCCTTCGGGTTGTAAACCTCTTTCAGCAGGGACGAAGCGCAAGTGACGGTACCTGCAGAAGAAGCACCGGCCAACTACGTGCCAGCAGCCGCGGTAATACGTAGGGTGCAAGCGTTGTCCGGAATTATTGGGCGTAAAGAGCTCGTAGGCGGCCTGTCGCGTCGGCTGTGAAAACCCGGGGCTCAACCCCGGGCCTGCAGTCGATACGGGCAGGCTAGAGTCCGGTAGGGGAGACTGGAATTCCTGGTGTAGCGGTGAAATGCGCAGATATCAGGAGGAACACCGGTGGCGAAGGCGGGTCTCTGGGCCGGAACTGACGCTAAGGAGCGAAAGCGTGGGGAGCGAACAGGATTAGATACCCTGGTAGTCCACGCCGTAAACGTTGGGCGCTAGGTGTGGGGGACCTTCCACGGCCTCCGTGCCGCAGCTAACGCATTAAGCGCCCCGCCTGGGGAGTACGGCCGCAAGGCTAAAACTCAAAGGAATTGACGGGGGCCCGCACAAGCGGCGGAGCATGTGGCTTAATTCGATGCAACGCGAAGAACCTTACCAGGGCTTGACATGCGGGGAAATCCATCAGAGATGGTGGGTCCTTAGGGGTCCCGTACAGGTGGTGCATGGCTGTCGTCAGCTCGTGTCGTGAGATGTTGGGTTAAGTCCCGCAACGAGCGCAACCCTTGTCCTATGTTGCCAGCGAGTTATGTCGGGGACTCATAGGAGACTGCCGGGGTCAACTCGGAGGAAGGTGGGGACGACGTCAAGTCATCATGCCCCTTACGTCCTGGGCTGCACACATGCTACAATGGCCGGTACAATGGGCTGCGATACCGCGAGGTGGAGCGAATCCCAAAAAGCCGGTCTCAGTTCGGATCGGGGTCTGCAACTCGACCCCGTGAAGTCGGAGTCGCTAGTAATCGCAGATCAGCATTGCTGCGGTGAATACGTTCCCGGGCCTTGTACACACCGCCCGTCACGTCATGAAAGTCGGTAACACCCGAAGCCGGTGGCCTAACCCTTGTGGAGGGAGCCGTCGAAGGTGGGACCGGCGATTAGGACGAAGTCGTAACAAGGTAGCCGTACCGGAAGGTGCGGCTGGATCACCTCCTTTCTAAGGAGCATCCCGTGGTTTGTCCGCGGGGCCGGTTCCTGGCTGTGCATGCCGGGCTGGTTAGCTCAGTGGCGTGGAATGCTGACTTCAGAGGCCGTCCTGCGGCCAGGTGGTGGCTAGTACTCCCTGTCCTTCGGGGTGGGGGTGGAACGTGCCGGCTGGTGGGGAGGCGGTTTCGTGTGGTGCGCTGTTGGGTCCTGAGGGAGCGGAAATCGTTTCTTCGGTGGCCATCGACCCCCGGGTCCTTCCTCTTGTGGGGGGGGTTCGGGGGTTGGCTGCGGTACGGACCAGTCCTTCCAGACATCGGCCCCGGGTGGGGTGGCGGTCTGGGTGTGGGGTTGGGGTCGTCCGTTCTTTGAGAACTGCACAGTGGACGCGAGCATCTTTGTGGCCAAGTTATTAAGGGCGCACGGTGGATGCCTTGGCACCAGGAGCCGATGAAGGACGTGGGAGGCTGCGATATGCCTCGGGGAGCTGTCAACCGAGCTGTGATCCGAGGATTTCCGAATGGGGGAACCCGGCAGGATGCTAAGTCCTGTCACCCGCACCTGAACTCATAGGGTGTGTGGAGGGAACGCGGGGAAGTGAAACATCTCATTACCCGCAGGAAGAGAAAACAACCGTGATTCCGTGAGTAGTGGTGAGCGAAAACGGATCTAGGCTAAACCTGTTTCGTGTGATAGCCGGCAGGCGTTGCGGAACAGGGGTCGTGGGACGGCTCGGATGGTTCTGCCGAACTGTCAGGGAGTTATAAAGCGTCGTGTTAGTCGAAGACCATGCGAATGGGTCGCCGTAGCGGGTAACAGCCCCGTAGACGAAAACATGGCGCCTCCCGAGTTGTATCCCAAGTAGCACGGAGCCCGTGAAATTCCGTGTGAATCTGGCGGGACCACCCGCTAAGCCTAAATACTCCCTGGTGACCGATAGCGGACTAGTACCGTGAGGGAAAGGTGAAAAGTACCCCGGGAGGGGAGTGAAATAGTACCTGAAACCGTGTGCCTACAATCCGTCGGAGCTGGGCTTCGGTCTGGTGACGGCGTGCCTTTTGAAGAATGAGCCTGCGAGTTTGCGGTGTGTGGCGAGGTTAACCCGTGTGGGGTAGCCGTAGCGAAAGCGAGTCCTAACAGGGCGTTTCAGTCGCATGTCTAAGACCCGAAGCCGGGTGATCTACCCATGGCCAGGTTGAAGCGCGGGTAAGACCGTGTGGAGGACCGAACCCACCAGTGTTGAAAAACTGGGGGATGAGCTGTGGGTAGGGGTGAAAGGCCAATCAAACCCGGTGATAGCTGGTTCTCCCCGAAATGCATTTAGGTGCAGCGTCGTGTGTTTCTTGCCGGAGGTAGAGCACTGGATGGGCTAGGGGGCCTACAAGCTTACTGAACTCAGCCAAACTCCGAATGCCGGTAAGTGAAGCGCGGCAGTGAGACTGCGGGCGATAAGGTTCGTAGTCGAGAGGGAAACAGCCCAGATCGCCAGCTAAGGCCCCTAAGCGTACGCTAAGTGGAAAAGGATGTGGAGTCGCACAGACAACCAGGAGGTTGGCTTAGAAGCAGCCATCCTTGAAAGAGTGCGTAATAGCTCACTGGTCAAGTGATTCCGCGCCGATAATGTAGCGGGGCTCAAGCGTACCGCCGAAGCTGCGGCACTCACATGTTTGCCTAACTGTCTCCTTTGGGGGTGGTTCAGGTGTGTGGGTGGGTAGGGGAGCGTCGTGTGGCGTGTGAAGCGGCGGGGTGACCCAGCCGTGGATGCCACGCGAGTGAGAATGCAGGCATGAGTAGCGAATGACGGGTGAGAATCCCGTCCGCCGGATGACCAAGGGTTCCTGGGGCAGGTTCGTCCGCCCAGGGTGAGTCGGGGCCTAAGGCGAGGCCGACAGGCGTAGTCGATGGATAACGGGTTGATATTCCCGTACCGGCGCTGGTGCGCCAGTACCGAACCCTGCTGTACTAACCTTCTGTCGTGGTGGCCTTCGGGTTGCCTCGGTGGTGGGGATCTTGGTGGGTAGTAGGTAAGCGATGGGGTGACGCAGGAGGGTAGTCCATCCCGGGCGGTGGTTGTCCCGGGGTAAGCGTGTAGGACGTCAGGTAGGCAAATCCGCCTGGCATGTGTCTGAGACGTGATGCCGAGCCGATTGTGGCGAAGTGGATGATCCCATGCTGTCGAGAAAAGCCTCTAGCGAGTGCCAGGGCCGCCCGTACCCGAAACCGACACAGGTGGTCAGGTAGAGAATACCGAGGCGATCGAGTGAACTGTGGTTAAGGAACTCGGCAAAATGCCCCCGTAACTTCGGGAGAAGGGGGGCCACTACCGGTGATGACACATGCTGTCTGAGCTGGTGGGGGCCGCAGAGACCAGGGGAAAGCGACTGTTTACTAAAAACACAGCTCCGTGCGAAGCCGTAAGGCGATGTATACGGAGTGACGCCTGCCCGGTGCTGGAACGTTAAGGGGACGGGTTAGCTCTTCGGGGCGAGGCTCAGAACTTAAGCGCCAGTAAACGGCGGTGGTAACTATAACCATCCTAAGGTAGCGAAATTCCTTGTCGGGTAAGTTCCGACCTGCACGAATGGCGTAACGACTTTCCTGCTGTCTCGACCACAGACTCGGCGAAATTGCACTACGAGTAAAGATGCTCGTTACGCGCGGCAGGACGGAAAGACCCCGGGACCTTTACTGCAGCTTGATATTGGTGTTCGGTCCGGCTTGTGTAGGATAGGTGGGAGACTGTGAACCTGAGACGCCAGTTTCAGGGGAGTCACTGTTGAAATACCACTCTGGTCGTGCTGGATGTCTAACCTGGGTCCGTGATCCGGATCAGGGACAGTGTCAGGTGGGTAGTTTAACTGGGGCGGTTGCCTCCTAAAGAGTAACGGAGGCGCCCAAAGGTTCCCTCAGCCTGGTTGGCAATCAGGTGTCGAGTGCAAGTGCACAAGGGAGCTTGACTGTGAGACCGACGGGTCGAGCAGGTGCGAAAGCAGGGACTAGTGATCCGGCGGTGGCTTGTGGAAGCGCCGTCGCTCAACGGATAAAAGGTACCCCGGGGATAACAGGCTGATCTTGCCCAAGAGTCCATATCGACGGCAAGGTTTGGCACCTCGATGTCGGCTCGTCGCATCCTGGGGCTGGAGTAGGTCCCAAGGGTTGGGCTGTTCGCCCATTAAAGCGGTACGCGAGCTGGGTTTAGAACGTCGTGAGACAGTTCGGTCCCTATCCGCCGCGCGCGTAGGAGTCTTGAGAAGGGCTGTCCCTAGTACGAGAGGACCGGGACGGACGAACCTCTGGTGTGCCAGTTGTCCCGCCAGGGGCATGGCTGGTTGGCTACGTTCGGAAGGGATAACCGCTGAAAGCATCTAAGCGGGAAGCTCGCTTCGAGATGAGGTCTCCCACAGGGTTAACCTGGTAAGGCCCCCGAGAGATGATCGGGTTGATAGGCCAGATGTGGAAGCACAGCAATGTGTGGAGCTGACTGGTACTAATAGGCCGAGGGCTTGTCCTACAAAGATGCTACGCGTCCACTGTGCGGTTCCCGAGGAACGGCAGACCACCCCCCACTCGCCGTGGGGGGAGTGGTGTCGATAACTCGATAGTGTTTCGGTGGTTTTGGCGGAGAGGGTACGCCCGGTCCCATTCCGAACCCGGAAGCTAAGTTCTCCAGCGCCGATGGTACTGCTCGGGAGGCCGGGTGGGAGAGTAGGTCACCGCCGAACAATCATTGACGGAAGGCCCGTCGTCCCC
>NZ_JASNFO010000096.1:0-62716 GCF_032027725.1 Pseudofrankia coriaricola | reverse complement strand
CACCGGTCCTGACTCGATGGTGACCTGGACGTTCGCGCGCGACCTGCTGCGTGATGGCGTCGACGCGCCGTCCGGAGAAGGCGACGTGCAGGTGTGGCCGGCGAAGCTGGGGGGCGGTCCGGTGTCGCTCGAGGTGTCCAGCCCGAGCGGCCATGCGCTGTTTGAGCTGCCCCGCCAGAAGGTAGTGGCTTTTCTCGAGCGAACCTATGCCGCCGTGCCTCTCGATACAGAGAGCCGACACTTCGATGTCGAGGCTTTTCTGTCAACACTGACCGGCCTTGGCCCAGAGGGCTAGGGTGCTTATCGGATGTGGGTTGATCTGGGTGGCTGGTCATAAAGAGGCCGGATGATCAGCAGAAGGATCCCCGGTGGTCTGCGCCGTGCGCAACAGTAGGGAGACTCCGGCCCTGCTGGGACGGCTCAGGTCTCGCGGCTCAGGACGACCTTGAGCGCACCGGTCTCGTCCGCGTTGGCGAACACGTCGTAGGCGCGGAGGAAGTCGTCGAGTGGGAAGTGATGCGTGACGAAGCGGGCCGCGTTGATCTGTCGACTGGTCAGCAGGCGCAGCAGCGTCGGTGTGGAGTAGGTGTCGACGAGGCCGGTGACGATCGTGACGTCCCGCGTCCACAGCCGTTCGAGGTGCAGGGTCGCCGGCTTGCCGTGCACGCCGATGTTGGCCACCCGTCCACCAGGTCTGATGAGATCGGCGGCGAGTTCGAAGGTGGCCGGAATCCCGACGGCCTCGATCGCGACATCCACGCCCAGCCCGCCGGTCAGCTCCAGTACCAGGTCGCGGGGATCCTGTTCGCCGTTGTTCACGACCAGGTCCGCGCCGAACCGCTTCGCCGCGTCGAGCCGGCTTGTCACGAGGTCGATGGCGATCACGTGGCTTGGGCTGAACAGCCGCGCTCCGCTGATCGCGGACAAGACGCGGCTGACACGGCCCGCGACCGCGATGGCCCCGCCCCATGACTGGGGCGCGCAGCAGTCGGGCCGCCTCCGCCTGGGCACGGTCGGACGTTCGGCCGCGTGGAGGGTGTCCGGTTGGACGCCAATTTCACCACCCGCTGAGTTTCTTGGCACCGATCGGCTAGCCTTAACTCATCAAGTGTTGAAATTGGGGGCGGCATGCCGATCGAGGATGCGGCCAGGCGCGTCGGACGGCGCCCCGGCCAGTCGGACGCACGGGCTGAGATCCTGCGCGCCGCGCGCGCGTTGTTCGCCGAGCGCGGGTTCGTAGGCACCTCGATCAGGGCTGTGGCTGCCGGCGCCGGGGTCGATCCCGCCTTGGTGCACCACTACTTCGGTAGCAAGGAGGGGCTGTTCCGCGCGGCGCTGGAGATTCCTGTCCAGCCTGAGGAACTGGTGGAGGAGATCTTCGCCGCCGGCGTGGAGCAGGCTCCCCAGCGGTTGGTGCGGACGTTCCTGCGGGTCTGGGATGCGCCCGAGACCGGTCCGGCGATGGTGAGCTTCCTGCGCACTGTGCTGTCACGGCAGGAGTCCGTGAGCCTGATGCGCGAGTTCTTCGCGGCCACCGTGGTGCGGCTCGCGGCGGGCAAGCTGCTCGGCGGCGTCGACCCCGCCGAGGCCGAGATCCGGATCGGGCTGGTGGCTAGTCAGATGCTTGGCCTTGCGGTGGCGCGCCGGGTGCTGGCCGTCGAACCGCTGGCCAGTATGCCCGCCGACCTGCTGGCGGCCATGGTCACGCCCACGATCAGCCGCTACCTCCTCGGTGAGCTCCCCGGCCCGCCCGACGTCACCGACGGCCCGCCCGCCGGCCCCGCCCTGCCCTTGTCCTGATCTGGTTCCGCCTCCCAGGAGAGATCCCGTCGATGATCGACACGCATGAGTCGGCGACCCAGCCAGCAATCCGGATCGAGGGGCTGGTGAAGAAGTTCGGCTCCTTCACCGCGCTCAACGGGCTCGACCTGACCGTCGCCCGCGGGGAGGTTCAGGGGTTCCTGGGCCCGAACGGCGCGGGGAAGTCGACCACCATCCGAGTGCTGCTGGGACTGCTGCGCGCCAACGCGGGCACCGTGGAGCTGCTCGGCGGTGACCCGTGGCGACATGTTGTCGCGCTGCACCGGCGCCTGGCCTACGTGCCCGGCGACGTGGTGCTGTGGCCCGGGTTGTCCGGCGGGGAGGCGATCGACCTGCTCGGCAACCTGCGCGGCGGGCTCGATGAGACACGCCGCGCCGAGCTGATCGACAGGTTCGAGCTCGACCCGACCAAGCGGGGCCGCCAGTACTCCAAGGGCAACCGGCAGAAGGTCGCCATCGTGGCCGCACTCTCCTCCAACGTCGAGCTGCTCATCCTCGATGAACCCACCTCCGGCCTCGACCCCCTGATGGAGGCGGTCTTCCAGGAGGAGATCGCCAAGGAGAAGGCGGCCGGCCGCACCGTCCTGCTGTCGAGCCACATCCTCAGCGAGGTCGAGGCACTCGCCGACCGCGTCAGCATCATCCGGCAGGGCCGCATCGTGCGGACAGGCACGTTGCAGGACCTGCGCGGACAGACCCGGATCAAGATCACCGCGACGCTCGCCCGACCACCCGCGGACCCAGGCGACCTCCGTGAGATCCACGACGCCCGGCTCGACGGCACTCGGCTCACCGGCTCGGTCGATCCTGACCAGATCAACGCCGCGATGGCCGCGCTGGTGCCGCACCAGATGTCCATGCTCACCGTCGCGCCGGCCTCCCTGGAGGACCTCTTCCTCAGCCAGTACGACACCGACAGCGTCACTGCCGGCGACGCCGTTCCGCGCCAGGCGCCGACTGGACGGGCCCGGCCATGACCGCCTTCACCGGTACCCGCCCGCTGTTGAGGGTGGCGCTACGCCAGGACGCCCGCAACATCGCACCCTGGGTGATGCTCATCTCGGTGTTGTCCGCGTCGTCGATCCTCGCCTACTCGTGGATCTTCCCCGACGCGGCGGACCGCGCGAAGCTGGCCGCCACACTGGGCGGGAACCCCGCACTCGCGCTGATCTTCGGGCCCGCCCGCGACCTGACGACTGCTGACGGGTTCAACGCCTGGCGCGCGGGCGCCCTTGGCGCCTTCTTCGCCGGACTGATGGGGATCCTCATCGTCGTCCGCAACAGCCGCGCCGATGAGGACTCCGGCCAGGCCGAACTGCTCGCGTCGGGCGTGCTCGGGCGCCAGGCCCGACTGGCCGTCGCCGTCCTGATGGCCGCCGCGGCCTCCGTCGCGCTCGGAGTCGTGTGCTTCCTGCTGACCATCGCTTGCGGCGGAGCTGTAGTCCCATCACTGATACTGTCCGCGACATTCACCGCCTCGGGCCTGATGTTCGCCGGGGTCGCGGCGATCGCTGCCCAACTCGGCTCCGACGCCCGAACCGCCAATAGCATCGCCGTCGCCGCGCTCGGCATCTGCTACGTGATCCGCGGCTACCTCGACTCCAGTAACACGCCCGACTGGACTTCCTGGACCACCCCGCTCGGCTGGCTGTCCCGGACACGCCCCGCCACGGACAACAACCCCTTGCCGCTGCTCGCCGCGCTCGCGCTGACGATCGTCCTCGTGCTCGCCGGGTTCGCGCTGCACAGCCGACGCGACTACGGGCTCGGTATGATCGCGCCGCGGGCAGGCGCCGCCCGTGGGGGCGCGACGGCGAACGTGTGGGGTCTCGCGGTGCGGCTCCACCGCGGGGCGCTCGCGTCGTGGATGATCGCCTTCGTCGGCCTCGGCCTCATCTTCGGCAACCTCGCCACGTCCCTCGGCAGCGTCCTCGGCGACAACCCCGCCGCGGCCAAGGTCCTCGCCGCCGGCGCCACCGGCCCCGCCGCGCTCACCTTCGGGTTCCTCGTCACGATCCTGCAGATCGTCGGCATCATCGCCGCCGTCACCGGCGTGCAGGTGGCGCTCAGAATTTACGCCGAGGAGGTCGACTACCGGGTCGAGCCCCTGCTCGCCGGTGCCCTGCGGCGACAGATGTACCTGGCCAGCAACGCCGCCGTCGCGTTCGCCGCGCCCGCGGTCGCCCTTACGGTAGCCGGCACCGCGCTCGGCGTGGTCGCCGCCTCCCGGGACAGCTCGATTTCCGCGGGCGACGTCGTCACCCAGGCGCTCGTCACGATTCCCGCGGTGTGGACGCTCGTCGCGCTCGCGTTCGCCGCCGTGGGCGCCGCGCCCAGCAGGCGACTTGTCGGCTGGCTCGGCGTCGTCGCGACCTTCGGCCTGACCCTCCTGGGCCCGACGTTCAACCTCCCGGGCTGGGCCCTGGACATCAGCCCGCTGCGCCACGTCCCGAACGTGACCGCCACAGCCCCCGACTGGGCCGGCCTCGGGTGGCTCGCGGGAATCGCCGCGCTGTTCCTCGCCGTCGCCTTCACCGGATTCCGCCGCCGCGACATCGTGTGAAATCCCACCGCCGCCATCCGCATGCGCCGACTCCCGCCGACGCGCCCGGCTGTCAATCCTGGCCATCCTGGACATGAGCCCAAAGATGGTCCCCATCGGCACACCGGAAAACCACCTCTTTACCCTGACCCCTCAGCCTGGATGCACCGATCCATTTCGGCGGTCAATCGAGTTGATCTGTAACGGCTATTGACTGACGCCCAGGACGCACTCGGCTTTGCTCCCTCCGTCGTCTTCGAAGGCCCCATCGACACCGTGGTGCCCGGCGACGTCGCCACGCGTGGGAAACCGCGGCCATGGCTTGCCATCCCGGCGACGCTGTGATCGTGTACACGGACGGGCTGATCGAGGCCCGTTGATCGCGCCGACCGAGGTGCCGACCACCAGGTCCGGCCGGATCCCGGCGTCGAGCAGGGCGCGAGCATGACCACCTCGCTTGCCCCGAGTACACCGCTGCCGCCGAGGACGAAGGCCACCGGCCGCGTCACCGTCGCTCCCCACCGTCTAACGCCGGCTGGCGGCGGACGACGGCGACCGGGCAGGTGGCGTGCAGCACGCACTGCGAGCTGGTGGAACCGAGCAGCAACTCGGCGAAGCCGCCGCGGCCCCGGGCGCCGACCACGAGCATCTGGGCGCGTGCCGCCGCGTTGATGAGCCGTGGGCGGCGGTGCCCATGATCAGGCGTGTGTTCACGTCGAGGCCCGTCCGGCCGGTGAGACCCGCGCTGGTCGACTCGTCCAGCACGGCCTGCGCGGCGTCGCGGAATACCTCGTCGCCGAGGCCGGTCCGGGCGGTGAGGGTCGGTGCTGGCTCCCAGGCGTGTCCACCGCCCAGCGCAGCGCCCGCTCGGCGTCCGCGGAACCGTCGATCCCCACGACGATGTCTGCTTCCGCCACGTCATCTCCTCCCACAGGAGTCGCACCAGGATTCTCGCGGGTGGTCTGCCTGACACTCGCGACTACAGCGAGCACGTCGCCCGGCGCATCTGGCCGGCGTGACCGGCGGCTTCTCCTCCCAGCCGGGGCCCCGCGGCAGAGGTCGGCGTCCGCGTCAGCGAAGGACCTGCCCGCGATCGCGGGAGGGTCGGCGGCCAGACGTTTCTGACCAACACACAGCGGCTAGACACTCCGTGGGTAGTCATCCCCGGCGCCCGGACGTCGACACCCCGCGTCTACGTGCGTAGCAGGCGAATCCGCGGATGGCGCGGCACCGCCTGACGGAGGGAGAAAGAGATCGTGGTTGCTGATCAGGAGGCGCGCATCGCGCTTTTGGAAAGGCAGATCGTCGCGCTCACGGAGGCGGTCCGGGTCATCGCCCGTGGGCTTGAGTCCCCGCCCGTCGAGGATGAGCCCTTCGAAGCGACGGCGGAGCGGGCAGCCAGGCAGGCTCACGAAATGTTGCTCTCCGCCGGCCTGTAACCAGGGTCGCGGAGCCGGACCTGCCCACGAGGCGGCAACGACCCAGTTCCGGCCTCCCGGAGGGAAAGGATGTCCCGCACCGCCACGACCTTGCCTGTGGCCATGGCGGCTTCGCTGAGCTGCTGCTTGGTTCCACCAGCCGAGCCTGCATGCCGCGCGCCCGTGGCCGTCGTGCCCGGGGTAGACACCCGATGGAGCGCTTCTCGACAGATACGCCAGGTTCATCGACGTTGGGCGAGCAGGCGGAGGCGACGAGCACCCAGCGGCTGTCCCTGATCGCGGGGAAGTATGTCGGTAAGGACGATCGAGTGATGATCGTGCGCTGCCAGTCCGGGCTGCCCTCGATCGGCGAGGCGTTGGAGCCTTTCGCGCTGGCCTACACGGTCGGCGGCTCCATGCGCGGCTCGCACCACGCGCCACTGATGCCGGTCTCGACCGCCCAGGCGCACCCGTCCCGCTTCGACGGCCCCCCGCGGGTGGTCTGCCTCGGCTTCCAGATCACCGGCGGCCGGCTGATCGGCCCGCGCGACATGTTCGACGACCCGGCCTTCGACCGGGCCCGGGCACAGGCCAACGAGGTCATGGACTACCTGCGCCGGCACGGCCCGTTCGAACCGCACCGGCTCGGCCTCGACGAGCTCGAGTACACCACCATGCCCGCGCTGGAGGACAGGCTCGCCGACCGCTGGCAGGCCCTGCCCGCCCCGGCGGCTCCCGCCGAAACCGCGCGGCGTCCAGCCGCCATTGATCTCCGTGCACGGCCCGGCCGTCAGCTCCGGTCGTGACGCCGACGCCCTGATCCGGACGAGTCCGCCCCGAGCGCGGAGAGGCCTCCGCTGGTCTTTCGAGCAGGGAGCGACGCTGTGCGAGCGACCATCGCGTTGGGACGGATCGCCGGGGTCCGGGTCGGGGTCCACTGGAGCGTGCTGCTCATCTTCGGCATCATCACGTTCGGCCTCGCGCAAGACCGCCTCCCACAGGCGTATCCGGGCCGTGCCCTGGTGCTGTACTGGGTGGCGCCCTTGGCGCCGCGGTTGCCTTCTTCATCTCCCTGCTCGCCCACGAGGTGGCGCACGCCGTGATGGCCCGGCGCAACGGGGTGGCCGTGGATGACATCGTGCTGTGGCTGCTGGGGGCGTGGCCCGGCTGAAGTCGGAAGCGTCGAGCCCGGCGGCGGAGCTGCGGATCGCGGGCGTCGGCCCCCTGGTCAGCCTCCTGCTGGGCGGACTCTTCGCGCTGGGCGCCTGGCTGCTCGCCTTGGCGTCCGCGTCCGGGCTCCTAGTCGACGTGGTGGCCTGGCTGGCGGACGTCAACCTGCTGCTCGCCGTCTTCAACGCCCTTCCGGCCGCTCCACTCGACGGCGGACGGCTGCTGCGTGCCTGGATCATGGCCGAGGTCCCGTCGGTGGCCTACTGGATCCCCGCCTACGCCCGGCTCGGCATCGACGGGGTGTCGATCGGGTCGAACGACCTGACCCAGCTCGTTCTCGGCGTCGACCGCGACTCCGAGACGTGCGCGGAGCTGTTCGACGAGTCCGACCCGGCCGTGTTGGACGCCATCGCACGGATCATCGGAGCCTGCCGGGAGGCCGGGATCACCTCGTCACTGTGCGGCCAGGCGCCTTCCAGCCGGCCCGACTTCGCCGAACACCTGGTGCGGCTCGGCATCACGTCGGTGTCGGTGAACCCGGACGCGGTCGACGCGGCCCGGCGAGTGATCGCGGCGGCCGAGCGACGATTGCTACTATCCGCCGCCCGCGGCCGGACCGGCGCATCCCCACCCGGGTAGGTCTTGTCGAGTAGGCATGGGCGCGGTGCGTTACGCCCGTCCCGAACGGCTACGCGGCAGCGGTCCGTTCACGGCGGCGGTGGTCGGCTCGCCACAGTTCGTCGGCGCCCCAGACGAGGACGGGCATGGGCAGCAGGAGGAGCAGGTTCACAGGGTTGACGGCAACGGTGTCGAGCACGGGGTGCAGGAACGGCAGGTAGACGACGGCGGCCGCGAAGGCGACCTCGAAGAGGATGCCGTAGAGCGGGGTGGCGAGCGTCTCGCAACGCTCGAGGACCGCTTCCGGGGCGCCCTTGACGAAGGCGACGAACCGACCCGGCGCGGTCTCGTCCACCGTGGTCATCCGGCGCAGCCTTGGGTCGAACGGCGCCTCCAGGCGTCGCCGCGCGAGCCGCGAGGCGCGCCCGGTGTCCGCCCTCAGCCATGCGGCCGCCTGCAGCAGCCCGATCTCGGTGGGGTCCCCCCGGTCCTCGCTCTCCTCGGGCTCGCTGAGTTCGGCGTCCGGCTCGGGCAGCCCGGGCCGGACACTGTCGTCGCTGGGCTCCTCGGGTGGGATCCCCTGTCTCGTCTGGTACGTGTCGCCAGCGAGCTGGGCGTTCGAGCAGCTCGCCAGCGCCGTCCGGAGCGCCGCGAGCACGGGGGCCGACCGGTCCACCGCAGTCTCGTCGCCGCCGGTCGAAGCAGCCCAGTTCACGCCGTCGACGGCAAGGTCACCGGCTGTGGTCCACAACCGGACCGGGCGCATCCGGTTCTCGGTGAGAGTGCCGGTCTTGTCCGTGCAGATGACAGTGGTCGAGCCGAAGGTCTCGACGGCGGACAGCCGGCGCACGACCGCGCCGCGCCGGGCCAGCACCCGCACGCCGACCGCGAGCGCGAGGGTGATCGTCGGCAGCAGGCCCTCGGGCACGTTCGCGACCAGTAGCCCGATCGCGAACGTGAGCGCCTCGCCGAACGGCAGCCCGGCGGCCAGCCCGATCGGCAGGAAGGCGACCCCGACCCCGACCGCCACCGCGGCGATCAGCCACGCGACCCGACGAACCTGTCGCTCCAGCGGGCTCTCGTCGCGCTGCACCCGCTCCGACAGCGCGGCGAGCCGGCCGATCTCGGTGTTCATCCCGGTCGCGACGACCAGCACCCGCGCGGACCCGGCCGTGCAGGACGTGCCAGAGAAGACAAGGTCCTCGGCCGCGAGCAACGGGCCGGCGTCAGGTGTCTCGGCCGCCGAGCGGGCGACCGGCACCGACTCGCCGGTCAGCATCGACATGTCGACCTCGACGTAGCCGTCGAGAAGTCGCGCGTCGGCCGGCACCCGGTCGCCTTCACCAATCAGCAGCACGTCTCCGGGCACGATCTCCCGGACGGGCGCTCGCCGTTCGGCGCCGTCGCGCACGACGGTCGCCAGCGGCGGCAGGTAGGCGGCGAGCGCCTCGACGGCCTTCTCGGCGTGCTGTTCCTGGATGAACGCGACGGCGGCGTTGAGCAGCACGACGATGACGATCGCGACGGCCAGCGCCGTCGAGCCGGAGACCGCGGCGAGGACGGCGGCGAGCCACAGCAGCAGCGCCAGCGGATGAACGAGCTGACGGGCGATCTCACGCGGCCAGGTGCGCCCGCGCCGCCGGGACAGCTCGTTCGGCCCGGCGCTGACCAGGCGCCGGGCCGCCTCCCGCTCCGACAGACCGCTCCGCCCGGCGCGCAGATCACGCAGCAGCAGAGCGAGAGGCTCACGCGGGTCGGACACCGCCGCGGGACCAGGTTCGGCGGCGGTCCGGCCAGAGTCGTCGGGCGGCACCGGATCGGGATCCGTCGGTGGAACGCCGGAGGATTGCGTAGGCACCCTACGCTGACCGCTCGGCGGAGCCACGCGTCCAGCATCCGCGCGGGAGCGACGCGGCCGCGACGGCCGATGGTCCCGCTGCGCAGTGAGGCTCGTCGCTGGCGCGTTGTGGTCCGTTCTGGCTCATCGGGATCTCATCCAGTCGTGCCGATGGGCGCTCCGGCGGTCTCCCCCGCCGCGCCGCCCGTCGCCGGGCGGGCGGCGAGGTCCGCTGCCCAACGACGGGCCTGGTCGGGCTCGCCGTCGCGCAGCGGCCCTCGAGTGCCAGTGACGTAGAAGCTGCGCCGGCCGACGACGTTCGCGCCGCGCCGTCGCAGCAGGCGCGCCGCCTTCGCCGCGGCGGAGCCGGCCAGCGGGGAGCGCGCCCTGGTGTCGAAGACGGCCACGGCCGGCGCCGGGCGGCCAAGCTCGACGCTGGCCAGCCACTCCCGGATCCCGATGCCCGGCGAGATCACGCCGTTCTCGACGGCGGGGCCTTCGGCGTCGGCGGCCAGCTGGCGGGCGGCGTCCTGCCGGCTGTTAGGCCGGCTCATGCCCAGGACGTGGGTGGGGCCGCCGACGACCAGCAGGTCGACGTCGCTGGTCAGCGTGGTGGGCGCGGCGCCGACCTCGACCAGCTCGGCGTCCATCCGCTCCCCGAGGCTGGCCGCGACCGCCTCTGCGATCTCCTTGGTGTTGCCGAACATCGACTCGAAGACGACCAGTGCGCGCATCGTGCCCGCTCCATCCTCGTCGCGTCACGCCGCGACGTGCCGGGTGCCTCTCCATCGGCCTGGCGCCGTTTGCGGTCGCCACGCCCGGAGTGCCCAACTCCCATGTTTCTTCCGAGGGGACGAGTCGGGCAGGTCTCGCTCGTCCTTCCAGGACCGGCCGTTCGGCTCCCCGCGCCGAGGCGATCCGGCCGTGTGACAGGCCCGTCGGGCGGCGCGTTGCCGGTCGGTGTCCGCGCTCGTGACGACCTCCACCTCGATGCCGCCGGCCGGCACCAGATATGCGACGTCTCGTTGGTTGGCATGGCTGGCCCTGTCAGTCGGCGACGCGGACGGCGACGGCGGGGCGGATCGCGGCCGCCCGACGTGCTGGGCCGGCGCTGGCGAGCAGGGACGCGACGAGAGTCGCGCCGACGGTCGGGCCGATGGTCGCCCAGTCGACCGGGAACGCGACGTCGAGGCCGCCGAATGCCGGGCTGTTGGTGTACATCAGCCAGGAGGTGAGCAGGGACAGTCCGGCACCGAGCACGATCCCCTCGATCGCGACGAATGCGCTCTCGCCGAGGAAGGCCAGCGTCACCGTCCTGGACCGCACGCCGAGCGCCCGCAGGATGCCGATGGTGCGCCGCCGTTCCCGTACGGCGCGCACCATGACGACGCCCAGGCCGATGATGCCGACGAGCAGGCCCAGCGCGAGGTAGCCCTGCATGAGACGGAAGAAGCTCACGTTGGCGGCGAAGGTGCGCCGTACGTCGCGCTCGATCCGGTTGGCGATCAGCCCGTTGGCCAGGAACCGGCCTTGCAGCGTGGCGGCGAGCCGCTCGTCGCTCACGCCCGGTGCCGCGCGGATGAGCAGGCTGGTGTCCTGGGCGCCGTCGCCGTAGATCGCCCGCACGGTGTCGGCGCCGGCGAACACGGGGTAGGCCGGTGGCTGCGCCGGGAAGGAGTAGTACGGCAGCGCGTTCTCGACCTTCGCCGCGATGATCTTCTTTTGGGCTCGGCCGGTTGCCGGGTCGGTGAGGGTGATGGTGGCGCCCGGTTTGACCTGATCGGTGTTCGGGCCGGTGGTGCTGTTGAAGTACGGGTCGAGCACGACGTAACGGCTGTCGGCGACGATCCCCCGCCACGCCGCCTTCTCGTCGGCGCCCAGCGACGGCAGCCACGAGTCAAGGGCGAGCGGGTGGCTGGTCGCGGCGGCCGCGGGCAGCCCGATCAGTACGACTGGCAGCGGGGTGTCCGAACGCCCGGTCGGGTCGTCCGAGGTACCCCGGCCGATCGTCAGCGGGGTCACCTCGGTGATCTGGCCGGCCAGATCACCCGAGCGCAGCGTTAGCTGCGGATCATTGATCAGGGTCGACGGGGCGACGTCCGCGCGGATGGCATAGCCGGCGGATGCCTCGACGACCGCCTGGTCGGTGCCCGCGCCGATGATGGCACCCATCTCGGTGATGATCACGAGGGTAAAGATGATCAGGGAGTACATGAGCAGTGTGGCGCCGGTGCGGAACTTCCGGGAGGTCGGATAGGTCACCGCGAGCCGGGCGGCCAAGCCCGTCTCCCCCGCCCGGGCCGTGAGCAGGCGCAGCGGGCGCAGGACGATGTCCTGGTTCACCGACAGCAGCACCACCGCGGCCCCGGTGACCATGACTCCGAGGACGACGTAGGTCGCGGTCGAGCCGTTGTCGTACACGTCCGGACGCGCGATGTTCGCGAGCAGGCCCCAGGCCAGTACCAGCGCCGAGGCGACAGTCGACACCGCCCGGGTGCCGGCGAACCGGCGCGCCAGCGGCACGGCGAACAGCACCGCGAGTGCGGGGAACAGGTAGGTCGTCATGCCTTCGCTGCTGGCGACCGCCGGGACCGCGGCGGCGGTGCACAGCACCGCGAGCAGCGCCGAACCGACCAGCAGCGATCGACGCGGCTTGCGGCCCACGCCGTCTGGCAGGTCCCGGATCGCGGCGATGATGTTGAGGCGGCTGACCCGTGCGCTGGTCGCCGCGATCGTGGCGAACGCGATCAGGAAGCCGGCGGCGAAGCCGTTGAACAGGCTGGTCGGCGTGATGGCGAAGGTCAGCTCCAGGGCATTGCCGCCGTCCTGGAAAGCGGCGAAGATCTGCGCCGCGACCAGCACCACCGCCCAGCCGACCCCGATGCCGGCGGCCACGCCGAGCGCCGCCGCCACGACCCCGTAGATGCTGCCCTCCAGGAGGAAGGCACTGATCAGCCGCCGTCGGCGCATGCCCATCGCGCGCAGCATGCCCAGCTGGCCGCGCCGCTCGTCGGTGAGCATGACGAACACGTTCACCAGCAGCAGGACGCCGGCGATGATGCTGAAGCTGCCGATGAACAGGAACAGCGAGCCGAGCTGGCCGGCCACGTCCTCGGCGGTCGCGAGCGCGTCCTTCTTCGGGGTCGTCACCTGCGCGCCGGACGTCGTCAGGCCCCCCAGCGCGGTGCGGATCTTCTGTTCGACGGCGTCGGTGAGCGTGCTGCCCGACTCGACGCCGCCCCGGTTGGACACGAGTGTGATCGTCGACGGTGAGTTGTCACCGCCGGCCCGGGCCGCCGCGGCGGCCAGCGTGCCGGGGGCGACGAACAGATCACGGTTGATGTTGGCGAACCCCAGCGCGGCCAGGCCCCGGGCCGGCACCACCCGCTCGACCCGCAGCTGCGTCGGCTGGCCGTACAGATAGGCGGTGACGGTGTCCCCCGCTCGCAGCCCGAGGGAGTCCGCCAGCTCGGTGTTGACGACCGCAGAGCCTGGCGCGGGATTCGCGCCAGACAGGTGGCTGCCGTCCCGGCCGTCGGCGCCGCGGTCGCCGAACGTCGCGGCGGCGGCGAAGTCGGCTTCGAAGACCTGTGCCTGCGGCTCGGCGACGCGCGCCGCGCCCGTGCCGCGGCTGACCGCCGCCTTGTCCGCGACCACGGTGAGTAGGCCGTCGACGTCCGGGTCGACGCGCAGCGCGGCCAGGCGCCGCGTGGCCGCGTCGCCGCGAGTCAGGTCGTTGGAGTAGACCTCCTCGTCGACCGGTCCCAGCGTGCGGAAGGCCGTGTTCCGCACCGAATGGTCGATCGTGTCGCCGACCGCGAAGCTACCGACGATGATCGCCGTGCCGAGCAGTGAGCCGGCTATGACGAGCACCGCCTCCAGCGGGCGGCGCGACACCTGGCGCAGCGCCAGCCTGCGTAGGAACGGTCGGACGGCAGCTACCGTGATCAGCGCGGCCGCTGCTGCGACCAGCAGGACCAGCAGTGGTCGAGTTAGTTCCGGATACATGATCTCCTCATCCCCTGGGCGCGCTCAGACGGCCGACGTCAGCGCATCCGGCGCCTCGGGCGCCGAAGGAGACGAAGGTGCTGGCGGCGAGGCCGCCATCGAGGAGGCGGAGGGTGCCGAGGGCACTGGCCCGTTCGCGGGCGCGCGGCGTTCGTCGCTGATCAGCGCGCCGTCGCGCATGCGGATCAGCCTGCCCGCGGCAGCGCCGATCCCCGGGTCGTGGGTAACCAGGATGATCGTCTGTCCCTCGTCCCGGTTGAGCGTCCGCAGCAGGTCCATGACCTGCGCCGCCATCTCACTGTCCAGGTTCCCGGTCGGCTCGTCGGCCCAGACGATCGCCGGGCGGGCCACCAGGGCCCGCGCGATCGTCACCCGCTGCTGCTCGCCGCCGGACAGCTCGTTCGGCCGGTGCGCGCCGCGCGCACCCAGCCCGACCCGCTCCAGCATGTCGGCGGCTCGCCTACGGGCCTGCGCCGGAGCGACGCCGACGAGCAGCAGCGGAAGCTCCACGTTCTCGACCGCGGTAAACACCGGGATGAGGTTGAAGGCCTGGAAGACGAAACCCATCGTGCGGGCGCGGTGCTCGGTGCGCCTGGCGTCCGGCATCGCGAACAGGTCGACGCCGCCGAGTATCACCCGGCCGCCATCAATGTCGTCCAGCCCGGACAGGCAGTTAAGCAGCGTCGTCTTCCCGGATCCCGACGGGCCCATGACCGCGACGAGCTCACCGGCCTCGACCTCGAGGTCGAGGCCGCGCAGCGCCTCCACCTCGACGGCGCCGGTCCGGTAGATCTTGCGTACGCCTTCGGCGCGTAGCAGAGGGGTGGCGGTCATCCCGCTCTTCTCGACCATGATTTCAGCGAACCATCGGCACCAAATCGCCACCATGTGCCCACCGTGTGCACGCCTCGGGACCTTTGGACTGACCCGGGGGGCGTATCCGCGCTCATCTGTCGTGGAGGAATACCTTGCCGAGCTCGTCGATTGGGTCGCCGAACCGGTCGTACACCCGGGCGTCACATGCTTCGAGCGCGGCGGCTGACCGGCGGAGGTGATGCGCGCAGAGAAGAACGTCGGACTCCGCCGGCTGGCCATCTGGGGCGACACCGGTTGTTGGATGCATCAGGGCCGCCTGCCGGACAGTCCCCTGTCGCGCAGCACGTGAAGCGGCCGGGACGCGTCCCGTGACGCGTCCCGGCCGCTGGATGCCGGACTGGCGGAGGAGTTCAGGATGCCGGGTGCCGGTTCGGTCACCGACGGCCGGACGTTCAGACCAGGTATGGGCGGTCGCGGACGATCGGGGTGCGGGCCCAGGCGCCGCCGAGGCCGAAGGACCGGCCGGCGTTCAGCGCGGCCAGCAGGATCAGGGTGAGCGCGTAGATGAGGTGGTCGTCCATGAAGACGTTGTTCTCGGGGGGCAGGACGACCGTCCACATCATGACGAGCAGGACCGTGCCGGCACCGGCGGCGGCGCGCATCCCGATCCCGAGGATCAGCGCGGTGCCGATGGCGGCGAGGCCAATCATGAAGAGGTAGTCGGCCCAGGCGGCGCCGGCGATGTCGTTGTAGAACGACTTGAACGGGCCGACCGCACCGTGTGCCAGGAAGCCTTCGGTGGGGCTGCCGCCATGAATCCAGGCCGCCTTCGACGCGGTCTCGTGGCCGAGGCCGAACAGCTTGTCGAGGAACGCCCAGAGGAAGACCCATCCGAGACTGACCCTGGTCAGCGCGAGCACGATGTCCAGCGCCAGGCCGCGGGCGCCGGCACGCTGCCGGAACAGCGTCGAGAAAGGCGACGAGACGACCGAGCCGGACCGCGCCCCGACCTTGGCGTTGGTGGTGGTTGTCATGTGCTTTCGACCTCCCTGGTTTGTGTGGCTCTTAGACTCGCGCGGCCACGGCGCCCGGATCAGGGGCTGCGCGGGCCACCCGGGCAGTCGCTTCGGACTATCGGCACGTGCCGTCTGTAGGGCCGATCGGCCCACCTGCCGCGGGAAGGCCAGAGAGGCTCCGGGCGAGCCGACGGAAGGGCATGCCTCGGCCGGGCTGCCACTCGTCGTGGCCGAACAAATCAGCCGGAGACGCGGCGAGGCGCCTCCCGCCCCGGCTGGGGCAGGAGACGCCTCACGTACAGGACTGACGTCGAGCCGGCCTCCGATGATGGCGGCCCACCTGTCGCCGCTTAGGAAGATCTCAAGGATCATCTCGGCGGCCTCGCGTTAGCCCGGTCCATCGAGCTCGCCGGCACCGTAGCGAGAGACCAACGACCGCAGACTTCGGCCTTCTAGGTGGACAGGGCGGCGCCGGCCGTCGCGGCCGATTCGTCCACTGGGGCGGGAAGCCGGTCGGAGCGCACGACGGCGACGTCGCTGTCCGCGTGCAGCACGCACTGGTTGCTGACCGAACCGAGCAACAGCCGAGCGAAACCGCCGTGCCCCCGGCTGCCGACGACCAGGAGCTGCGCCTCGCGGGCCTCGCGCAACAGGGCACGGATCGCAGATTCGGGCGAGACGACCGACTCGACGGTGAGGCGCGGGGCGTCGGCCAGGCCCAGCTTGACGGCCTGCGCGAGGACCTCGTCTGCCTGCTTGACCAGCAATCCCTGCGCCCCGACAAGCACTTCGGCGTACATCGGGTCATAGCCACCCCAGGCGTGGATCACCCGCAGCGGCACCTTACGGACGGCCGCGGCGTGCGCGGCCCAGCGCAGCGCCGTAAGCGACGGGTCCGACCCGTCGACGCCGACGACGACCGGCCGGCGGTCGTCGACCCGTGGGGTCTCGTCCTCCTTGGGCGGGCGGACGACGACGACGGGCCCCGGCGCGTGGTGGACGACCCCCTGGCTGACCGAGCCCGCGGTCATCCGGTGGATCGGCCCATGGCCACGCTCCCCGATGACGACCATGTCGGCATCCGCGGCCGCCGCGGTGAGAGCCGCGACCGGGTCGTCCAGGACAACGGTGCGCCGAAGCGTGACCGACGCCGGCGGCTCGCCCACCCGCCTGATCGAACGCTCCAGCATCTCGGTAGCCGCCTTGGTCATCCCATCATGGTTGCCCTGGGCCACGGCGCGCAGCACGCCCGTCGGCAGCCCGTCCGCGGTCCAGGCCAGCAGGGCGGTCACCGTCGGGGCAGCACCCCGGCCGGCGCCGTCCGTCGCGGCGGACCACAGCGCCGCCTCTCGAAGCGCCCACCTCAGCGCGGCCTCCGAGCCAGGAGAGCCGTCAACTCCGACAAGAATGCGTACCGAGCTGCTCACGCCTCACGCTCCACGTCCGGTGCGGCACGTCGCCGTGCCCGCTGTGACGGCCCACCACTTTCCGACACCGATCTGGGGCGATCGGGCGGAAGCAGAACTGGCCGGTGATCGACCTCCCTGACTGTTCCACCGGAATGGACCGACGAGACCGCGCCATGCGGCGGTCCACGAGGGTGCATTGGGCCGGCACGCCTGGGCCGGTTGGCCGGGTGGCAGAGCGCACCTCGGCGTTTCACCCGGCCTTCAGGGTCGGTCTTCTACCCCATTGGTCCAGTCTCGCGTGACGACTCGGACCATCCATCTCAGAGCCGTCCGGCCAAGAATGGACACGCACGGCGCCGACATGCAGAAGCAGGTCACAGCGTAGGGAGGCGCGCTATGCGCCGCAACGCGACCGTCATCGCGACAGACTGGGCGCACCGCGACAGGACGAGCCCCACCGAAAGCCCGCCCCGCGGGACCGTCGAGAGGCCTGGGACGCCGGCCCTGCCGGACCGGTCCCACTCTCCAGGCGACGCGGCCGCCAACAGCGCGCCGCTCCACCGCCCGATCGGCCTGATGACCGAACGCGAGGAGTCGGACCGGTCCGGCCAGAACGGGCGGACCGGCCGACTCCTGGCGCAGATCGACCTGACCAAGGTGCTAGTCATCGGCGAGCTCGCCGCAGCGGGAACCGTGATCGCGATCCACCTGTTCGACCACCTGGACGGCCTGCGCGGCGGCCCCCGGGCACGGATCCAGATGGGCCCCGGTGGCTGGGTCAGCATGCGTGGCGGTGCCGTGGATATCCGCACCCGTCGGGCGAGGACCTCCATGGGCTCCCGACCCGCGCGGCGCCGACGCTCCGCCTGCCAAGACACGTCAAGCCAGGCGGCTCGCGGTCTACCGCACGACCGCAGGACCAGCGATCACCAGCCCTGTGGATATCGAGGCGGCCGCCAGCTCGTCACCGACCGCGCGGGCAGTGGCCGCCGGCCTTGGTGGGCGGTCCTGCTCGGCGCGAAGTCCGTCGAGACGCATTGACTCTCGGCACACATCCCGGCCCGCCGCGGCTGATCTTCCAGTCGCGGCGGCCGACATCTGGCTGAAAAAGGAAGCGTCGATGATTGGGATATCACCCGTCCGCCATCAGCCGTCCCGTTTCCCCGACAGGGTTGATGCCGCGTCGCACTGGGTCGATCTGGACGGACCGACGCACTATGTCGATTTCGGGGGCCCACAGCGCGGGCCACTGCTGGTCTGCGTGCATGGTCTTGGCGGTTCCCATCTCAACTGGTTCGCGCTCGCGCCCCGGTTGACCCTGTCGTGCCGTGTCCTGGCCGTGGACCTGGCCGGCCACGGCCTGACCCAGGCCCTGGGGCGACGCACGACTGTCGAGGCCAACGTGCAGTTGCTCGGCAGGTTTCTTCGAGAGGTCGTGGGCACGCCCGCGATCCTGGTAGGAAACTCGATGGGTGCGATGATCGCGGTCCTGGCGACCGCAGCCGACCCGGACGCCGTGGCCGGCCTCGTCCTGATCGACCCGGCTCTGCCCGCGCGACCGGGCGGACATCCAGGGGTATTGATGAGCCTGGGCATTCTTGGCTACGCGCTCCCTGGCGTTGGCAGAGCCCTCGTCACAGCATCGCGGCGCTGGGCAGGGGCCACACGTGGCATCGAGTCAACCTTGAAGGTGTGCTGCGTTGACTCCACGCGGGTGCCGGCTGACCTCGTTGAGCGCTCCGTCGAGCTGGCCGAACGGCGCTTGTCCTATCCAGGTACCGAGTCTGACTTCCTGCACGCATTTCACAGCACCCTGCGGGCCCTGGTCACTCCCGCACGTTACGAGGCGACCATGGGCGGGATACGGCAGCCGGTTCTGCTTCTCCACGGAGAGAAGGATCCACTGGTGTCGGTGGAAGCGGCCAAACGGGCCGCCCGCCCGCGGTGGGCGTTCGACGTGGTGCCCGACGGGCGAGGTGGTAGACGCGTTGCGGGCGTCCGTCCGCCGTCCACGCGACGAGCGCCGAAATTGCTGCCGGACGGAGCGTCGCCTCGTGACACGCCCATCGCAGCGCCGCCTCCGAGCCAGGTGATCCATCGATGCCGACGAGTATTCGCATGGGGTGGGTTGGTGCGTCAGCGCGGTCCATGGTGCACCTTCCGGGTCGCGGTTCGCTCGCTCGGTACCACTGTCCCTTTGGGCGCCTCGGCGGACATCGGCCGTCAGGCTGGCCGTCGCGGTGCGTTGGTCCCCGTCCTGGCGGGGCTGCAGTCTCCTGACACCGGCGACCATCGAGTCATGCGGGGTGGTCCCAGAGGTCCGTTCCTCCCACCAGACCGGACCGACCGCCTCAGGATCGTGCCGGATAACGCAGGCAGAGTGGTCACGCGAGCGAAGAACGGCCCGCGACACGGACTAGGAGGGTCGAGATGCCGCACTCCCGGTCATCCCCGATGAAGAAAATCAGCTGCGACTTGCGCATCGGCTTGGTCATGGACAACGGAGAGCGGCTGCCCCTGACGGGCCATCTACGCTTTGACCCTGCTGACCCCATCGCGGTAACACTCGTCGTTCGGATGCCGGCCGACGAGACCGTCGCATGGACGTTCGCGCGCACCCTGCTCATGGCAGGAGGTCCTCGACCAGCCTCGGTGGGCGACGTGCGGGTCCAGCCGGTCCACGGTAATAAACGACGGGTCATGACGATCACGCTGACTGGCCCGGATGGCCACGCGGATCTGGAACTGCCATCTCAGCGGGTCGCTGCCTTTCTGCGCCACACCTACGAGGCCGTTCCGCCCGAGGTGGAAGCCGGTCTGATCGACTGGGACGCCGAGTTTGGACCGCTACTGGGGCTTGGAGGTACCCGAACGGAACGTCCGACCGACATGTGACCCGCCTGGCGACCGGCGACTCACCCGACGGCGCCGCAGCACAGCCTGGAGGAATCAATGACCAGTACTTCGCGGCTCGGTCCGGGAACCATCACGGTCCAGATCACCGGACCTGTTTCCCAGCCAGCACGTGACTACGCCGTGGAAAAGGTGAACGCGTTGGCACAGCTATGCCACGAGCCGATCCTGCATGCCCGGATCAGCCTCGACGCGGGCGGACGACCTGGCACCGTCCCCGCATCAGCGGCGGTGAGTCTGGACGTCAATGGGACACCGGTACGGGCACGGGCGGAGGGAACGACGCTACGTGAGGCGATCGACCTTCTCCAGGCGCGGCTGAGGACGAGACTTCTGCGATATGAGGACCGCCCGCACCGAGGCCAGCCAGTCCGGACGGGCCCGTCCGCCCGGCCCGAGGACGAGCACGAAGCCTGAAACACCGCCCCCGACCTCGTCGCCGGTTCGCGGGCGACCTGCCTGCCCGGCCCCAGCCGCCCCGCTAACCGGTACCAGCGCCCATCACGGGGCCGAGCTCTCCCCTCCAAGGTGCTTGTACGCAAGGACGGCGGCCTGGGTGCGGCTGGTCAGCCCGAGCTTGTCCAGAATGCTCGACACGTAGTTCTTGACGGTCTTCTCGGACAGGTGGATGCGCGTCCCGATCTGACGGTTGGTGAGTCCTTCGGCGACGAGCCCCAGGATCTCGCGTTCGCGGGGGCTGAGCTCCGCCAGGACCGGGTCCTGCTTCGGTCCTTCGCGCAACCGGGCGAGCACCCGCTGCGTGACCGACGGCGACAGCAGCGACTGGCCGGACGCCACCGTCCGGATCGCGCCCACCAGGTCAGTGCCGCGGATCTCCTTGAGCACGTAGCCCGCGGCGCCAGCCATGATGGCGGAGAAGAGGGCCTCGTCATCGTCGTAGGAGGTCAGGATCAGGCAGGCGACGTCCGGATGCGTCGACCGGATCTCGCGGCAGACGTCGATGCCGCTGCCGTCGGGGAGCCGGCCGTCGAGGATCGCCACGGTGGGCGTCAGGGCGGGTATACGCCGCAGCGCTTCCGCCGCGAGCCCCGCCTCTCCCACCACTTCGATGTCGTCATGACGTTCCAGGGTCCGCCGGAGACCATCCCGCACGATTTCGTGGTCGTCGAGGATGAATACCGTAATCTTCTCCACGCCGAGGACGATACGCGGCACGACTGGGGCCGATATCCGGCGATCGGAGTGGTGACCTCGGGACCTTCGTCATGCGAGGCGCACGTCGAACGACCGCAGCGAGCGCACTTCGGCGGGGTCTTCGATGATCGCGGAAGGTCCTACCGCCCCGGCTGCGCGCAGCCGGGGCGGCCTAGATCGGAGCGGTCCAGCGCAGGTGGGTGCCGCCCCCGACGGGAACCGCCAGCGTGAACGTCCCGTCGAGTGACTCGGCACGTTCTCGCAGGTTGGCCAGGCCGCTGCGGCGGACCGTCTCCCCGATTCCCACGCCATTGTCCTCGGCGTCGACGACGACCTCGTCGTTCTCCAGGCGCACGCTGATCCGCAGCGTGGTGGCGCGGGAGTGGCGGGCCGCGTTGGACACCGCTTCCCGTATCACCGCGAGCACGTGGGTGACCAGCGTTTCACCGACGACCGTGTCCAGAGGGCCGGCACAGGTCACCGTCGGCGCGAAGCCGAGCCCGGCTTCGGCGTCCCTGGCGATCTTCTCGATCGTGGCGCGCAGACTGCCGCGCCCGAGCTGGGCGCTTCCCCGCAGCTCGAAGATCGACCGTCGAATATCCTTGATCGTCGCGTCGATGTCCTCGACGAAGCCGTTCAGGCGGTCGGCGTTCGCGGTGCTCTCGTACTGCGCCACGTCCTGGACACCCAACGCGACAGCGAACATCCGCTGGATCACGTGGTCATGAAGGTCACGGGCAATCCGGCCGCGGTCGGCGAGCACCACGAGCCGTTCTCGCTCGGACTTGGCGCGGGCGAGCTCGAGGCCAACCGCCACGTGGCCGGCGAAGCTCGATGCCATGTCGAGCTCCGCGGCCGTGAACGCCCGACGCCCGCGGGCGTGTCCCAGAAGCAGAACGCGGCGGTCGGCGTCCGTGCCGGCTCGCAGCGGCACGGCGATGAGGGACCCGACGTCAGAGACTCGTTCCAGATCGCAGGCGTCCACGTCGGCATTGCCGGTGAGCACGGGGCGCTGTTCGGCGAAGACGCGCCCGGCCAGGCTGCTGTCAAGGGGGATCGCGTTCCCCCCGATATCTGCTCCGGCGGCGACCTCCACGATCGCGGAGACGGGGTCACCGCCGCGGACGACCATGGCCGCGTAGTCGGCACGCGCGGTGGTTCGAGCCCGCTCGACAACCAGCACGATCGGGTCGGACGGGTCCGCCATGACCTCGTGAGTCACCTCGGCCGACGCACTCATCCACTGGTGCCGCTGCTGCGCTTCGTCGAACAGCCGGGCGTTGTCGATCGCGACGCCGGCGGTGGCCGCCAGGGCGAGCGCGAGTTCCTCGTCCTCGGCGGTGAACGCCCGGCCGTCGCGTTTCTCGGTCAGGTACAGGTTGCCGAAGACCTCGCCCCGCACGGTGATGGGCACGCCGAGGAAGGTGTGCATCGGCGGGTGCCCCGGCGGGAAACCGACGGCGTTCGGGTCGCGGGCGATGTCGCCCACTCGGCGGGGACGCGGGTCGTCGATCAGAACGCCCAGCACACCGTGGCCAGTCGGTAGGTGGCCGATGTGTGCCACGTCCGCGGAGTCCATGCCGACGTGGACGAACTCCTCGAGAGTTCGATCCGGCGCCACCACCCCCAGCGCCCCGTATCGCGCGTCGAGGAGTTCGCAGGCAGCCTCGACCACCTGTCGTAGCAGCGTTGGTAGGCGCAGGTCGGTCGTGACCATCCGGTTGGCGCGCAACAGGCCGCGCAACCGGCCCTGGGTGGCCATGACGTCCTGGGCACGTTCGACCAGCTGGGCAAGCAGCTCATCGAGCTCGAGGCGACCAACGGTCGGAAACATCAGGTCGTCGCCGACGGAAGGCGACGCTGGTCGTCGTGCATCGGACGGTTCGACCCGAACCTCGGGCCGGGTGACTGCGTCCACGGCGGGAGCATAGCGAAACCGAGTTCAGCAGGCCGTCTGTTCTCCGCATATCTGCGCATGCCTCCGCCTCACCTCACGCTGCTGGTGCCGTGCGGCGCCGGGCGTGTCAAGTACCAAGGGACGTCATTGAAGGCCGGCCAGGTCCTCGCCTGCCCCGATGCGTTGGTCAACCGAGACCGCTACCGCCATGTCACGGCGTCATGGCCCGCGGCGTCGCCGATCGTCACCGCCAGCCGACCGTCGTCGAGGCGGAAGGCGTCGATCCAGTCGCCGCCGATGGCACCGCGGCCGGCCGGACGTCGGCGCCAGCAGGCCTGAATTCCGCCGCCGTCCCGCCGATGAATGCGGTGGGCCGTCATCGTCACACGCTCCTGTTCCGCCGTCCCGTTACCACTGAGATCACCTCCTGTGGCCGCGGGAGGTTGGCGGGTCCCAGGATTGCCCACGAGCGGTGCCGTCGACAGGGACTTTCGGTCCTGCCCGCACGTCTCATAGGTCTGATCGCCACGCACGCCTGGCGCAGACGCTTGAACCCCGGGCGCCGCTACCGCCCACCACAGCCGGGATGGTTGGCCAGCCTGCGGGAGGCGCCGGGGTGATGCCGGTCGGGAGGCGTTTCTGTCGCCGTCGTCGGCCGAGGTGGATGGGGAACGCAGGCGCCAGCAGCCACCGGACGCGGCCGGCCCGCCGCCGCGACCACGCCCGCGGTCATCTGACGGGATCGACTCGACGGCCTCATCCGCGAATACCAGCAGGCAGCGTGACCGGACCCGATCTCGGGCACCCACAGGCCGACGGAAAAGGACCCAACCAGGGCACTTCGCCGGCGGCCTGCCCGACTCTGTGGGAGCGCGGGGTGCGATTCCCCCGGGCCACCCGACCAGAGTTGCTCAGAGCGTGGCGAGTACGTCCAGAGTGTGCCGGCGGCTGGCCTCGCCCTCGATGCTCAGGACGGACGCACACAGGTCAGTCACCCCAGCGTCCGCGAAGCGCCGCAGACGTGCCCGCACTGTTGCCTCGTCGCCGATGACCGCCACGTCTACGGTGTTGCCGGTCTCGCCCCGCGACAGGATGCGATCGTAGCTGGGGATGCCGGAATACGCGGAGAACAGCTCGGCCGCCCGCTCCCGGGCCGCGTCCACGTCGTCCACGACGGCGACCGGCACACCCGCGACCACTCGGGGAACAGGTCTGCCCGCCGTCTCCGCGGCGGCATTGATCTTCGGTACTACGTGTTCGCCGATCGCGCGTTCGTCAGCCCACCAGGTGATCGTGCCGTCGGCGAGCCGGCCGGCGATCTCGAGCATCCGAGGGCCCAGCGCCGCGACGAGAACCGGCACCGGTGAGCCCTCGGGGACGTCGAGCATCGCGGCCACCGAAAAACGGTCACCCTCGTGCCTGACGTAGCCGGTTCCCGCGAAGCAGGCCCGGAGCACCTCGACGTACTCCTCCGTGTGCGAGGCGGGCCGGTCGTAGGAGAGCCCGTACATAGACTCGATCACGACCGGGTGCGACGGACCGATACCCAGCGTGAGTCGGCCGCCGGCGACCGCCTGCACCGTGAGCGCGTGTTGGGCCAGCGACATCGGGTGGCGCGGAAAGGTCGGTACCACGGCTGTGCCGAGCTCGAGCTCCTCGGTGACCCCGGCGGCCAGCGCCAGCGCGGTCAACGCGTCCAGGCTCCATGGCAGATGCGGCACCCAGCCGGTGGACAATCCCCGGGCCTCGGCGTCCCTGGCGTTGTCGAGCAGTTCCTTGGCGGTCGTGCGTTCGCCGGTCGTCCGCCCGATGAACACCCCGACCCGCATGCGGTTCCCGCTCACGCAGCCCCCATTCCCATGCCCGAGGAACATCCCACCCGATTCACAGCGTCACCCTGGATGCGTGAACCGGCGGCTGTGCCACGTGCCGAGCGTGCCGCGCGCCCAGTTCCAATAATGTATATGATCTCGCGCCTGGGTTGGGGCGGAAGGCGCAGTTGTGTTGAGCTGGCCCGAGCCATGACAGGGGCCGTAGCGCAGGTTGGGCTTGCCGGAAATGCTATCCGCCCTGCTCAGGGCGGCCGCAGTCGTGCCGGCCGGTCGTGTGGCATCGACCGCTGTGGCCAACACAAATTTCGACGCCAGGATATACCTCCGTGGTGCGCGGGGAATTCCATGGCCTCGAAGGTGAGGCCGAGCGCGCCGACCACGGGGTGGTAGAGGCGCTTGGCTCCGGTGCGGTGGAAGCGGACGTCCAGCCACCTCTCCGAGTTGTCCTCCCTTCGCCCTCGCGGCATCAGGCCAGTTTCGACGCGACGCCCTCGTAGGCGAAGCCGATCAGGGCCGTCCCGCCCATCTGATATGTCCTGGCCGACTCCAGGGTCAGTCCGGACTTCTCGACCAGATCGTCGATCCGGCGGTTGAGGTGGCAGCCTCCGACGAACCTGCCCCAGGCGGGTGTGAGCCGGTCCTGCCAGCGAGCGACGGTGGGTTTGGGCGAGCGGCCGTGCTCGGTGAAGTGCAGTGTGCCGCCGGGCCGCAGCACTCGATGGATCTCGCGCAGCGCCAGTTCGGCGTCGGGGATGGTGCACAGCGTCCAGGTCATGAGGACATGGTCGACCGACGCGTCCGGAAGGAGCAGCGCCTGGCCATCGTCGCCGATGAACTCGATCATGAAGGGCGCCGCGGCGATGCGAGGCGCCGCGAGCTTGCGTCCGACGGCGGCGGGCTCGACCGCGAGCAGGCGAGTGACTCCCGCCGGAAGATGCGGGATGTTGCGTCCCGACCCGAAACCGATCTCCAGGACCTCGCCGGACAGCCCGGCCGCGACGCGCGCCCTGGCCTCCTCCATCGGTCTGCCGAGGACAAGATCGACAAGTCGGGGCAGCACCTGGTCGTCATAGAAGCCCATCACGACTCCTCATCGGTAGGCCTGGGCGGAACCTGCGGGAGGCGCGGAACCTGCGGGAGGCAAGGCCGCGTCCGGCCTTGTTGGTGGGGCCGCGGCCACCAGGGTTGCCTCGATGGTGGGCCAGGGCAGGCCGGGTGGCAGCAGGACGGTGACGATGTCGGCTGCCTGGTCCCACGCCTTGAGCTGCTCGGTGACCTGGTCGACGGTTCCGTACGCGGCGAGCTGGTCGAGTACGGGCTGGGCGGAGGGCGGCACGGTCCCGCGCCGGGGGCTTGGCCGCGGGTTGGCGGCCATGATGGCGTCGACCTGTGGGGCGTAGCCCTGGTCGGACACCGACCGGGCATAGACGCCGCCCATGGCGGTGAGGTACCAGGCGGTACACGCGGCGGCGATGTCCCTGGCAGTGTCGGGGTTCTCGTCGGCGACGGTGATCGGTCCGGCCGCGACGGTGAGGGGCGCCCGGTGCGGAGCGATGGTCTCGCGCAGGCGGTTGAGCTGTTCTGCCGAGGATGCGAGGCGATCCCGGGCCATCAGCGCGGGGATCCAGCCGTCGCCGAGCTCGGCGGCCACCTGGGTCGTGCGCGGGCCGAGCGCCGCGACCCAGATGGGCACCTCGGAGGTGGGCGGCTGGCCTAGTCGCAACGGGTGCGCGCCCGGGAGGCGGCGCAGGAGGGCTGGCTCGCCGGCGAGCAGCGCGCGGACCTGGGTGACGACGTCGCGCAGCTTGGCGGCCGGATGCTCGAACGGGGTGTCGTGAAATCCCTCGACCAGCGCTCTCGTGCTGGTACCCAGGCCCAGTCCGTACCGCCCTCCACAGACCTGTTGCAGAGTGGCGGCGGTCATCGCCAGCGTCCCCGGGGTGCGCCCCCACACCGACAGCACACCCGACACGACCTGGATACGGCTGGTGCGCACCGCGATCTCGGTCACGATCGGGGTGGAGTCCAGCCCCCATCCCTCGGGTACCGCGAAGGTCTCGTACCCCAGCTGCTCGGCCAGCACCGCGGCCTTGACGATGACATCCCAGCGAGTCTCCATCGGCGTGAGCCCCACGCCTCGCCGCTCCGTCATGACGCCTCTTCCACGGGCATCCCGCGCCCGGAGCGTGGCACGGTAAGCCGCTCGGCCCTGGCCGCCGCGAGCACCTCGCCACCGGCCCCCAGCAGCGCCGAGCCGGCCATCAGCTTGCGGCCGTCACGTCCGAGCGGCCAGGCGATCACCCGGCACTCGTCGCCGACCGCCGGCAGCGCCGCCACGGTGGCGGTCATCCGGCCAAGCAGGACGGCGGCATCGTCGCCGAGATCGGCAGCGTCGATGGCGGCGATCCCGCTGGGACAGTCCAGTGCCGCCCAGACGATCTCCGAGGGCACTCTGCCGCTGCCGTCCGCCAGCGAGGCATCCGGTGCCCACGGCGCCGCCCACACGTCCCGACCCGGCAGCCGCCCAGCGAAGATACGCAGGCCGTCGCCTGATCCGCGGCGTATCCCGCAGACGAAACACGCCGGGTACAGCGGGTCTTGGAAGTACCGCGCGCGGCCCTCTGCCGCGCGGGCCTCGGCCGCGGAGACGGTGTCGGGCACGCACAGCGTCGCCCCGTCCCGGGCGGGCTCGGCCTCGGCGACGAGTGCGCCGCCATGACGAGCCCGCACCGAACCGTCGGTATCGGCGTCGACGGCCAAGGGCGTGGCCAGCGGCGGAGGTCGGCGGAGGGTGACCGTCGCTGGTCCGTCGAGGTATGCGGCGAGGCGACCGCACATATAGCCACCGTTGGCGGTGCCGGCCGGACCACCGAAGCGAGACGAGACCGTCAGGGTGGGCAGTACCCCGCGACGCATGTCCGTGCCGGCCGCTGGCGGGAGAGTCGGCCTTGAGGCGTGTGACATGGGATTGACGCTAGGACTGCCGCCCCGGGCGGGCCATCGGGTGAACTACCGACACAGCGTCCCTCGTCCCCCCTGCTGGCCCGGTCAGCGAGCACGGGCATCGGGTGTTCGACCGATCCCTCATAGGAGCTGGCGCAACCGCTGTTCGGTTGCGGGGCTGTTCACGAGCCGGGGTGCGTGGCGAGTGGACGGGTGTGTGCGGTTGCCCGCTGCTGTTGCCGCCAGGCTCCGGGCGGATTTCCGTGGTGGCGGCGGAAGGCTGCCGCGAAGGCGAAGGGTGAGCCGTAGCCGATGGTGTCGGCGATCGAGGATGAGCTCACGCTCAGGGACCTGGCGACTCACGCTCACACCAGCGTTCGCAACCTCACCCGCCGCTTCCAGGCCGAGACCGGCCTGAGCCCGCTGCAGTGGCTTCCCCACCAGCGGGTCGACCGGGCGCGGGTTCTGCTGGAGTCCACGACGCTGCCGATGGACCAGGTCGCCCGGCGCAGCGGCCTGGGTTCGGCCGAGTCACTCCGCCAGCATTTCGTCAGGCGAATCGGCGTGTCCCCCAGCGCCTATCGCGCGAGCTTCGCGCACTCGTCCGCACCGCTCGCGAACTGAGGGCCAGCCTGATGGCGGGCGCACGGGCGGTGACCGACGACGGATGATGCTCTGATGAGCCGCATCGCGATTCTTCACCCGGGGCAGATGGGCGCGGCGGTGGGCCGGGCGCTCGTCGACTCCGGCCACGACGTGACCTGGCTGCGCACCGGACGAAGCGAGAGCACGCGCCGTCGCGCGGACGCCGCCGGGATGCGCGCATCAGTCGACCTGCGCGACCGCGACGTCGTCCTGTCCATCTGCCCGCCCGCCGCCGCGGTGGAGACCGCCCGGACGGTTGCCAGCTTCTCGGGGTTGTACGTGGACGCCAACGCGATCAGCCCGGGCACCGCCTCCGAGGTCGCGGCGGTGGTCCACGCCCACGGAACCGCCTACGTCGACGGCGGGATCATCGGGCCGCCACCGGAGCGACCCGGGACCACCCGCCTGTTCCTGTCCGGGGACCGAGCCGAGGAGGTGGCCGCGCTCTTCCGCGACACCCGCGTCGAAGCCGTTGTGCTGTACGGCGATCACACGGCCGCGTCGGCACTGAAGATGACCTACGCGGCGTGGACCAAAATCACCACCGCTCTTCTGATCAGCGCCCGCGGCGCCGCGAAGCACTACGGGGTCGACGAAGCTCTAGCGGCGGAGTGGGCCCGCTCCCAGCCCGAGCTCGGCACCCGCCACGCCGCCGCACTCGACGCGGCAGCCCACAAGGGGTGGCGTTGGGAGGAGGAGATGCACCAGATTGCCCGCACGTTCGCCGAGGCGGGAGAACCAGCCGGCTTCGGCGACGCCGCCGCCCAACAGTTCGGCCGCTGGCCCCGCCCGGCCAGCTCCTGACCGGGCGGTACACCCAACCCGCCGCCCAGCTATGACACACCCATCGCCTTCCGCGAACGCCCGACCCTGGATCACCAGGAATGCGACCCCGGACCAGGACCCGAGCTCACCGCCATCGGCTGAGGCCACACCTCCAGGGAGCAACCCCGCCATGTCCGACCTCGACAGCCAGGTTCCCTACTGGGATGCCGTCGCGGCCACGAAGACGTTCACCCACCCGCTCGATCCGCGCTGGCTCGACGGGATCAGCAGGCACGCCGCGATCCTCGACTACGGATGCGGCTACGGCCGCGTCCTGGCGGAGCTCGAACAGCACGGCTTCGACAACCTCACCGGCGCCGACACCTCGCCAGAAATGATCGAACGAGCGCGCGGCACGCACCCCGTCACGCGCTTTGCCGTCCTGGATGCGCCACCGCTCGCGCCTTTCCCCGACGCCGGCTTCGACGCGGTCCTGCTCTTCGCCGTGCTGACCTGCGTTCCAGGCGACGCCGCGCAACACCGGTTGATCACTGAGCTGCACCGCCTGCTCAGGACAGGCGGAGTCCTTTACATCAGCGACTATCTGCTGCAGGACGACGAACGCAACCGCCGTCGCTACGGCCGCTACGCCGACCGCCATGGCGGCAGCTACGGTGTGTTCGAAACGAGCGACGGCGCGGTCTGCCGCCATCACTCCCGCGCGTGGCTTTCCACCCTGCTCGCCGGGTTCGAAACGGTCCGCACCCACCAGATAACGGTTGCCACCATGAACGGGCACGAGTCGACGGGTATCCAGATCCTTGCCCGCAAGCCCTAGCCGCACGATCAAGGTTCGGAACCCGCACCCACCACCAGCCGGGCCACCAGCTTCTGCCATTGCACGCGGCGCGGTGGATCACTCGTTGAGGCAGGTGAAATTGGGGTCGGAGGCGCCGTACTAACCCCAATCCGCGGCCGAGACGCGAAATACCTCCGCGCCTTTGACGACGTGTTCGCCGCCGAAGACATCCAGGTCGTGCGGACGCCGCCGCGGACACTCCAGGCGAACTGCTCGGCGGAGCGGTTCATCCGCTCCGTCCGCCAGGAGTGCACCGACCGGATCCTCCTCTACGGCGAGTGTCACGCCACCGCCGTGCTCGGCGACTACGCCCGCCACTCCAACGATCACCCTCCCCCGTCTGATCACGTAGAGCCGCCCGGATCGTTTCATCCTTTTTGTTCCACTCATAGTTCGCCAGCTCCGTCGCGTTGACGCGGGCGACGGGGGCAGGGAGCGCAGCGACAGGAGGCGGCCGAGGGTGCTTGACGACCGGGAGAGGAACGACGGTGACGACCCGGAGTGGGCGTTCGAACGGTTCGTCGCCGTTTCGGGGGACCGGCTGCTGCTGACCGCGCTGTGGCTTGTCGGCGGTCACCGGGGCGAGGCGGAGGATCTGCTGCAGGGCGCGTTGGAACGCACCTATCGCCACTGGAACCGGGTCCGGGCGGGAAACCCGGAGGCCTACGTCCGTCGGGCGCTCGCCAACGCCGCGACCAGCCGCTGGCGCCGGCTGAGGGTCCGGGGCCACGAGGTGCCGCTGCTCGCCGAGCACGAGCCCGCCGGCCCCGACCTGCTCGACCACGCCACCCGGCTCACCCAGCGGGACGGGCTGGTCCGTGCGCTCCTGTCGCTGCCACCCCGCCAGCGGGCCGTCATCGTGCTGCGCTACCTCCACGACCTGCCAGAGGGCGAGGTGGCGGCCACGCTCGGCTGCTCGATTGGCTCCGTCCGTAGCCAGGCGTTCCGCGGTCTTGCCAGGCTCCGCGACAGCCACCACCTGGTCGACATCGCCGACACCCTGCCCGGCGACGAGCCGGCCAGAGCGAACACACTGCGCAGGAGGAACACGCTGTGACCACGAACCACCTCGAGGACGAGATCCGCGCGACCCTGCGGACCGGGCTCGGACACCCGTCCGTCGACCCTGGGCTGGCGGAAGCGGTCCGTCATCGCGTCCAGCGCCGCCGTCGGCAGACCCGCGCCCTCGCCGCCATGGCCGTGGTCGCGGTCGGTGTCTCGCTACCGGTCGTCCTCCGCACCGACGGGGCTGAGCGCGACAGCCGGCCGGCGCTGGCGGACACCACCTCTGCCTTTGCCGCTCTGGACTGGGCGAACACCACCGTCGACCCACCGGCGGAGTGCGCCGCGGGCGGTGGCGCACCGCAAGTGACGCTCCGCCACGGCGGCGGGCTGGTATCCGGCGCGACCAGCGAAGGTCCTGGCGCGGGCATGCTGCTGGTGTTCGGCGGTTCCTCCGCCGGCCGTTTCGTCGCCGGGTCCACCGCCGAACACGCGGCTGTCCTTCTGTACTGCCGCCACCTTGACCCGGGCGGCCCCGCCGTCGATACCTCGTTCGTTCAAATCTACCGCGACGACCGCACGCTGCTCGCCACCCTCACCCCGCCCGCGGTCGACGGCCAGGTTCCGACCGGGTTTGCCGACCGGAAGGTCCGCGTCACCGGCAACGAGCTCTTCACCGCGGTCGACTACCCACCTGCGCAGGACACGCCCGGGCTGATCACCCGCCGTACCTTCGTCTGGCGGTGGAATGGCACCGAGTTCACCCCGTTCCTCACCGGCGAGGAATCCATCCAGGTGGTCCCGAAGGCGTTCATCGACGTCTGGGCTGGCGACATCGCGCGCAGCGATCTCGCCGCGCCCCAGCGCGTAGCCCTCGAGATCGCCGGCGGCGAGCAGGGAACGGTCATCGGCACGCTGCTACACCTACACTGCTCCGGGAAGATGAAGCTCCTGTCGGCCGCGGCCGACGGCTCCGAGATCTACCTGGAGGAGCTGCCGGGGAACAACGGCTGCGCTCCGCCGCCCGTCCGCCTGACCATCGACGCCTCGGGCCGCCTGCACTACGACTATGTGCCGCCCACCGACTCCAGCTCGAACGTCCAGAACCTGACCGGCGGCGGCATCTTCACGAATCCCTGATTCGCGTGGGCCCGGCCAGAAGGTCTGGCCGGCTGCGGCTCGCCGATCGGGCGGGAGTCCGCGTCGTTCCGATGGGACAGCAGCACGCCCTCGCCGCCGCCGGGTAGCACGACGTGATCCGCCGGGTTGAGGGGCTACGTCCTCGAGCTCCCCACCCGGTCGGCCTTCAATGCTCAACGGCTTCGGGTTGAGTGTGCGCTGGTTGCTCGTCGATGGGCTGGAGGCGGGTGAGCAGGTCGCGGCGGCCGTGGACGGTCAGCCCGATGCTGGTGGCCAGGTCGACGTCGATCACACCGGCGAGCAGGCCCAGGATGGCACGGGGTGGGCCGTCCAGGATCAGGTCGGGGTTGTCAGCGCGTCCGACTCGGCTGCGGACCTGTCCTTGGCCGACCTCGATGACGGCCTGCTCGTCTGATGCGACGAGCTGGATGGTCACCGGCGGGGCGTCGGGATCGGTATCAGTCGTGAACCAGGCGGGGGCGTAGGCGAGCCAGCGTGCCTGGAACTCGTCTCCGGGCCGTTCGACGGTCATGTGGCGCAGTCCCCAGAGTCCGAGCGCCTTCAACACCGGTTCCAGCGCCAGGCCGTTCTCGGTCAGGGAGTACAGGACGGTGGCGACGGGGGGCGGTGCGTCCTCGCGGCTGATCAGCCCGGCGTCCTCGAGCTCCTTCAGACGGGTCGACAGGAGGTTGGTCGCGATGCCGGGCAGCCCGTTCTTCAGGTCGGTGAACCGGCATCGGCCCTGCAGCAGTAGCTCTCGGGCGATCAGGAGCGTCCAGCGGTCCCCCACGACGTCGAGGGCGCGGGCGATCGAGCAGTACTGGCCGTAAGTCCGCACGAGCTCACCCCAGGTGTCGATGGTTTAGTTTCTATATATAACGGTGGAAAAATTCTATCATCTGGACGTAGTCTTCAACCGTGATCCTGTATGGCCGTGGAGCTGGTCGTCCCCGCGAACGCGGCGCGACGGCGATCACGCCTGCCGATGCCCCAGACCCCACCTAGTCGATCTGACGGCAACCACCAGCGACGGAAGGGACCTCGTGCGATGACCTACGGAGAAACGACGGTCGACCAGACGATCGAGCGGCTCCTGACCGAACATCCGGACCTGGACGCGTCGGCCGACGGTGCGCTGGACAACCTCGACCAGTTCCACATCGGCGGCGCCGACGCGGTCGACCTCCTCATCAGCGGGCTCGCCCTCGCCGAGGGCGACCGCGTCCTCGACATCGGCTCGGGTCTCGGCGGACCCGCGCGCCAGATCGCCCACCGCACCGGCAACCACGTCCTCGGCGTCGACATCACCCCGGCCTACGTCGACGCCGCCCGCGACCTGACCGCCAAGGCCGGACTAGCCGACCTCGTCCGCTTCCAGGTCGGCGACATCGCCACGTTCGAACCCGACCCGCCGTTCCAGGCCGCGATCACGATGCACGTCCAGATGAACGTCCAGGACAAGACCTCCTGGTTCGCGCACATCGCCCGCCGCCTCGCCCCCGGCGCACGCCTGGCCGTCTGGGAGGTCTGCCAGCCGCGCCAGCGGCAGGCCGACCCGCCCTGGCCGATGCCGTGGTCACTCGACGGCACCGACAGCTTCCTCGTCACCGCCGACTCACTCCACGCCTCGATCGAACGGGCCGGCTTCACCACCACCGAGTGGACGAACCAAACGGCCTGGGCCCAGGCCTGGGTTACCAAGACCTTCTCGAACGGCCTACCCACCGGACCCGCGCTGCCGATGCTCCTCGACGACGGCTACAGCCGCGTCATCAACTACACCGCCGCCCTCGACGACGGATCCCTCGAGGTCTGGCGAGGCTCCTTTACCAGGGACGCAGTCCAACCCACTCGCTGAGGCTTTCGCCCAGGCAGCCGTCGCACGGCGCGGAAGGCCGCCTCATACCCCGGCTGCTCCCCGAAGACGAACCAGCCACCGCTACCTGACCTCGCCCGACCGGTGGGCTCCCGGTTCAAACCGGCTGCAGGCCTTGACCTGCGAGTCGAGGTGACGCTTGATTTGTTTGGTCGGACGTCGGCGATCGGATGATGAGCTTGGCTCTGAGCCCGTTCGACGTCGTGCCGGGCGTCCCAGGCTCGATGGTCCGCTACCACCAGTCCCGCTGACCGCCCGCGCCGAGAACGCGGCGCGCCAGCAACCGCCGTAACGGCGGGATGCGCATGGGGCGTACCCAGAAGAGCTCCATCGTGTTGGGCACGGCCACCACCCCGCCCCAGCTCTGGCTTCCGGCGAACCAGACCGCCCCGGGCTCCGGCGTCGCCAGCCGCTGCCGATCCGTCACGGCCGTCCTTCCTGGGCACTGGCCGCGGCGCACGGGAAGCCGGCCATCCGCGCCCAGACGGTACCGCCCCGCCCCGGGCACCGCCGGCCGTCGGGGCCGGTCTCGTCGTACATCTCCCGCGCCAGCTGCACCTGACGAGGGCCGAGTTTGGGCTTCTGCCCGCCGGTGCGGCCGCGAGCCCGTTCATCGTTCGCTCGGACATCAGCGCGTGCTCGACGATCGCGCCCAGGATCTGGAAGAACATGCCGCCGATGGCGGTGGAGGTGTCGATGCCCTGGTCGAGCGCGACCAGGTCGACGTCGCGGGCCTGTAGGCCGGCGGACAGTTCGAGGAGGTGTTCGAAGGACTGAACGCCCTTGGGTGAGACCGGTGCGAGCGCGGAGGATCTGGCCCTGGCCGTCAGCTTCGAGGCTCATGTGCACACGAGTTCAGACGTCAGCGTGGACGTCTTCGGAGGTCGGCAACCGGGATGCCGGCGACAGGTGGAGCCGGCCGGCCCGTGTGGGGTCGGCCGGCTCCACCTGTCGACAGGCTTTCGCCTCTGCGTTGGGGGTGTGTCTTCGGGGTGTGGGTCAGGCCGCCGGCTCGGGTTCGGTCTGGAGCTGGGGTGCCGCGGCCGTCCGGGCGGGCAGGTAGCGCAGGGCGATGGCGGCGGCGGCGAGCAGGGTGGCGGTGGCGGCGGTGAGGGCGAGGTTGGTGCCGTGGATGAAGGCGCTGGCGGTGGTGTGGGCGATGGCTTGCCCGGCCGGGCCGGGGGTGTGGTGGGCGATCGCGGTGGCAGCGCCGATGGGCTGTCCCGCGGTGGGCGCGGTGGCGGCGGGCAGCTGGTGGGTGAGGGTATGGGTGTAGGCGGTGGTGGCGATGCTGCCGAGGATGGCGATGCCGAGCACGCTGCCGAGGTTGCGGGTGGTGTCGTTGATCGCCGAGCCCACGCCGGTCTTGGCGGGGGGCAGCGCGTTCATGATGGATGTGGTGGCGGGTGCCATCGCCAGGCCCAGGCCGGTGGACATCACCACGGTGGCGATCAGGTAGTGCGGGTAGGTGGACGCGGTGGTGGCGGTGGCGAAGAAGGCGAGCCCGCCGGCCATGACGAGTAGGCCGCCGGCCACGGTGGCCCTGGTCCCGAGCCGGGTGGCGAGGTGGGCGCCGAACTGGGAGGCGATGGCCAGGGCGAGCGCGGAGGGCAGGGCGCGGACGCCGGCGCCGAGCGGGGAGTAGCCGAGAACGAACTGGTAGATCTGGGTGAGTAGGAACGTCGCGCCGGTGAGCGCGAAGAACATTGTCATGATCGCGGCGGATGCGGCGGTGAAGCGGGGGTTGCGGAACACGGTGACGTCGACCATCGGGTGGTCACTGTGCAGCTGCCAGCCGGTGAAGGCGGCGAGCAGAGCCGCGGTGGCGGCGGCGCGGGCCAGGGTGGTGGTCGAGGTCCAGCCGGCGGCGGGGGCTTGGATGAGGGTGTAGGTCAGGGTACCCAGGCCGGCGATCGACAGCAGCGCGCCGGCGAGGTCGGGCCGGACCGGGCGCGGTGCGCGGGAGGCGGGTACCAGCAGTGCCCCGGCGGTCAGGGCGACCGCGACGACGGGCAGGTTGACCAGGAAGATCGACCCCCAGGAGAAGTGGGCCAAAAGCCAGCCGCCGGCGGTCGGGCCGATCGCGACACCGAGCCCGCTGACTCCGGACCACAGCCCGATCGCCTTGACGCGCTCGGCGGGGTCGGTGAACACGCTGGTGAGGATCGACAGCGTGGCGGGCATGACGAACGCGGCGCCCGCGCCCATCAGGGCACGTAGCGCGATCAGCTGTGCGGTGGTGGTGGTCAGCGCCGCGCCGAGCGAGCCGGCGCCGAACACGATCAGCCCGGCGGCGAGGGCGCGGTGTCGGCCGTAGCGGTCGCCGAGGGCGCCGGCGGGTAGCAGCAGGGCGGCGAAGGCCAGGGTGTAGGCGTCGACGATCCAGGCGAGGCCGCTCGCGGTGGGATGCAGGTCGCGGGACAGGGTCGGGAGGGCCACGTTGACGATCGTGGTGTCGACCACGATCACCAGCAGGCTCAGGCAGAGTACGGCGAGGGTCGCCCACCGGCGGCGGAACGGGCCGGGCGCGCTCGCGGGCCGGGCGCCGAGGGAGGCGGGAGTCGCCGGGGCGCTCGGACGGGAGGGATGGGTGCGGGAGGGAGCGTGGATGGTGGTCATGCCGGGAACCTCTCTTGATTGATTGACCTATAAATTGATGCCGAAAAAAAAGACGATCAGTGGGCGGGCGGGGCGAACGCGTAGGAGCGCGGCAGGTCGATCGTGACGCCAATGGTCAGCAGCATCCCGGTGGCGAAGAACCGGGCGACCTGCTCCTGGTCGGCGCCCGTCATCTCCTTCACCGCGTCGAACAGCTCGACGAAGCGGCGGTGCACATGCGCTCGGATCTCCGGGTCGGCGGCCGCGGCGAAGCCCTGCATCCGGCACCGCATCAGGTCCTCGTCGGCGAGCAGGACCTGATAGGCCCGACCCAGCAGGCGCAGAGACTCAACCGGCGACTCCGCCGGGCGCAGCGCCGCGGCGAAGACCCCCCGGATCCGCTCATGCACCTGGTCCTGGCAGGCAAGGAACAACACCTTCTTGTTCTCGAACAACGCGTAGATGTAGGGCTGAGAGATCCCAGCCCGAGCCGCGATCGCCGCGGTACGCGCCGCGTGGTAGCCGTTCTCGGCGAACTCAGCCACCGCGGCCGCCAACACCTGCTCGCGGCGCTCCTCCATCGAGAGGCGCTGCTCATGGACTCGCCCAGTGGTCATGGGCCCATTATTGATAGGCCAATCATAAGATGTCAAGCCGAGCCACCGGCCGCCGCGGCTGACATCCCCCCGGCCCCGCCGACGACAAGGAGGACCCCTCGATGCCCTCGCCTCGCACCCGCGCCGTGCTGGCCGCCACCATGGCCGCGGAGCGGCAGATCCAGGCCCGCGTCCTGGACGCCGCCGACACCCTCGACCCGAACGACGACAGCCTGACCGCCCAGCAGCTGCGCGAGACAGCGGACGACACCCTGTACCTGCCGAAAATCACGTCCGGCTTGTCAGGCGGCATGTTCGTATTCGTGCAGGATGCCGATCGCGAGGTTCGCCCGCCGGGCGTTGCGCGCGGCGAGGAGCCGCGGGAGGTTGGTGGCATCGACTCGGTCGTCGTCGATCAGAACGAGTTCGCCGACTCCGAGGTGCGCGAGGAACTCCGTGATGATGTTTCCTGCTCCGCCGAGACCGACGACCGCGACGCGCATCCGGGCGAACGCCTGCTGCCCAGCGGCGCCGAACAGCATCGCCTGGCGGTGCCACTGCGCGTCGCTGTCGGGGGCGGGCGCCGGCCGTGCGTGAAGCCGGACGAGATTGTTCCCGGTGATGACGGTGTCGGCGAGGGCGGTGTCGGCGAGGGCGGCGGGTGCCGTCGGAGAGCCAGAGGTCGCCCGTGGCGGCGTGTCGTCCATGGATCGACCAGGACTCGGCTCCACCACGCGGCGGTCCAGCAGGAGTGCACGCCGGTCGGCGGTGACCGAGGACCTGTCGCGTTGGCGGGGCACAGCGGTCGGGCCAGCCGCTAAGGCATGATCGATTGGTGCATCGTCGGAGTGTCCGTTCCGTGGTCGTGGCCTCGGAGTTCGCGGGGTTCCGGTTCCCGCCAGAGGTGATCACGTTGGCGGTGCGGTGGTATCTGCGATATGGCCTGTCCTACCGGGACGTCGAGGAGCTGCTGGCCGAACGTGGCATCACCGTCTACCACGTCAGCGTCTACAGGTGGTGCAGCGCTTCACTCCGCTGTTGATCGACGCCGCCCGGCCATGCCGCCACAGCCCAGGTAGCAGGTGGTTCACCGATGAGGCGGGGCGTTCGTCGTCTTCGGCTCAGCTGGCGGTCGGCACGGGTTCTGCTTCGGTGACCGTGGTCGCGATCTTCCACTGCCGGCCTCGACGCCACGGACCGGTGCGCTTCAAGCCGTTCTCGGTGAGCAACCTGTCGGCGGCCCGTTCGAGCTCCCCGAGGTCGGCCTCGTGATCAGGCTTGTCGAGTCGGGTGACGCCGGTGTTGCCGATGCACTCGCCATCGTCATGGCGATGGCGGCTGACGCGGACTTCGCCGGTGTCGTAGTCGGCTTGGGCGCGCAGGTCCATTTCTGTCAACGGGTCCCTTTTCGCTGGGAGGGCCGGCGTCACGCGGCGACCAGACCGGGCTGTCGTCGGTCTGGTCGCCGCGGCCTGGGCTCAGCCGAGCTTGGTCCACGTGCAGCGAGTCTGGAACGCGACATCGGTCGGCTTGATGGTCACGACGCCGTGGCCTTGGACGTTGCCGTTCGCGAGGATCTCACCGAAGTCCCTGGACGTGCCGGACAGCCGCGCCCAGTAGCAGGAGTCCAGGACGTCCGCGCTGGCGTTCGTGATCTCGTAGGTACCCGGCTGGATGTTGCTACCGACCAGCCAGGTTCCCGGAGTGATCGTCGTCGCCGGTGCAGGCGCGGCGGGCACCGTGGTCGCGAGCAGGGGCGCAATATCGGGCCGCGGCACTTCCGGGCAGTAGGCGATGGCGACCGCGTACACGAAGTCCACCACCTCAGGCCGGGACACGAACCCTGTGCCTGACCGACTCCCGTCGCGATGCATCGACAACACGAGCCTCCCCAGGGGCACGCGCCGGCTTGTCCTGCTCGCCGATGACACGATCATGCCCGACTGGCCGGCCAGCCTTGCCCTCCAGCCAATGGAACTGTGCCGGGCTGATCGAAGCCCAGCCGCGACGACGGGGTGCCCACCAATCCGCCTCCCGACCGCAGACGGCGGGTCGGCGCGATGAGTGATAGGCTTGGCTTCGTTGCAGTTGTAGGTTCCTCGAACATATGGACGCCCGCGGATTCTGACAGCGGGCGTTTGTCGTGTTCCGGCCAGTTCGGCAGTGGGAGCAACCGCACCGCAGCACCCCGGCCCGCGCCAGGCGGTCCCGGTTCAGCTCCCACGAAGGAGAAGCACATGGCTCAGGGCACTGTTAAGTGGTTCAACGGCGAAAAGGGCTTCGGTTTCATCGCGCAGGACGGCGGCGGCCCGGACGTTTTCGTTCACTACTCGGCGATCGACAGCGCGGGTTTCCGCAGCCTGGACGAGAACCAGCGCGTGGAGTTTGACGTCACGCAGGGCCAGAAGGGCCCGCAGGCGGAGCACGTCCGCCCGGTCTGACGCACGCCGCTGGCGTCTGCGTCTCGGGCGCCTCAGCGTTGATCTTTAAACACCTGAACAGCTGTGCGGGTCGGCATCCGACCCGCACAGCTGTCGCCGTGTCCGCACTGTCGGTTCTGCCTGTACCGTGCCAGAACTCGGTTTCGGGGGTTTGACCTGCGACTTCTCCGCCAGGCGCAGCGGTTCATGATCTCTGTTCATGGTGGTTCGGCTGGTATATCTGGTCATGGTCCGGGTCTTCGGCTGGCTCGTCCTGCTCACCCGCAGCGACGCGGCGAGGACGGCGGAACTGCTGGTGCTGCGCAACGAGGTCTCGATCCTGCGCCGCCAGCTCGGACGACCCCGGTTCACCTGGCCCGGCCGCGCCCTCCTGGCCGCCTGACCCGGCTACTCCCCCCGGGAGGTCCGGTCGTGTCAGCTGGTGACCCCGGCGACGCTGCTGGCCTGGCATCGCCGCCTCGTCCGCCGACAGTGAACCTACCCACACCGGTCAGCGCGAGCACCATGCCCACGAAACCTGACCCAACGGTCACCAGGTCCACGTCGTTCATCCCTTCGTCGGTCAACAAGGGCCTCGGCGATGAGGCCCTCACCCTTCTAGAGCCGGCGCGCCCCGCCTGCGTGCACCCTCCGTGCCCGGACCGTTTCACCCCGATTCGTCCCCGCAGGTCGCCGTGCCCCCGCCCGATGGGGCACATCAGCCGCGTCCGAGCGCGCATGCCGGGTCGGGTCCTTCTCGGTCCTGACCCGCGTCCACCGCGCAGCGTCGACGACGTTCCGTTGCAGCGAGCCAGACAGGTGGCCTACGGCCTGAGGCTCGTGCCGCCGTGAAGGGGTTGTCGCCTCGCCGAAGGAACTCACATCGCCGAGCCCCTACCCGCCACTCCATGTCCATCGCACCGTCGGCGTCCACGCCGACGGCTGGCCATCGAGCCCGGCGGGCATGGGAGATCGGCTGTCCGGCCCGACCGGGTGGCCCCGCTTCAACGACAAGGCGCATCACGAGTCTTCTCACAGGCGGTTCGGGCGCCCATCAACCGCCACGGCCTCCCACGGCCTTGAGCCGTCCCCCGCCGCGGCCCCCGCGACAGGGCAGGCCGCGTCGAGGTCCCACGGCCTGGCACGCCCGGGTCCCGGTGAGAGGAAACGACTGGACGGCGAGCAAACGTCCGCCCACCGCGACACCTGCTCACAGCAGCCGAATTGGGGCAGTTCGTTGTGAACGGAGCGGCACGGGTCGTTTAGGGTGACCAGAAAGGACATGTCGAGGGAGATGACAGTGACCACGAGCGCTGTGCCTGACCCCGACAGCACCTACCAGCCCGTGCTCGACACCGCCGTTCCGCACTCGGCACGGGTGTGGAACTACTGGCTCGGCGGGAAGGACAACTACCCGGCCGACCGGGCGATCGGGAACCAGGTCCGCGAACTCTACCCGGAGATCATCAACATCGCCCGCGAGTCGAGGGCGTTCCTGGGCCGGGTGGTGCGGTTCCTGGCCGGCGAGGCCGGCATCCGCCAGTTCCTCGACATCGGTACCGGCCTGCCGACCGCCGACAACACCCACGAGGTCGCCCAGCGCATCGCCCCAGACGCACGGATCGTCTACGTGGACCGCGATCCCCTCGTTCTCGTCCACGCCCGGGCCCTGCTGACCAGCACCCCCGAAGGCGCGACCGCCTTCATGGACGCCGACGTCCGCCAGCCCGACGCCATCCTGGCCGCCGCCACCCGCCTCCTCGACTTCACCCAACCGATCGCGCTGATGATGCTCGGCATCCTCGGCAACGTCGCCGACACCGACGAAGCCCACAGCATCGTCACCCGGCTCCTCCACGCCGTACCCGCAGGCAGCTACCTCGTGGTCAACGACGGCACGATCCCCACCGACGACACCGCCGCGGCGGCGCGCGAGGCGGGCCGCCGCCGCAACGAAGCCGGCGACCCGTACCACCCACGCACCCCCGAGCAGCTCGCCCGGTTCCTCGACGGCCTGGAACTCGTCGAACCCGGCGTCGTCTCCACCTCACTGTGGCGACCCGACCCCGGCACCAACCCCACCCCCGTCGACAGCCACTGCGGCGTCGCCCGCAAATAACACTCACAGTTGCGTTCGGCGACTGGCGGGATTGGTTCGCGACGCTGGAGATGACGACCGCCGCAGTCAACAGCGCCCTGCAACGGGCCAGGGCCCGGCTCGGCGAGGCGGGGCTGCGCGAGGACCAGATCGACGAGCCCGCCGACCCCGGCGACCGCGCCCAGGTCGAGCGGTATGCCGTCGCCTTCGAGAGCGCTGACCTGGCGGCTCTGGAGAAGCTGCTGACCGATGACGCAGTCTTGGAGATGCCGCCGTTCCTCACCTGGTACGCCGGCCGCGAGCCCTACATCCGCTTCATGGCACGCCTCTTCACCCTCCGGGGCACGGGCTGGCGCATGGTGCCGACGCGGGCGAACGGGCAACCCCGCGCTGGCCGCCTACACACGCGCCCAGGACGGCGAATACCACCTGCACACCCTCCAGGTCTTCACCGTCACCGCGTCAGGTATCAGCCGCAACAACGTCTTCCAGGACCAGGACCTGTTCGACTCCTTCGGCCTGCCCGGCAAGATCGGCGGCGCCGAGAAATGACCCCAGGGAATCTTCCGCCAGCCTCGCCGCGACCCCTGTACCGTGCCAGAACTCGGTCTCGGGGCGTTGATCTGCAACTTCGCTGCCAGGCGCCGTGGCGGATGATCGTGGCTCAAGGTCGTGCGACTGGTGTATCTGGTCATGGTGCGGGTGTTCGGCTGGCTCGTCCTGCTCACCCGCAGCGATGCGGCGAGGATGACGGAACTACTGGTCTTGCGCCAGGAGGTCGACGTGCTGCGTCGCCAGGTCGGGCGGCCTCGGTTCACCTGGCCGGATCGCGCGGTCCTGGCCGCGCCGGCCCGACTGCTCCCCCGCGGGGCCCGGTCGTGCCGGCTGGTGACCCCGGCGACGCTGCTGGCCTGGCACCGCCGGCTGGTCCGTCGGCGGTGGATCTACCCGCACCGCACCGGTCGCCCGTCGAATGCACCGACAAGATCTTCCTCTACGGCGAACGCCACACCACTGCCGTAGACGACGTCCTGCACGGCCCCGAGGTGCGCGGTGAGCCCCTCGGCAAGGCCTCCGACCAGACCAGCCACGCTGCCGGCAAAGGTGGCGGTGACAAATCCGCTCACCCCGGAGGCGTGGCCGAGCGCCAGCACCGGATGGTTGTCGTCGTACGTCTCATTGATGTCGTACTCGTCGTAGAACATGATCGCCCTGCCGATGGCGGCGCCCAGGAACGCGCCGACCCCCACGCCGGCACCCGAGCCGGCGCCCGCCGCGAAGGAGGTCGCAAGGCCGGCCGCGACGCCCGCGGGAATGACAGGGAAAAGGCTCGCGACGATGAACCTGACAGGATCCGTGGACCTGGACCGGAGGGCGAACGTGCCGCTACCAATGCCGGCGCCGAGGATCAGGCCGAGGAATCCTCCGTCCCACATGCGGCCCAGGAACGGAGCCGGGCTGTCGGGCGGGAACAGCAGGAAGACGACGACCGCGACGGCGGGCAGGCAGCCCGTGAGCGCGGCCGCGATCAGGGCCATCCGGATAGCGCTGGCCCAGGACAGGGGCTCGTCGCGATCCTCGGCGGGCTGAGTCCCACCGGCCGGCTGAGAACCAACGGCCGCGTCCGCCGCCGTGACAGACGCCGTCCTGGCGAGGGCGGCTCCCGAAGCCGCGCGGCCAAAGCCGTCGGGCCACGCCGATGACCTGTTGAACGACGGACTCTGGCGGCCCGACAGGCCGTGCGGCGTGCCCCCCGCGCCGCGGGGGAAGGGCGGAGCCGAGCCATGGCCGGCTTCCCGAGGAACAGCCGGCCAAGGGAAGTCGGCGGTCGTCGGCGTGGGCCTCGCCGTCGGGAACGGTGGCGGGACCAGGGGCTTCGCACGGCCCGCCAGGGCGACCCGGATGTTGTCGAGAAGTTGGCTCCGGGCGGCGTCGAGCTCCAGGCCGAACAAGTCGAACGAGACGACGGCGTCCAGCAGGGCGGGCCGAGGGCAGTCCTCGACGCGGACCGGGACCAGCTTGCGGTTGAAGCCGTTCGGGTCGGCCCGGTAGGCGGCCTCCCACTCCTTCCTTCCGAACATCGAGCTCAGATACGAGTGCGAGAGGACGGCCAGGGTCCGGCGGGAGCGTTCGATGCCCTCGGCCATGCTGGTCATCCAGTGCGACCCGGGTACGAAATCCCAGACCTGCACCAGGACCTGGTAGCCCGCCTCCTCCAGCTCCCAGGCGATCCACTCCGCCCAGTCGCGGTCGGCGCTGGCGTAGGAGATGAAGAAGTCCCAGCGCTCGTCCCCCGGACGGTCGCCCGTCGTCGTGACCACGGCGTCAGTCGCGATGTCGCCGAGCCACGGAGGCGGCCACCTCGGTTCCCACGAGTGCAAGTATGCTCGCGACCGCTCACCGAGGGCCCGCCCGTGTAGGTTCCCGCGTCGATCTTCCTGCGCGTGCCGTCGATTACCACATACGCAAGGTCTTCCGCAGGCTCGGCGTGAGTTCCCGCCGCCGGCCAAGCCCTCGGCCGCCCTTTCGGAACGGGAATGGCCCCGGGTCTCGTCGGGGGCCATTCCCGCCTCGCTCACCAGCGGACCCGTCCGTGATCCGCCGACGCAAGATCCTGCGCAGGCCGGCGGGGCTGGTGACGGTCGATCGTGCCGGTCCCGTTGACCGCCCGCCGCAGGTAGCGCTGCAGGATCAGCTGCGCGGCGGCCTCCGACGGGGATTGGCGGCGCGAGCCGCTGGCGTCGTGCGTCGGGACGCGGTTCGAGGCGGTGCTGCCCGGCGGTGACGAGCGCGCCCGGCGGTCAGGCGGGCAGGGGGCGCCGGTCTCCAGGAGTGTCTTCAGGCTGGCGATGACGTTGGGCCAGCCGACGCTGACCATCTCCGCGAGGGTGCTGCCGGGAGCGAACCCGTCGTGCACCACGGTCAGCTTGACCCCGCCGGCGCCGGCGGGCTCGAGGTCGAATCTCACTCGGGTCGATTCGCGACTACCTCAAGATCCGAAGAAGCTGAAGATCCCTTACGGATCACCTTCGCTGTCACGGATCACCTTCGCTGTCATCGCCAACGCCCGACCATTCCAGCCACTGCCCGAACCGATCACAGACCCGGACCGGCTCGCCACCTCGACATCCACCGACGCGACCGGCTCGCCGGCATTCTGCACGAGTATGAACATGCCGCCTGACCTACCCGGACGTGGTTTTCGGCAGGTACAGCCCAACAGCGTCCAAAGCTGGCCAGTTATGTCGCGGTTTGCGGGCCAAAAGGTCTAGCGATTCTAGGGTATACGTGCCCGCCACGGGCAGGACTCACCGCATCGCGGTTGAGGAGCTCGTCGCCTGACCGTAGTGTTCCAGCGCGCCGAGCGATTTTCGCAGGCCACCGTCGAGAGTCTCGTTCTTCATCGCTGAATCAGGAGGACTGGTGTGTCCGTCTCCGCCATGCTGCCCGAAACGACCATGTCAACACCTTACCAGCCGCTTTCCGTGGCACCGCCCGTGATCAGCGGGTACGGGGCTGGAATAATGCCGTTCGGTACGCAGCAGCTCGCGTCCGGGGGAATTTTTAGCGGTCTACCGGGGGGCGTCGCACCGAACGCGTTCGGTGTCGGAACCGGGGTTCTTGTTCCGTTCTCCGTCCAGCAGGCCGTTGCCCAGCAGCAGCTCCAGCAGGCCGCGCTGGCAAACGAGATCGCCCATGTCGCGACGCAGCAGCAGCTCGCGCAGCAGCTGCAGCCGTTCGGTCACCTCGGATCGACGCTCGGCCACCAGCCGCAGCTCCAGCAGGCCGCGCTTGCCGGTCTGATGACCCCGCCGTGGCTACACCATGCTGTCGCCCAGCAGCAGCTCCAGCAGGCCGCGCTGGCAAACGAGATCGCCCGTGTCGCGACGCAGCAGCAGCTCGCGCAGCAGCTGCAGCCGTTCGGTCACCTCGGATCGACGCTCGGCTACCAGCCGCAGCTCCAGCAGGCCGCGCTGGCAAACGAGATCGCCCGTGTCGCGACGCAGCAGCAGCTCGCGCAGCAGCTGCAGCCGTTCGGTCACCTCGGATCGACGCTCGGCTACCAGCCGCAGCTCCAGCAGGCCGCGCTGGCAAACGAGATCGCCCGTGTCGCGACGCAGCAGCAGCTCGCGCAGCAGCTGCAGCCGTTCGGTCACCTCGGATCGACGCTCGGCTACCAGCCGCAGCTCCAGCAGGCCGCGCTGGCAAACGAGATCGCCCGTGTCGCGACGCAGCAGCAGCTCGCGCAGCAGCTGCAGCCGTTCGGTCACCTCGGATCGACGCTCGGCTACCAGCCGCAGCTCCAGCAGGCCGCGCTGGCAAACGAGATCGCCAGGTGCGCTGCTCAGCAGCAGCTCCAGCAGGCCGCGATCGCGGGCGACATCGCCCGGGTCGCCGCCCAGCAGTCGCAGCTGCACCGCCAGGCGGCGCTCGGCGGCGATGCCGTCAATCGCCTCCAGGGAGTGGTTCCGCCTGCGTGGTCGGCCCTCGTCTGACGGCTGCCTCACCGCGACGGCGGTCGCCGGAAGGTTCAGCGGCCGCCGTCGCCCCGGCGCGAGAAGGCACGACTCAGTACCCGACGCTGACCACTTCGAATGGAACCGTCTATGTCAACGGTAAGCAGCCTGCCATATCTCGGCACGACGGCGAATGGGTCGTCGTCCCGGCAGTGGTCACAGCAGCCAGGCGCACTGTTCGCTGGGCTCGCCGGCCCGGCGGTACCCGCGCAGGACACGTACCGCGCCCAGGCCGAGCTGTTCCTGCAGCGAATCCACACCTGGCTGGAGCGAGTGACGCCGAGCATCCCGCAGGTCGCGCAGTTCATCCCGCCGACCGTGGTCGCCGTGGAGCTCTACCGGGCACGGCGTACTCAGGAGTCCCTGGCACACGCATCTTCGATCGCGATGTCGCTCCAGCAGGTGATAGCCATGAACCCCGCGCTGCCGCCGCTGTGACGTGAAGTCCGAACGGCCGCGTAGCGAGCGGGCGGCTCAGAACCTTGGGTCTCCCACTGTCCGGACGACTTTCCTGACGACGAGGACGCGATTTCCCGTCCGGTCCTGCGGCCGCTCGGTTTGAGGCCATCATCGACCGCGGCGGCCGCACGTCCCGCGCCATTCACTCCTCACTACCGCGTGACCGGCACGAGCCCGCAATCGCGACAGATCGGGCCATCGCGCAACGATTCCCCCGACTTTCTGAGCCTCTCGGTAGGAGCGCTGACAGCACAGATGGAGAAGAAAAACCCGAAAGAAGAAGCATCGGCCCCGAGGTCGCCGCACGAAGTCGGGCGTCGCAACGGCCGATACCTCGTTGGCGCGGCGCCCCAGGAACTGCTGCCGGCGGCGGTGAGCGTGGCCGATCCCAACGTGCTCTTCGAGCGGATTGGGGCGCTGCCGGGCGTCACGTTCCACCGGGAGCTGAAAATATCCGCCAACCTCCCCGTCGGCACGTTCGCGACCGGTGTCACCCAGCCATCCAAGATCGCGATCTTCGAGATGCCTGTGGAACGGGCCGCTGCGCTCTGTCAGGCCCCCGAAGTGCTGATCGAACCAGACCGGAGGCTGAACCTCTGCGACACCGCCGCGACGGCGACTCGCATCCTGCCTGACCCGGGGACAGTCGTCTCCCTCGGCGCGGAGACGAAACTGTCGTTCAAGGTCCAGGGCCGGGACGGCAAGAGTGCACCCGGCGCGAGCGTGCTGGTCCAGGGCCGGAACCTCCTGGTCCAGGGGATCACTGGCCAGGACGGCAAGGTCTCGGTGACACTGATCGCCGATACTCCCGACACCGTTCAGAACGTCTACGTCCGACCGGCGTCGGGCTACTGGGAGCGCTCGATCGACCGTCCGCGGCTGTCGTCCAGCGGGGACAACCTGATCGTCTTGGAGCCGCTGAGCCGGCTGCTGCCCGACTTCCCGGCCCAGCAGCAGTTCAGCTGGGGCCAGCGGGCCCTCGGGATTGACCGCATCCCGCCGACCTACCGCGGCGACGGCGTGAGGATCGCCATCATCGACTCGGGCGTCGACGTCGGCCACCCCGACCTGAGCGGCCGGATCACCAGCGGGCTCGACCTGGTCGACCGGGAGGGCAAGGGGTGGGGCAGCGACGAAGTCGGGCACGGCTCGCACTGCGCGGGCATCATCGCCGGGGCCGACACTGGACGCGGCATCGTCGGCATCGCGCCGGGCGCGGAGGTCCACGTCTGCAAGATCTTCCCGGGCGGTCGGTTCAGTGATCTCATCGAGGCGCTCGACTACTGCATCGCCCAGAAGGTCGACGTCGTGAACATCAGCCTAGGTGCCGACGCTGGATCGATCTTCGTATCCCGCAAGATCGAGGAGGCCAGGCAGGCCGGGGCCGCGTGCATCGTGGCCGCGGGCAACGCCGCAGACCAGCCGGTCCGGTTCCCGGGTTCGCTGCCGACGGTTTTCACGGTGTCCGCGATGGGCCGGGTCGACACCTTCCCAGCCGAAAGCAACCATGCCCGGCAGGTTCTCGGCCAGCCCACCCAGGACGGCTACTTCACCGCGAAGTTCGCCAGCGTCGGGCCGGACATCGACGCCGTCGCCCCCGGCGTCGCGATTGTGTCGTCCGTGCCCGGCGGGGACTACGCATCCCTGGACGGAACGTCGGTGGCCGCCGCGCATGTCACCGGCCTCGCCGCGCTCGTCTTGGCCCACCGGGCGGACTTCCGGCGGCAGTTCGCGAGCCCGGCAGACCGGGTGCAGCGGCTGTTCGACGTCCTGGCGGCCAGCTGCCGGCCGCTGCCCGAGTTCGGGCCCGGCCGGGCCGGCGCTGGTCTGCCCGACGCTGCCCAGGCGCTCGGTCTCGCGGTCGCTCCGGTCCCCGTACCTGGACCAGGCGCTCCCGCGGCGCAGGCGATGACCGAGGTACGGGTGCTGCTGGGCACCTTGCGGGTCTCGATGGAGCGCGCCGGCCTGACGGCCGGGTCGGTCGTCTAGCCGCCGACCGGCTGTTCTCGACAGGTTCGAGGGGCTCCGCGGAGCCCGTCATGGCGGTGCGGTGGACCAGAGGCGGCCACCGGTTGGTCGTCGCGGGTTGCGACGACCAACCGGTGACCGCGGCCGCTTCGTCCGGAGTGCCGAAACCGGTCGTGGCCGACGCTTGGATGACGTGGAGTCCGCGACGAATCCTGAAGTTGCCCGGACACGGGGCAGGACGCCGCCGCGGCCGGCGTGCCGTGGGCTCGATGGCCGGGGACGAGAGGTAGGGAGCCGACCCGAGACTCCCCGGTGTGGCGGGGCTCGCCGGAACGCCAGCGGAACGAGGACCTCGTCGACGATCTTGGCGATCAAGTCGAGAGGAACCGGTGTCGGCTGGAGCGACAGCTCGGCGTGGAGCAGGTCGACGGGAAGCGCGCGAGGCGGCGCGGAACGCTGTCGAGGTTGATCTCGCCCCGTCGGCCGGCTTCCCAACCGCCCACCGCGCTCACCGTGACCAACCAACAGCGCCGCCCGCCACGCCGCCTCCCGCCGCACCCGCCCAACCTGTCAGACGTGACCGTCTCGTCCTGACACGAGCGGCTGAACCGTCTCGTGGCAACGCTGCCGACGCCGGGCACCGGTGCCTGCGGAATGTCCGTGCGGCGCTGCGATACCCGCGTGGGCACAGGTGGAGCCCCCGGGAGGGCGTCGAAGCGGAGCGCACAGACCATGCTCGGATGGTGCCCGCTCGTGCGCTCCGGCTTTCCGTTGCCGCGGCCTGGAGAGAAGCGCCAGGCCGCCGGTGCTGACCAGCCCTGTGAAGCGGCGGGCTGGCGCCGGCCAAGCGGCCCCCCGAGGCCGCTCGACGGGGCGCGGGCCTGCCGGTCTCTCTTCCTGCGCGGCGGCTGGAAGCCGCCGTGTCAGCCGGTGGGGCCGTTGGGGAATTTGATCAGAGCACCGGCGTCCACGCGGATCTGCTGCCCGGTGATGTAGCGGGCCTCCTCGCTGGCCAGGAAGAGCGCGAGATTCGCGACGTCCTCCGGCTCCACATAGGGAATCGGCATGGCCTGGAAATAGGTGAAGGCAGGCAGCACGTCGTCGAGCGTCGGCTCCTCCAGGTCATCAGGGCGGAAAACCATGACAGCGCGAACCGCGGGCGCCAGCGAACGGCGGTGTTGCGTTGAGCCGGCGTGGGGCGTGGCAAGGACCGGTGGTTTGCCTGGTCAGACGGCCTGGGCGAGTTCGGTGAAGGCTGCCGTGAGCCGCTGGTGGGGCTGGGCGTCGACGCCGAGTTCGTAGTGGCCGCGGCGGATGTTTTGGACCAAGGCGTGCCCGGCTCCGATCACCTGGGCGGCGCGCAGCTGTTTGAGGCCGCGCATCGGCCGCAGTCGCGCTTTCAATCGGCCATGATCGGCCTCGATCGGGTTGTTGGCGTATCGGGCGTCGACGTGGTGGGCGGCGGGCAGCTGCTCGTCGAGGACCCGTGGGTAGGCCGCGGCCCGGTCGGTGGTCACCTCGGTCGGCCGGCGGCCGTGCGACAGAGCCGTGGTGAGGAAGCGGCGCGCCGCTGCCAGGTCCCGCTTCTCGGAGGCGAGCACGTCGATGACCTGGCCGAACTGGTCGATCGCCCGGTACAGGTGGCACCACCGGCCCGCGATCTTGACGCACGTCTCATCCGTGAACCACTTGTCGCCAGGGCTGTGGCGGCACGGCCGGGCGGTGTCGATCAGCAGGGGAGTGAACCGCTGCACCCATCTGAAGATCGTGACATGGTCGACTTCGAGGCCGCGTTCGGCCAGCAGTTCCTCGACGTCCCGCCAGGACAGGTCACAGCGCAGATACCACCATACGGCCAGCGTGATCACCTCTGGTGGAAACCGGAAGCGCGAGGCGGTCACGCCGACGGTGGACCACGCGATCATGCCTGACAGGCAGATCCAACCCCGGCGCCGACCAACGCAACTGCGCCTTCGAGCACCATCTTGACAGTATGCGACCGGTGGTCGCATACTCCAGCGGCGGAACGCGATCGTCGATCGCATCCCTGTCGGGTCGAGGGGCCCAGACTGGTGGCTGTCGGTCGCGCCGGTCCGCCCAGGTCGTGGATGTCGGGCACGCCCATCGGTGATCATCATCCGCGACGAGGCGGAAGGAGGCCTGTGACTGCGGCGACGGGCGGACGTGGTGCGCCAGAGGTCGCCGAGCGCGCCTTCGTCCCTGTGGTTCTCGCGCTCCCAGTGGACCGAGGCGCCGATGCCATCGAGATCAGGTACGTCGAGTGGGTGAGCCCTGTGGCGAAGGGCGCCACGGTCCTGTACCGCCCGCGGGTGTGGCGGGATGGGCGGATTTTCCGGAGGGGAACATGACAAAGGAGCAGCGGCGGGGCAGGAAGATCGCGATGAGCCCGGAGGAGGTCGATGCCTTTCTCACGGCAGAAAGAACGTGCCGGGTCGCGACGTCTTCCCCGACAGGTCCGCACCTGACGCCGCTGTGGTTCGTCTGGGACGGCACGGCTCTGTGGGTCAGCTCGCTCGTGAAGAGCCAGCGATGGACCGACATCGAGCGGGACCCACAGGCCGCCGTTCTGGTGGACGGCGGCCACGAGTTCAGAGAACTGCACGGCGTGGAACTGCGCGGCCGCTTCGAGAGCGTGGGCGAGATTCCTCGGACGGGTATCCCGGAGCCCGCGCTCGAGACCGTGGAGCTGCTGCACGCCCGCAAGTACACCGGCCGCGATGAGAAACATTACGACGGTCGCCACGGCTGGTTGCGCCTAGTGCCAGAGAAAATCACCAGCTGGGACTTCCGGAAGATGTGACCAGCGGTTTCGCCTGGTAGGCGAGACCGAGGCAATGCGGCCAGCCGCGCGGGAAATGATCTCACAAAAGCCGAGGAGGGACATGAACGTCGACGAGATGGTCCTGGTCAGTATCGACGATCACGTGGTCGAACCGCCGGACATGTTCAGGAACACCGTTCCGGCGAAGTGGGCCGACGAGGCGCCGCACGTGGTCACCGACTCCGGCGGTGTGGACCGGTGGGTCTATCAGGGAAAGACGGTCGGGGTCAGTGGGCTGAACGCGGTGGTCTCCTGGCCGGCCGAGGAATGGGGCCGCGACCCGGCCGGCTTCGCCGAGATGCGCCCGGGCGTGTACGACATCCACGAGCGCGTTCGGGACATGGACCGCAACGGGATCCTCGCCTCGATGTGCTTCCCGACGTTCGCCGGATTCAGCGCCGGTCACCTCAACCACCACAAGACCGACCTCACCGTCATCATGATCCGGGCGTACAACGACTGGCACATCGACGAATGGGCCGGCACCTACCCAGGCCGGTTCATCCCACTCGCGCTGCTGCCGACCTGGGACCCGCAGCTGATGGTCGACGAGATCCACCGCGTCGCGGCCAAGGGCGCCCGAGCTGTCACCATGCCGGAGCTACCCCACCTCGAGGGGCTGCCCAGCTACCACGACCTGATCTACTGGGGCCCGGTGTTCGAAGCGCTCTCGGAGACCGGTGTCGTGATGTGCCTGCACATCGGCACGGGCTTCGGCGCCATCAAGGGCGCCCCGGACGCCCCGATCGACAACCTGATCATCCTGGCCTGCCAGATCTCCTCGATCGCGGTGCAGGACCTGCTCTGGGGCCCGGCGATGCGCAGCTATCCCGACCTGAAGCTCGCCTACTCCGAGGGTGGGGTCGGCTGGATCCCGTTCTACCTGGACCGCTGCGACCGGCACTACACCAACCAGCGCTGGCTGCGCCGCGACTTCGGCGGCAAGCTGCCGTCCGAGGTCTTCCGCGACCACTCGCTGGCCTGCTACGTCACCGACCCCACGTCGCTAAGGCTCCGCCATGAGATCGGAATCGACATCATCGCCTGGGAGTGCGACTACCCGCACGCCGACTCGATCTGGCCCAACGCCCCCGAATTCGTCCTAGGTGAGCTGAACAACGTCGGCGCCGACGACGCCGATATCAACAAGATCACCTGGGAGAACGCCAGCCGCTTCTTCAACTGGGACCCGTTCGCCGTAGTCCCGAAGGAGAAAGCAACGGTCGGCGCCCTGCGGGCCCAGGCAGCCGACGTCGATACCGCCGTCACCTCCCGGCGCGAATGGGCTCGGCGCTACGCCGAGCGTCAGCCCGTCTGAGCCACGGTCCGCCACGGCCGAAGCCGCGCTCGGGCCGCACTCGCACGCCCTGGCGTCCTACCGAATCATCTCCATCCCGTCCGTGCCTTGAGCGCGGCAAGCGAAGGAAGGCCAGCGTGACCGAGGATCTGTACTGGGATCCGTACGACAAGCAGATCGACCTCGATCCACACCCGCTGTGGCGGCGGATGAGAGACGAAAAGCCCGTCTACCGGAACGAGAAGTTCGACTTCTACGCGTTGTCGCGGTTCGCCGACGTGGACGAGGCCCACCTCGACCCCGTCACCTACAGCTCCCGCTACGGCACGGTGCTGGAGATGATGACCCCGGAGCCCTGGGACACCGGGCAGATGATCTTCATGGATCCGCCGACCCACACGACCCTGCGGGTACTGGTCTCCCGGGCCTTCACCCCGCGCCGAGTCGGCGGCCTGGAAGGTGCCATCCGCGAGACCTGCGCGCAGCTGCTCGACCCGCACGTCGGCGGCGACGGGTTCGACTACGTGCAGGACTTCGCCGCGCAGCTGCCCTCCCTCATCATCTCCCGGCTCATCGGCGTCGACCCGCAGGACCGCGAAGAGGTCCGTCACATGATCGACGGAACCTTCTACCACGACGAGACCGCCGGGATGGCCAACGAGATCGCCCTCGCCGCCACCAGGAAGCTGCACGAGTACTTCACCGAGCAGATCGAGGCCCGCCGCGCCGCACCTCGCGACGACCTGATGACCGCCCTCGTCCAGGCCGAGGTCCGCGCCGCCGACGGCGGCACCCGCCGGCTCTCGACGCGGGAAGCCACCGACTTCACCACCCTGCTCACCGCCGCCGGCACCGAGACCGTCGCCCGCCTCCTCGGCTGGGCCGCCGACATCCTCGCCGCCCACCCCGACCAGCGGGCCGAGCTGGCCGCCGACCCGTCCCTCGTCCGGAACGCCGTCGAGGAGACCCTGCGCTACGAGGCGCCCTCACCCGTCCAGGGCCGGGTCACCACCCGCGACGTCGAACTGCACGGGATCACGATCCCGGCCAAGTCCAAGGTCCTCCTGCTGACCGCCTCCGCCGGCCGCGACGACCGTAAATACGCCGACCCCGACGCCTACGACATCCACCGCGGCTTCGACAGCCACGTCGCATTCGGCCACGGCATCCACTTCTGCCTCGGCGCCGGCCTCGCCCGCCTGGAAAGCCGTATAGCGATCGAGGAAACCCTCAAGCGCTTCCCGACCTGGGAGGTCAACCACGACGACGCCGTGCGCCTTCACACCAGCACCGTGCGCGGCTACGAGAAGCTACCCATCGCCGTCTGAACCCTCGGACCCGCCAGTCGAAAGATCGCCGACCCCGCCGCCGGGCGCCCTCGCCTGTGGCTGCGCCTCGGCTTCCTGCTGATGCTGGCCGGGGCGGTTCTGGCCGTGTCGGCCTACGCGCTCTCGCACGGCACCCGGGATCCGCTGGTCCAACGGGATGCGATCACCCTCGGCCTGGCCGGGGTGACCTCCGCCGTCATCGGCTCCGGGATCTTCCTGCGCTACTCGCTGACCGGCTTCCTGCGGTTCTGGCTGGCCCGCCAGTCCTACGACCTAGCCCTGCTCGCCGACCGCCTGCTCGAACGGGACACCAGCCGCGACCTCACCGGCCCCGACCCTCGTCCGGCGTCCGAGGTCGTGACGCCGCCGGCACGCAATGCCGTCGCCTCATCCCGGCCGTAGCCGCCGACGCCCTCATCGGAACGTACTGCCGTCGTGCGGCCAACCGATCCAGCCCCACGGCCGGCATCTCGCTCGCCACGTACAGGACTGTGAGGTTCGAATGAGCACGGCAGGCTACCCGGCGCCACCCATGGACGCCGACTGCGCAGCCGTATGGCGCGACATCCTCGACCGCTATTTCGGCGGGGTCCCGTCGGAGCTGACCGAAGAGACCCTTCCGATTTCTCGCGCCTTCAACGTCCCGGGCCGGGACTATCTTCTCAAACTGTTCCCGTTCACCGAACAGGAACGCGCGATCACCGGCCCCGAATCACAAATCGTTCTGTCCGTCTTCACACCCCCAGATCATGCCGGCGTGGGCCCAGGAATCTTCTGGATACACGGTGGTGGGATGGCCTACGGGGACCGCTTCAGCGCGCTGCCCGCACTCCGGCTCGCCACGGCCGCCGGCGCGACTGTCGTCTCCGTCGAGTACCGACTCGCTCCCGAGCACCCCTACCCCGCGCCCGTCGACGACTGCTACGCCGCGTTGCTCTGGGCCGCCGAGCAGGCCGACCAGTTGGGGATCGACCCAGGCGCGTTGATCCTCGCTGGCAGCAGCGCAGGTGGCGGCCTGGCCGCCGCGACGGCCCTACGCGTCCGCGACCAGGGTGGGCCTGGCCTCGCCGGGCTCCTGCTGCTGAGCCCGATGCTCGATGACCGCATGCAGACCCCGTCGTCCCACCTCACGGGCGACCTTCTATGGAGCCGGACCAGCAACCAGACCGGCTGGCGCATGCTGCTCGGAGATCGCGTCGGCGCCGACGGCGTCTCCAGCTACGCCGCTCCCGGCCGCGCGACCGACCTGTCCGGCCTCCCCCCGACCTTCATCGACGTCGGCTCCGTCGACCTCTTCCGCGACGAGGACGTCGCCTTCGCCTCCACCATCTGGGCCAGCGGTGGCGACGCCGAACTGCACATCTGGCCCGGTGGCTTCCACGGCTTCGAGGACATGGCACCCGACTCCGCGCTCGCCACCGACGCCTTCACGGCACGTGAACGCTGGCTCACTCGCGTCCTCGCCCGCACGCGCCGGTGACCGTCCCGAACGGGCGCTTTCGAGAGTCGGTCAGGCCCAACACACCCACGCGGGTGCGTCGGCCGGCGAACGGGAGCGAGGGCCGGCCACGATCCCCGGGCTGAAGGCGAAGCGGGCGCCCCGACACCCCTGGAACGGCCCCGCCCACCCAGCCGAGCGATCGTACCGTCAATACTGATTTCAGTATCGTCGCACAGTTCCAGGCCGAGTTCCGGGGTGTCGCGGAGTACTACCTGTTGGCGTTCAACCGTCATCGGCTCGGCTACCTGAGGTACGTCACGGAACGGTCGCTGACCAAGACCCTGGCCCGCAAGTACCGGATCACGGTCCCGAAGGTCTACCGCCGTTACCGAGCCGTACTCGACACCGAGCACGGTCCACGTCGTGGCCTTCAGGTCACCGTGGGCCTCGATGGCGGACGACCGCTGCTGGTGGCGCAATGGGGCGGCATCAGCCTGGCACGGGACACCACGCCACGGCCCCTCGACGACAATCCGCCACGCATCTGGAACGGAAACCGGTCGGAGCTTGTTCAACGGCTCCTGGCCGAGGTCTGCGAACTATGCGGCTCCACGGAACAGGTCGAAGTGCACCACATCAGGCGCTCAAAGACCTCAAACCCCAAGGGGCGGAAACAGCAACCCGAATGGGTTACGCGGATGGCCTCCCGCCACCGCAAGACCCTCGTCGTCTGCCGCAGCTGCCACGAGGACATCCACGCCGGACGTCCCACACGCAGACCGCGATAAGCACTGGAGAGCCAGCTGCTACGGAAAGCGGGCACGGCTGGTTCGGAGGGGGGCCGTCGGAAAAGGGCCAGGTCAACTGGTACCTCGCCGGCAGCCTACCCTACCTCACGTCCGGATCTACGAGCGCCGAGGGGTGAGACTCCCCTCGGCGACTCACCCACAGTCCCGACGTGCGAGACAACATCACGGCCGCCGACCTCGACCGACAGCCCTTTCGACCAGCCCGTAGACCTCACCTGGAAAGTGCCTCTGATCTGTAGACGCCCGGGCTTCAGACACCCGAATCGTCCCAGGCCAGAGGCACTTTCCCGTTCCCGGTTCCCACCGTTCAGCTAGATCAACAAGACTCGGCCGCTCACACGGCGTCACCTCCCGCTGTCTGCTGGGCACACGAATAGCCGAGGTTAGCCGCCGATGCTGGATCTGGCGGCTGCTGTGACAAGCTCAGCCGCGTCGGCCGGGCGGATAAAGCCCGCGAAAACAGCAGATCCGGTAGCGGCCGCCCAGCGCTCGACGAAATGCACGTGGGTGGGATACAGGGCTTCCAGCTTCACGGCGTCGAAGGGGACGGTCGTGCCGAACAGGCGGCAGAAGCTCGCCCCGGGCTGGCCGAGCCCGGACAGGGTCGCGACCGGCACGTCGACGGCGGGCGTGCGGACGCCACCCTTGACGTTGCCATTGGCGTCGAGGACGAAGGCGGGTGCGGAACCAGATGTGGTCACCTGCAGGCGGGGCGCCACGGCGGGAGCGACTCCTGCGGTTACCCAGCGGTTCAGTGCGTACTGGGCGCCGTCCATGACGTAGTGCATCGGGCCGGTGTTGATCGGTGTGTCGCAGGTGAAGCCGGTTGTGCCGGTTGGTGGGTTGAGCATGGAGTTTAGCTGCTGCAAGCCGGCCGCTCCGCTGCCGTTGTCGCCAGGGCCGACGGTAAGGGTGTAGTTGTCGCCGTGCGACGTGCCGGCCATCTCCCAGAGTCGGATCCCCGGGGAGTCAGGCTGTCTGGCCGCCAGGTAACCGAGCAGCATCAGGTCAGTCTCCGTCTGCACGGTAAGCACCGGCACGCCTAGGTCCGGGCGGAGGTGGACGACCTGAGGGGCCTGGACGTCGGGCTGGGGTGCCTGCGAAAGTGCCGCGCTGCCGCCTGCCCGGCTGTGCAGAAGGAAACCGTTGTACACATGCGCGAGGGGTTGAATCGCATTGACGTAGGCGGTGAGGCGGGACGCGGACTGCGACTCCCCTTCGGCGAGCATGGCGCGAGGGCGACGCTGGCCGAGGATCGTGGGCGCGGAGTCCAATATGGCCTGGCCAGCCTGAGAGAAGATGTCGTATGAGTAGCTGTCGCCAGGATGGGACAAGGCTGCGTAGCGAACCGGGTCCGTGGTCTTGTTGGCGGCCACTCCCACAGCCTGGGCGGAGACGCCGACCCAGGCGAAGCCATCGCGGATCAGCTCGTTGTGAGTGTAGGTCCAGTCCACAGCCACGTCCGACCCGCCGGTGACGTTCAGCCATTCCACGATGACGGACCCGTTAAATCGGGCCGGGTTGGCTGGCCGATACACCACGATCCGGGTGGTGTATGGAGCTGCACTCGCCGGCGCCACCTGCCAGCGCCCGTCGGAGCCGAGCGCTGCCGTCGGCGCATAGGATGTCGCGTTCCCGGACAGGAAGAATTCCGATTGCGTGTATCCCACGCTCGCCAGGTCGATCGTCGTTCCCCGCAGCACCGTGGCGCCGTTTCCGCCTGTCACCGGTCCGGTGACAGTTGGGCTCGCCACTACGGGACTCGCCGAAGCCGGGGCGCTGGCACTAGCCTGCGCGGCGACCGTAGAGGCCGCCCCGAGTAATAGTAGGGCGGTTGCCGTAACCACTATCAGACCTCGCGGGGCCCGTCTCGTCCATCCGCATTTCATACCCATTCCCCACACCTCTCCCGACTCTCCAATTCGACCACGACAACTAGCGCTCCCCACAGCGACAAGGAACGGAACCGCGGCAGACATCGATAAGATTCCACCAGGAACGTTTACCTCAGGCTTTAATCACAGGACTCACCCCTTCTCACCGGAGAAGCAATCCATCTCGCGGGCGACGTCTTTTCGGCGCCTACCGCCACCGGGTACGCCGTGAGCCAGACCGGTCTTGTGGGGTTTCGACGCCGCCCTTTGCGCACTCCATCCCTGTCTCGCCGCTGCCGAAATGTGCTGGTTCACGACCTGCCTGGCCGGCCGCGTTGTCTCGCGGTCGCGGCCAGCCAATGCCCAGCACCAGCGCGGCGACTGCTGTCATGGCGTTCGTGTTCGGCTGGTGGCCGATGCCCGGTTTGCGTCGGAGCCGTCCACCCAGCGGACCGCCGGGGCGGCGCACACGTCGTGTCCGGCGCTTGAGGTATCGACATCGACGAGCGGCAACGGGCATTCGGCGCCAGGCTGAAGGTCTCCTCGATCGCGGTCCCCACCGCGGCGAGCTGCTCGCTGTCGTGGATGCTGTTGACGTTGCCGGCGCAGGAGGCTGGCGGGTCCGGGCGCAGGCGTGGGTAGCCGACAAGGTGCACCAGCGCGTTCGGCGGGGCCGACGGTCCCGAGGAGCCCGGACACGATCGGCGCGCAGGGATGCCGCTGCCTGGGCTGTCTGCCCGGTACTGGGCAGCCCTGTGCGTGGCTGGCCCGTCCGGGCCGCGTTCATGCTGAGCAGCGTGGCGACGCCGTAGCCGAGGTCGCCGCTGCCCGCCTCAATCGTTATGAGCCGGGTGTCGGCGGTGTCGGCATCTGGCTGCGGTGGATGGTCACCTTGCGGTGTGCAGAGCAGGTTGGCTGTCGTGGCGCCGCCACAGGTCACGTCGGTCAGGTCGAGGCCCAACCGGGCGGCCACCTGGTGGGGATGGTTGCGCGCGGGGCGCAGACATCCGCCGCTGATGTCGGACCAGATGCCCGGGCCGGCGGCGAGGACCGCACTGACGCGCACGACGACCGGTAATCGGCTCAGGAGTCGCGGCCGCATGCGCCTACCTTCCACGCGAACGTCGTTCGCATCTCGGTCGGCACAGTATGCGAACCTCGTTCGCCTACTGTCAAGGTGGTGTTTTATGAGCTGGTGGAACGGCAAGTGACCGCGGAGACCGACGGTTCCGAGACCCCGGCGCATGAGCGCGAGACGGCGCCGCCCGCGCCCGGGTCGGCTTACTGGTGGGCGGAGCGCGCCGCGGCAACCGGCAGGCGCAGGCCGCGCACGGGCGGCTTGTCGGTCGAACGTATCGTCGCCGCTGCGGTGGAGGTCGTACAGGAGCGCGGACTCGAGGCTCTGACAGTGCGCGCCGTCGCCGACCGGCTCGGTACCGGCGGCGCATCCCTCTATCGGCACATCGCCAGCCTCGATGAGCTGATCGTGCTCATCGTCGACCACACCATGGGCGATGTCCGGCTTGATCGCACCGGCCGGGGCTGGCGCACCGACATCGAGGCGCTGATGCGCGAGATGCGGCGGGTCATGCTCGACCAGCCGCTGCCCTCGTCAGTGACGCGAGGCAAGCCGGCCCTCGGACCGAACATGCTCCGCGTTATCGACTCCGCGCTCGCGCTGTTCCTCGATGCCGGACTCACCGACAAGCAAGCGACCTCGGCGACCACCGCGATGATCGATTTCGTGGTGGGCGCCACCAGCATCCAACGCAGCAACGCCGGCCGAAGCTCGATCGGAGCGGCAGGGACCGCCGGATTCAGCCAGCTTCTCGACAGCCTCCCCGCCGACGAGTTCGCGGCGCTTCGCGCGGCCGGGACGACCTTCATGGCCGCGTCCGGGGACGACGTCTTCACCGACGGCATGGCCATCTTCCTCGACGGTGTGACCAGCCGGTTCCTCCGCGAGCGCTGAAGAGAACAGACATGGACGAACGTTGGCTCGACGGTTCGACTTGTTGGATCTTTGGTGGGCGGAGTAGTCGGTGCAACACCGATATGATCTTGCTGTTACGCGAGTTCGCGGATGGACGCTGGTGGCTGGTTCACCCACTTTCACGACGTGATCTGGAAATCGTCGCCGCCCGGCGCGTGCGGCTGGGTTTGAGGTGCCAGGGTAAGCGTGCGCCTGGCGCGCGCTTACCCTGGCAGGTCGACGTGGAGCGATATGGACGACCCGGTGGTGTCAGGCGGCGTGTGGTCGGGGGTGGCCCGAAGCGTTGGTGGTGTTCGCTGCGGACCCGGGCGCGTTCGCGTCGTTGAGCGGCCAGGACACCGGGGTGGCGGGCGTGGGTGTTGCGCCAGCGCAGGTATGCCTGCAGGTCGACCCGCTCCGATCGGTGGCGTGCACGCTCTGACTATCGAGGATGCCCGCCTCGGGAGTCGGATCCCGGCTGCCAGAGACGCGGTCGCGTTCACGTACTCGGGCCAGGATCTGCTACCAGCAGCAATGCGCCCCACTACCTGACGACCGGGCCGTGACCCTGCGGCGCCTGTACTGCTTCTTCGCTCTGGAGGTCGGTACCCGCGACGTCCACTTGCTCGGAGTCACCAATCACCCGAACGGGCCGTGGACGACCCAGATGAGTAGCCGGGGGCGGTCACACCCCCGGCTCTCGCAGAACCCGGCGTAAACCTCACGAGTTACCCGGAGCCGATCATCAAACGTCGGGTGCACCCCACCCACCAGTGAGCGATCAGGTCCCGATCGCGTACTGCGATATTCGCGAGGACCTTCGACGCCCGCATGCAGCGACGACGCAACCGTCTGAATTTCGCATGGCGTCAGACGCATCGTCGCGAGCCCGTCAGGGCTGCTGGTTCAGGGCAGCCATCTGCTCCGGGCTGATGACGTCGCCGCATATCGCCGTGTTACTGGTCGGCTGGAACCTGGATCCGTCGAGGCTGATCTTGATGGCGTAGTTGCAGGTCGAGGTCTGGCGGAAGTTCGTGGACAGGTCGATGCTGGTGTCGGGGGTCATGCCGGCGCCGTCGTAGTCCTTGACGGCACGCAGTCCGGAGATGAAGGACTCCCGGGTCGGGCATTTTCCAGCGACTTCGAGGCCGCGGATGAACAGGTCGGCGGAGATCCAGCCGTCGACGGCGAGGTCCTGGGTCGGTGGCTGGATCTCTGGGGCGTAGTCGCTCATCGCCTGCTTGAACTTCTGCTGGCCGGGGGTGTTCAGCTCGAAGGGCTGGATGGAGGTGAAGATGGAGGCACCGGCGAGCGCAGGGCCGAACTGGGTGAGATTGCTACTGTCGTAGCCTAGAGGCATCAGGGCGACCTTGAGGCTGCCACCGACGGTGACGCCGATCTTGGCGAGCTCGGGGAGCAGCTTCGCGGCCGCGTCCGGGAGCAGGACGCCCGCGAGGGCGTCGATGTTGTTGGCCTTGATCTGCTGGGCGACGGTGTGCCAGCTGGTGATCTCACCGATGTAGAAGGTCTTCACGACCTGGACGTCGTTCGCCTTCAGGCTCGCCACGATCTGCTGGGTGAAGTCCCCGTTCGTGGCGTTCGCGTCGATCGCGAAGACGCCCGCGCGGGTGCCGCCCTGGTCGTGGACGTACTTACCCCAGGTCGTGCTGGAACCGTCCCCGAGGTACACCCACGAGAACATGTTGTTCATCCCCAGCCAGACCGGGTCGCTCCCCAGGCCCGTGACGGGGATGTTGCGCTGCTGCAGGAGCTTGGCCGACTGGGTGCCGGCGCCCGGCGAGTAGATGAGCCCGAAGATCTTCTCCTGGTCGAGGAGCTCCTGGACCGCGCTCAGGTTGAGCTGCTGGTCCCCCTGGTCGTCCCGCCAGGCGTAGACGACCTTGCGCCCGTAGACGCCGCCATCCTCCTCGTTGGCGGCATGGAAGCGGGCGTCCGCACCGGCCCGGAAGGACCGCATGGTTACCGCCGCCGGCCCGGTGTCACTCCAGACCATCCCGGCCTTGACCTCGGTGGGCGTGATGCCAGGCACCGTCGCCGAACACGCCCCACCCGCCCCCTCCGCACCCGGTCGCTCACCGCAGGCGACCAGTGAGGCGGCCAGACCGCCAGCGCTCATCGCGAGCGCCGCCGCTCTCACTAATCGACGCCTGACTGGCGACCTCATGCCACGACTCCTTCGGCGTCATCAAAGAGGTCCGCGACGCGTCCCTGTCCCCCGAATAAATGGTGGAGCCGGATCGGCGTTCCGTGAGGATCAAGGCCGATAGTTATCGTCGATTTGCCCGTGGTGCTAGGCGGTCCGAAGGCAGGGAACGCCCGTTGGATGAGCTCGTCGTGGGCGGCGTCGACGTCGGCGACAGTCACCGCTACTTTTGGCCAGCCGTAGGGCATTGGCTCGAGGTATGTCTGTGTTTCCATAGGTCCAGCCTTCCTTGAACTCGATGGTTGTACGAGAAGATCTGGGATGCCCGCGTCGGGGGTAGTCCGTTCTCGGGCGGCGGCGCGGGCCTTGCATCGTCCTAGTGCCTCGTGATTCCGCTTCCTTTATTTACCATTGTTGTCGACCAACTTCTTGATGTTGGTCTGGACGAGTTTGACCTTGGCGAGGATCTCGTCGGCGGTCGCGGTCCAGACGAACGGCTCCGCGTCGGCGTTCCAGTAGGCGATGTAGTCCTGGATCTGCTTGATAAGGACTTTTACGGAGCTGAACGTGCCACGCCGGATCGACTGGCGCGTGATGATACCGAACCAGGTCTCGACCTGGTTGATCCAGGACGAGCCTTTGGGGGTGAAG
>NZ_JASNFO010000095.1:0-63315 GCF_032027725.1 Pseudofrankia coriaricola | reverse complement strand
CCGAACTTGCGAGTGCTCGAAGATCGCTACGCGCACAGCCTGGCACTTTGGCCTGTGTTGTCCGAAGTGTAGTCAGTAGGTTGCTTGATCGGGATCTTGCTGGATGGGATCATCGACTCGTGGCGAGGCAAACGGGTGCTATGCACGTGGACCGGATTGTCAGTCGGCAGACGAACGCGGCCGGCGAGCCGCGGGAGTACGTGTCGCATCTGGTGCGGCGTACCTTCCGGGAAGACGGAAAGGTCAAGAACGAGACCATTGCGAACGTCTCGCACCTTCCGCCGGCGGCCATCGACGTGCTCAGGAAAGCGCTCGCGGGCCGGACGCTGGTCGATGTCGAGAAAGATGTCGAGATCGCTCGGTCTCTTCAGCACGGCAATGTCGCCGCGGTCATGACGGTCGCCCGGCAGCTCGGCCTGCCGGCACTGCTGGGGCCGGCTGGGCGACAGCGGGATATCGCCCTAGCGCTGATTGTCGCCCGGATTATCCAGCCCGGTTCGAAGCTCGCCACCAGATCCTGGTGGTCCGACAACACGCTCGGCGCGGACCTGGGGATAGACACGGCGTCGACCGACGAGATCTATGCCGCCATGGACTGGCTGCTACACCGGCAGGACGACATCGAAAGGCAACTCGTGGGCCGGCATCTCGTCGACGGCGGCCAGGTTCTTTTCGACCTGTCGTCGTCCTGGATGGAAGGGCACTGCTGCCCGCTGGCGTCCCATGGCTATTCCCGTGACGGCCGTCGCGGGCTCGAGCAGATCGAGTACGGAGTCCTCACGGACGCCGACGGCCGGCCTGTCGCGATACGCGTCTTCCCCGGTAACACCGGCGACCCGTCCGCGTTCATCGAAGCCGTGCACGCCGTCCAGAAAACGTTCCACCTGAAGAGTGTGATCATGGTCGGCGATCGAGGGATGATCACGTCGGCGCGTATCAGGGCGCTCCGCGAGTCCGACGACCTGGGATGGATCACCGCCCTGCGCGCGCCCCAGATCGCCCAGCTCGCGGCCGTGGACGGCCCGCTGCAGCCGACCCTGTTCGACGAGACCAACCTCGCCGAGATCCGCCACCCGAAATTTCCCGGAGAGCGGCTGATCGCCTGCCGGAACCCTTTCCTGGCAGCCGAGCGTGCCCGCAAGCGTGACGAACTGCTCGATGCCACCGAAAAGGCGCTCGCCCCAGTCGTCGCCGCCGTCACGGAAGGCCGGATCGTCGGCGCCGCGGACATCGGCATGAAGATCGGGAAGATTGTCCACAGGCGGAAGATGGCGAAGCACCTCGAGATCACGATCACGGACGCCGATGTCACCATCGCCCGGCGGGAGGAGAGCATCGCCGCCGAGGCGGCGCTCGACGGCATCTACGTCGTCCGCGCCGAGGAGAAACACGCGAGCGGAATGCGCGGAGACGAGATCGTCACCGCGTACAAGAACCTCTCCCAGGTCGAACGAGTCTTCCGTACGATCAAGACGACCGACCTTCAGGTGCGACCGATCTACCACTACCTGGAAAACCGGGTCCGCGCACATCTCTTGATCTGCTCCCTCGCTGCCTACATCACCTGGCACCTGAGGAAACGGCTCGCCCCCCTCACCTTCACGGACGAGGAGCCGCCAGGCCGCACCGACCCGGTCGCGCCCGCTCTCCGTTCCGAGGCCGCCAACCGGAAATCCACACGCAAGGAACAGCCCGACGGAACGCCTCTTTACAGCTTCCAGGGCCTCCTCGCGCACCTGGCCACCCTGACCCGCGACGAGATCCGCATCAGCGGCGGCGGCAGCCTTCAGCTATACTCACGAACGCCACCGAAACCCAGAGAAAGGTCTTCCAGCTAATCGGCGCGCCTATCTCCAAGACCGTTGGTAGTCAGTAAGACGATCAATGGCTGCCGCGAACCCGCAAGTCACGAGCCCGCAGTGCGTCCTAGATCAAGTAAGTTCGGTCTAGTGAGGCGTCGTCTGCTGCGCGGGTTCCGGAGCAACCGTTGTGGGTGGCCGGGCGAGGAATCGTCGAGTTTCGGTGGAAACCGGTGCGGTCAGGAAGCCGGTGAAACCGTCGAGAGTTGTGGTGACGAACAGGCCGAACGGGATCACTTTCTGTCGTCTGTCGATGGCGCGTTCCCGTTCGGCCGCGGCGTTGAGGCTGAGATTCTGCACCTGTCCGACTCGGATTGTCAGCGCTGGTTCGCCGACATCCGGTAGTAGCCGCCGGACGTCGGCGAGGAACTCTTCCCGCGATTGGCGGATGTCGGGCTGAGTGGCGAAGAGCTGCCAGGAGTCCGCGCCTCGCTGTAGCTGTTCGACGAAGGAGACGTAGGAGTTGCCTGGTGATTCCGCGAGTTCGAGGACGGGCAGCAGGTGGGCTTCGAGGCGGGCGCGCAGGTCATCCGGGTCGACGCGTTCCTTCAACAGCGCGCGTCGTTCGAGGAGGTGCGGGAGGCGGTAGGCGAAGATTGCCTCTATCAGCCGGTCCTTGGTGCCGAAGTGGTAGTTGACGGCGGAGCTGTTCGCCGACCCCGCCGCGGTGCCGATCTGTCGCAGGGACACGCCGGCGATGCCGTTCTCGGCGAACAGCCGCTCGGCGGTGGTCAGGAGCTGCAGCGCCGTCGCGCTGAGCGGGGTGGTGGATGGGCCGGTCACGCCTTGCCCATGCGCCAGCGTTCAGCGGCGTCCTGGAGCGCCTCGCCCTTGGCGAAGCCGTAGTACGCGCTGAACTGCAGGCAGATCTCCTGCATCTCGTCGTAGGTCACGTCGCCAGACTCTAGAGCGGAGCCCACGTGTGAGAGGATCGGCGCGGGCGAGTCGGACAGCCCGACACACGGGATCGTCACAAGCCGCCGGTCTCTGCGTGACAGATCGGGCCGGCGCCACACGTGCCCGAAGACGAAGTTGAGGATGCCGGCATAGAAGTACGGGGAGTCCGACGGGGGTGCCGGCACGACGTTGACGTCGGCGAACTCGTGTTGACCGTCCAGAATCCGTTGCCCGGGATCGGCGGGACCGAGATCTTCCGGCGTTCGCGTCGGCCACGGCGGCGTCTGCTCGCCGCGCTCCGCGTGGATCCGGTGCCACTGCGTGCGGACCGTCATCTCCAGGTGCGAGGCCTTCGGCCATCCGCAGTAGACCGCGAAGTGCAGGGTCACCTCGTTCATCTGCTCGATCGTGAGGTCGCCGCTGCGAAGTGCCGCGTAGACATGGTCGTCGATCGGCTTGGGCGCGTCCGCCGCCGCGACGCAGGCAAGGGACACGAGCCTGCGGTCGCGGATGCTCAGGCCGGGACGGTTCCAGACGCGCCCGAAGAGGAACTCCCGGCTCGCGGCCTCGAACGGCGTCTCGACCGCCGGCGGCTCGACGGTCATGACGGTGCGGTAGAGCTCGTCGGGACTCATGGTCGGTCCTCTCGGTCGGTACGAACGACGTTCGCGCCGGCGCGAGCGGCGTCGGCCACCTGGAACAGACCAGGCGTGGTGGGGGTGACCAGGCGGGTGGGAACGGTGGCGTCGTTCGTGAGAAGCCGGGCGGGGCCGACGAGGCCGCCACGTGTCGAGACTGTCATGCGGTCTGCTCGGTGATGCGCGCCCGCAGGTAGGCCTCGATGTCCCCCGCCCGCTCGACGAGCTCGGCCTCGACGTCCGGCACGGTGGTGACGAGGAACCGGCCCAGCGTGACCGCGTCCGCGGTCAGCCCGGCGACCCGCTCCGCCGTCACGATCTCGTGCTCAGGAGCGCGGGGCCTGGTGGAGGTCTCCCCGTAGACCCGGAACTGCTCGGGCATGTTGGTGATCACCCCTGATGGGCAGAGGCAGGTGACACCCACCCCCCGCGGACCGAGATACAACGCGAGAGCCTCCGACACGCCGACGACCGCGTGCTTGCTCGCGACGTACGGCAGCCGGTCGAAGCCATAGGCGAGCAGGCCCGACGCCGACGCGGTGTTCACCACGTGGCCGCGGCCCTGCTCGATCAGCAGGGGCAGGAACACCCGGTTACCGCGGGCGATGCTCATCAGGTTGACGTCGAGCACACGCTCCCAGGCCTCGTCGGGTAGGGACTCCGGCGCGCCCATGGAGAGCACCCCGGCGTTGTTCATGACGAGGTCGACCCGCCCGAACCACGTCAGCGCGGTCTCGCGCAGTCTGACGAGATCGTCCTCGCTGGTGACGTCGGCACGGATGGCGACGGCCTCGCCGCCGGCGCCCTCGACCTCGGCGGCGACGGCCTCCGCGCGGTCGGCATCGAGGTCACTGATGGCGACACGGGCGCCACGGCGGGCGAACTCCAGCGCGCTCGCGCGGCCGATGCCGCTGCCGGCTCCGGTGAGGACGGCGGATGCGCCGGCCAACTTCAGCGGAATCGTCATGCGATGGCCACCGCTTTGGTGCGGACGAACTCGAGCAGGCCCTCGATGCCACCCTCGCGGCCGTAGCCGGAGATGCCCACCCCACCGAACGGCAGCTCACATCCCAGGACTGGCTGCGCACCGTTGACGTAGACGCCCCCGGCACGCAGCTGCGTCGTCAGGCGGCTGATCCGGCCGACGTCCTGGGTGTACACGTAGGAGGCGAGTCCGTAGTCGGTCGCGTTCGCGATCGCGACCGCCTGGTCCTCCGTGGCGAAGCGCATCAGGGAGAGCACAGGACCGAAGACCTCGACCTGACCGAGCTCGCTGGCCGGATCCACCTCACCGAAGACGGTCGGCTCGACGAAGAAGCCGCCAGCAAGGTCGCCTCCCGGGACACCCCCGCCGAGCAGGAGCTTGCCCGCGCCCCCCGACCGGGCGCGCTCGATCATCCCCACGATGCGTTCCTGCGCGGCCTTCGTGATCACGGGACTGATCGTCGTCGTTGGGTCGAACGGGTCGCCGCACCTCATCCCGCCCACCAGCGCGACGACCTTGTCGACGACCTGGTCGTAGATGTCCTCGTGCACGAGCATGCGGGTTGCGATCGCGCAGCCCTGGCCGGCGAGCGTGCCGTGGACGCTGTAGCTGTTGATCATCGCGGCGGCGTCGAGGTCGGCGTCCGGGAAGACGATGTTGGCGGACTTGCCGCCGAGCTCAAGGACGGCCGGCTTGAGCGATTCCGCGCAGGCCGCGAGGATCTTCCGGGCCGTGGCCGGACCGCCGGTGAAACTGATCTTCTGCACGAGCGGGTGGCGGACCAGCGCGTCGCCTGTCTCGGCGCCACCGAGCACCAGGTTGACGACACCCGCGGGGATGCCCGCCTCCCGGATCAGTGCCATGAGCCGCTCGCATGCGTACGGCGTGAGCTCCGACGGCTTGAGGACCACCGTGTTCCCGGCGGCCAGCGCGGGCGCAAGCTTCATGCCGACCGAGAACAGCGGACTGTTCCACGTCATGATGATCGCAACCACGCCATAAGGCTCGGGGACGGTGTACGCGAGCTCACGCGACTGTCCAGGGACCGAGGTCACCCGACCCTCGATCTTGTCCGCCCAGCCCGCGTAGTAGGCGGTGTACTGCGCCATGACACTGGCGGCGAGCTGGCCGGATCCGAGCGTCATGGCGTTGTCGAGCACCGCGAGCCGGGCCAGCTCGTCACCATCGCGCCTCATCAGCTCCGCGAGCCGCAGCAGGACGGCTGCCCGGTCCGCGGGCTTCCAGGCCCGCCACGCGCCGAGCGCGTCCCGCGCGGCGCCGACCGCGGCCTCGACGTCGTCGCGCCCCGCGAGCGGGACCGGCCCCTGGACCTCGCCCGTCGCCGGGAAGACGTGATCATGCACCCCACCCGTGCCGTGCGGGCGCGCTTCCTCTCCGATGTGCAGGTGCACCGCTGGGACCGCGCGATCGATCGTCATGCCGACCTCCTCCTGCCTGTCTAACGCAAGTGCATTTGAGATGACACTAGTTGACTTAACCCTGATGCGCATGCGTTAGTCGATGGCATGACTCCCACCGAGCTGTTCGACCTGACGGGCAAGGTCGCGATCATCACCGGGGGCGCCGGCGGCATCGGCGTCGTCTATGCCCGCGCGCTCTGTGAGGCCGGCGCGTCCGTCGTCGTCGCGGACCTCGACCTCGACGCGGCCACGTCGACCGCGAAGGCCCTGACCGACAGCGGATTCCGCGTCGCCGCCGCGCACGTCGACGTCACCTCGGCGCAGTCGGCTCAGGCGATGGCGACAGCCGCGGTCGAGGCCTTCGGCGGGATCGACATCCTCATCAACAACGCCGCGATCATGACCGACCTGCCCCCGTACGGCCTGTCGAACATGCCGGTCCCCGAGTGGGACCGCGTCGTGGACGTCAACCTGCGAGGACCGCTTCTGTGTACCCAGGCGGTGCTCGAATCGATGACAGTCCGCGGCGGGGGCCGGATCGTCAACGGCCTGTCCGCCGGTGCCTTCATAGCCGGCGGGATCTACAGCGTCACGAAGTACGCGCTGCACGGCCTCACCGTGAACCTCGCCTCCGAGCTCGGCTCGCGTGGGATCAACGTCAACGCGATCGCGCCCGGGCTCGTCGACAACGAGAGCGGGTACGTCAGCCTTCCGAAGGACTCACCCCTCCGGAAGGCTCTCTACTCGGGCATCCCCGGCAAGAAGTCCGGCCCGCCCGAGGACCTGATCGGCACCCTTCTCCTGCTGTGCTCGAAGGCCGGCGACTGGATCACCGGCCAGACCGTCCTGGTCGACGGCGGCTGGATTACCCGGCTCTGACCAAGAGGGCGTGCCCGCGTCCGTATCACCGCAGGGCCGCGCCGCAGAATGTCCTGGGAGGTTCGGCCGACGACGGCCGCGCGCCAGATCGTCCGCGGCGAACACCGTGGACCCGCCGGCGCCTCCCATTGATTGCGCTCTTGTTCGACAGGACAGTCGCCCGACGATTGGTTGGATATGACAGCAGAACTGGCACGGACGATCACAGCAGCCACTGACGGCGGTTTCGGTCTCGACCGGAACGCATGGGCGGCCGCCGGTGACGGACCCGGGAGCACCGCATGAAGATCGGATTCTTAGGCGTCGGAAGCATGGGCCGGCCCATGCTGGAGCAAGTTGTCAAGGCAGGCTTCCAGGCGTCGTTCTACGCCCGCCGGCCCGAGGTGGCGCGCGAGATCGAGACGTCGGGGGTGATCAGCGTACCGACGATTGCCGCGCTGGCGGCCACCAGCGACGTGGTCGTTGTGTGCGTCTTCTCCGACCAGCAGGTACGTGAGGTGTGCGGCGGCGACGAGGGGCTGCTCACCTCGATGCGTCCCGGCTCCGTCATAGTGATCCACACGACCTGTAGCCCCGACACCGCGCCCGCGCTCGCGGAAGCCGGGCGATCCCGTGATATCCGGATCCTCGACGCGGCCTTCAGCGGCGGTCCGGCGGACGCCGCGGCGAGCAGGGTGACGCTGCTGGTCGGCGGTGAGCCCCGCGTTCTGGAGGCGGTCCGGCCGGTGTTGGCCGCCTATGCCAGCCCGATCCTGCACATCGGAGGACTCGGTGACGGCCAACGGGTGAAGCTGGTCAACAACGCGCTGTTCGGGGCGAACGTCGGCCTGGTGGCGGAGGCGGAACGGGTGGCTCGGGAACTCGGGCTCGACCCGGCCAGAGCTCTCGACGCGATCAGCCACTGCAGCGGAAACAGCTACGCCCTCGGCACGGTGCGCGCCCTCGGCTCGTCGGCTCGCCTCCAGGAAGCGGCCGGCCGTTACATCACCAAGGACGTCGCGACCGCCAAGGCCCTCGCCGCCGCCGCGGGCACGCAGCTCGGGCTTCTGGCGACCGCCGCGGATGTCGGCCAGCGGCCTGTTCCACCCTCCGTGCAGGCGCTGTGGGACATCGAACAGATCAAGCAGCTCAAGGCACGGTACTTCCGCTACCTTGACCTGAAGGACTGGGACGCGTTCCGCGACCTGTTCACCGCGGACTGCAAGCACTACCTCCCGATCGAAGGGGAGAAGCGCTTCCAGCTCAACGAGGAGTACTTCGAATCCACTATCCCCATGCTGGACAACGGCGTGACGACCCATCACGGCCACATGCCAGAGATCACGTTGCTCGGCGACACCGAGGCCGAAGGCGTCTGGTCAATGTTCGACTACGTCCAGCTGGACGGACCTCAGGGCAGACTGAGCATCAAAGGCTACGGCCACTACATCGAGACGTACCGGAAATGCCCGGACGGGCAATGGCGGATCAGCTCCAAGCGCAACAATCGGCAACGCTTCGACCACAGCGCGGCGGATGGATGAAGCCCGGCCGTCACGGCTGTCGTGAGCGCCCCGACCATCTACTGGCACGTCGGTCGAAGGCAGCGACCGATAAGCCGCGGGCACGCGGACCTTGGCGCACGCGTCAGCTGTAGTCGACACGAAGCCGGTGCAGCCGCAGCGAACTGATCCGCCACTGGCCGTCCGAACCCTTGCGGTATTCCTCGTGATAGTGGCCGTAGCCCTTGAGCCGGATCGGCCGGTCCGGGCTGCCGAGCTGGACGTAGTCGAACATGGCCCAGATGCCGCGGGCGGTGTCCGACCCGGTGACGTCGATCTCCGGCATGTGGCCGTGATGGGTGGTGACCGCGTCGGTGAGCATCGGGACGATCGCGGCGAGGAACTCATCCCGGCTGGTGTAGGTGACATCCGGAACGTCCTGGACCCAGAGGTTGAGGTCCGGGGTGAAGACGTCGGCCCAGTCGTCCCACTTCTTGGTGTCCAGCAGCCGGAAGTAACGGGCCTTGAGCTGCTTGATCTTCTCGATCTCGACGAGGGTGCCGACGTCCACAGCTAACTCCTCCTGTAACTCCTCCTGGCTCACCGGGCCGGCGCCGTCACATCGTTCGAGCCGGCCATCCGGTCATACGCGGCGACGAACGCCTCCTGGCGCCGGACCAACGCATCCCGGTAGCCACCGTGTGTCACGATGTACGGCTCGTTGCGCGCGAGATCGTCCAGCAGGTTGCGGACCGCGAACTCCGGCGTGACGACGTTCGTCTTGTCGTCCATGTCGCGGCTGGCGAGCATCGCCGCGACGTCCTCGTTCCGCAGCAGGGACGGTCCCAGCTGTGCTGGTCGGGCCAGCCTGCTGCTTTCCAGGTGACGGGTGGACATGCCGGCCGGAAACAGGATCGACACCCCGATCCCCTCCTGCTCGAGTTCCATCCGCAGCGTCTCGCCGAAGCCGACCACCGCGTACTTGCTGGTGGTATAGGCGCCGAGGCGGACGCCGGGGTTGAGCACGCTGGAGGAAGCGGTGAGGACGATGTGGCGACGCCCGGAGCGGGCGCGCAGCAGCGGCAGGAAACTGGTCACGGTCGCGACCGTGCCCAGCACGTTCACCGACAGCACCCATTGCCAGTCCTGCGCGCTGAGATGGTCGATCGCGCCGAACTGCTGGACGCCGACGTTGGCGCACAACACGTCGCAGCCGCCGAAACGACGCTGGACCGCCTCCGCGGCAGCCTGCAGGGATGCCGGGTCGGCGAGGTCGACCCGACCCGACATGGCCTCGCCACCCAGCTCCCGGACCGCCTTGGCGGTCGCCTCGGCACCATCGGCGTCGATGTCCAGGCAGGCGACGGCATCTCCGGCCGCGGCGAACACACCAGCCATCGCCGCGCCAAGCCCCGACCCCGCCCCTGTGATGACGACAACCCGCACCCCGTCAGCCGCGTGGTCGGTCATATGCGTCCCACCCTCCAGTCGACGCCCCGGTGCACCCAGGGCCGTGGCGAGATCGGATATTACATACAAGTCCGTCCCGAGGACAGGTGGTCGGGCACCGACGCCCTGGGCCACGGCTGGTGCGTCCAGTCGGACATGATCGTGCAATGCGTGGCCGTGGTGGGGGCGGGGGCGGCGGTCGATCGATCCCGTCCGACCGGGCTACTCGCCGGAAGGATGTCCGGCTCGGCTCGGTGGGCAGGTGGGACCGGTCGCCTGGACCCGGTTGCGGCCGGCGCGTTTCGCGCGGTAGAGCTCCGCGTCGGCGGTCTCGACGAGGCTTTGGGCGAAGCTGTTCGGCGGCGGCACTGCCGCGGCCACGCCGACGCTGACCGTGACGATGTGGTTGGTCGCCAGCGGGTGTGGTTCGGCGAACGCGGCGATGGCGGCGCGGAGTCGTTCGGCGATGTGGTGTGCTGTCGTCGTGTCGGTGTCGGGCATGACGATCGCGAACTCTTCCCCTCCGTAGCGGGCGGCGAGGTCGGTGGTGCGAGTCTGGTCGGCGAGCGTGCCGGCGACGCGCCGGAGGCACTTGTCGCCGGCGGCATGTCCGTAGTGGTCGTTGTAGAGCTTGAAGTGGTCCACGTCGACCATCGCGATCGCGAGCGGCCGCCCGGAGCGCTGCGCGCGCTGCCACTCGCTGGTGAGGATCTCTTCGAGCTGGCGGCGGTTGGCCAGCCCGGTCAACGGGTCCGTGACGGACAGTTGCTTCAGGCGCCGGTTGGCGATGGCCAGTTGGCGGGTGCGTTCGGCGACCTTGTGTTCCAGGGACGCGTAGACCAGTGAGTTGTCGAGGGAGACAGCCAGCTGCCCGGCGATGAGCATGACGCCGTCGAGGCGATCGGTGGAGAACGCGTCGTACAGGAGCCGGTTCTCCAGGAGCAGGAGGGCACGCAGTGCCCCGCGGTTGAAGATGGGTACCGCCAGCAGGGAGCAGCAGCTGAGGTCGGCGAGGTACGGGTCACGGGCGAACCGGTCGTCGTGGGTGGCGTCGGTGACCACAAGGGATTCGTGGGTGCGTTCGACGTAGCGGACGACGGACAGCGGTACCAGGCGCCGCAGGCAGGGCTCGCCCAGCGCGATCATCTCATCGTCGCCGCCCACCGCCCCGGAACGGGTCGCGCGCGCGGAAGGCGACCACTGCCGCCGCTCCGCATTCCACAGCAACAGGTGGACGTCGGTGGCTCCGGTCATGGCGGACAGCACGTCGGCGACGCGGGTACGTAAGCCGTCGATGCTGGTCTCGGAGCTGAGTGCCTGGGAGGCGGCGAGGATGCCGAGCAGGTCGAGGGCGCCGGTCGGGATGCTGGATCGGCGGGTGCCCGCGTCGGCGGCGACCGGGACGTCCCCAAGGTTGGGCGGCGCCGCGGAGGCGGACCGCCGGGCCGGGTAGGCCCAGTCGAGTTGGCTCACTTTCGCGGTCGCGCCCCAGGCCTGGTAGGCGTCGCGGGCCTGGACGAGCAGCTCGCACCCCGCCTGTTCGATGCCGTAGGCCAGGTGGAACCGGGCGGCGCGTTCGAGGATGAACGCCTGATGCCAGGGGCGGCGCCGTGCGGACACCTCACGCCGGGCCGCGTCGAAAGCGCGGGCCGCGGTCAGGTGGTCCCCGGCGCTCCAGGCCCGCTCGGCTTCGACCAGGCGCAACAGGTGGCGGAAGTTCGCCGGGGCGTCCGCGGCGCGTAGCCGCAACCAGTCGGCCTCCGCGTCCAACGCGGCCAGCGGGCCGCCACGCTGGTCCGGCGCGGCTGCCCGAGCCTGACCGGCCAGCGCCATACCGCGTAGCAGATGAGCGAGCGCCGTCGGATACATCCCCTCGATGGTGGCAAGCGCCTCGGTCGCCGCCTGGCTCCGCCGCTCCAGTTCCAGCTGATCATCGAACACGGCCGCGGCCAGCGCACGGATGATGTGCGTCTGCGCCGCGTTCGGCGGGACGTTGCTGGTTGCCTCCACGAGAAGCGTTGCCTGGGCGTCCGTCCCGCCCTCGCCCCGCAGCTGATGGATCAGCCACCGGTAGGCCGAGAGAATCCCGAGGACGATCTCGTTGCCGGTGCGCACGGCGAACGCAAGGCCGGACTCGATCTCCTCGACCACGGTGTCCAGTTGCGGCGCGAACTCGAAGAGCTGCTGGACCACCGCGACGTAGGTGTAGCAGGCGTGCTGTAGGTCGCCGCCCCGGATCAGCCCCTCCCGGGCGGTCTGGGCGCGGCGCACCGTGTCCTCGAGCGGTGCGAACCAGGGTCCCGCGGCGAGCGCGTAAACGAAGCCAGCCTGTGACGCCTCCGGTTCGTGGTCGCGCGTCGCGCTTGCCGCCAGGACCTGCCCCAGCACCCTGGCTCCGGTGCCATAGTCGCCGCGCAGCGTGGCCGTGACGAAGACGAGGTCGCTGATGGGCTCGAGCAGGCTTCGGACGGGGCCGTGCTGGACCCACATCCGCACCGCTTCCAGGACCAGCCAGGCCATCGTGGCACGATCGCAGGTGAACGCGGCCGGCATCAGCCGGTTGATCAGCTTCATGGCGCCCAGCAGCGTCGGGTCGGTGATGTCCTGGCGGTTTACCTGTTCCGCGATGGATTCCCGCTCGAGCCATCGGCACAGCTCGTCCAGGCGGCGGTCGACGTCCGCGTCGATCGTCTCCGCCGTCGGCACGGCGATGCCCAGCTGCCGTAGCAGGCCGACGCCGAGGGCGACCGCCTCCCGGGGGCGGGGCTGGTTGGTCAGACTGCTCACCTGGACGAGCGTCGGGGCGATCCGCTGCGCCGGTTCCGTGCAGAGCCGGTCGATGGCCTGGTAGACCTCGTCCGCCTCGTCCAGCCGTCCCAGGTTGTAGAGCGCCGCCTGCCGGCCGGTGTACAGCTCGATCAGCGAGTCGGTATCGTCCGGATCGGTCAGCCGTACCGCCGCGCCGAGAAGCCGCTCCACCAGAGCGTGGTTGCTCACCAGCCCCGCCCGCTCGGCGGCGCCGCGGAGCAGGTCGACCACGCCGCGGCGCTCGACTGGGTCGCGTACCGCGTCGATCACCGGCAGGTACTGCTCGGCGGCGATCACGCGCAGCTCCGGGCGCGCGGCGAGCCGCCGAGCCAACCGCAACCGGAGCTCGTCCAGCCGCCCCGGCTTCACGCGACGCAGCAGGTCCTCACGGTTCCGGTCGTGACGGAAACACAGCGCGTGGTGGCCGTACGGACCCGGTTCCGCGACCAGGAGCCCGCCGTCCAGCGCGGGCAGGCACAGTTCCTCCAACTCGCCCGTGGACCGGCCGGTCGCCTCGCGCAGCAGATCGATCTCGACCCACCCTCCCAGACATGCCATCGCCTCCAGAAGAGCCCGGGTCGGCGCAGGCATCGCCTCGGCGCGCTCGGTGAGAAGCCCGGCGACATCCGCCTGGTCGAGCTGGCGCAGCGCCGCGCCGTCCCACGACCACCCGTGATCCGTCAGAGTCAGCGCGCCATCGACCCGCAGCGCATTGAGCAGCTCGACGGTCTCGTACGCGTTGCCCCCCGTCCGCGGCGCGATGAGTCCGGCCAGCTCGGCCGCCCTGGGCGGATCCAGGTGCAGCATCTCGCCGACCATGCCGGCGAGGCTCGTCGTGGGCAGATTGTCCAGTCGCAGGAAGTCCACTCCCTCCTGCCGCCGCCACCGGGCCAGCATCGGAGCGAGCGGATGGGTCGTGTCCACGTCGCCTTCCCGGTACACAGCGACCAACAGCAGGCCCTCCGCGGGCTCGTCGTCGCTGAACACCTCGTCGACGAAGCCCAGCGGTGCGCGGGGGGCCCACTGCAGGTCGTCAACGACGAACACCACCGGCCGTTTGCGGGACGCAATGACTCGCAGGATGTCCACCGCGTTCCGCTGTGCCCGGGCCTGCACCGTCTGCGGGTCGCCGACGTCTGGGGGAAGTTCGAGCAGCGCCGCCAACTCCGGCACGACCTCGCTCGCCAGGCCAGCATTGGGGCCGATCACCCGCAGGATCCGCTCCCGTAGGTCAGCCAGTTCCTTCTCGGGTTCGGCCAGCAGGAGCCGCCCGAGCGCTCGGAACGCCCGGTACACGCCGTCGGAGTCGGGGTCGCGACGGTACTGGTCGAACTTGCCCGAGACGAACCAGCCGTCGCTCCCCGTCACGATCGAGCGCAGCTCGTCTACAAGCGAGGTCTTGCCCACCCCGGGCGCCCCGGTGACCAGCAGACCGCGGCACCGCCTGGACAGCGCGAGCGTGAACGTGGAGTGCAGTGCGGCGATCTCCTCGTCCCGGCCGAACAGTCGCGACGGCGCCAGCAGCCGCGGGGGGAAATCGCGGGTACCAACCGAGAACGGCTCTACCGTGCCGTCCCGCAGCCGCCTCAGGTCATAGCTGAGCCCCGCGGCCGTCTGGTACCGATCGTCGGGCTCCTTCTCCAGCAGGTGCATGATGATGGCCGAGAGCGCTGCCGGCACGGCGGGGTTGACCTCGGCCGGCGCCGCCGGTACCCGGGCCAGGTGGTCGTGGATGAGGCGGAGCGGATCCCCGGAGCCGAAGGGCGGCGCGCCGGTGGCCAAGTGGTACAGGGTGGCGCCTAGCGCGTACAGGTCGGCCCGCTGGTCGACCAGGCGGGCGGTACGACCAGACTGCTCCGGCGCCAGATAGGGAAGCGTCCCGACGACTTCCCTGTGATGCGTGAATTCCGTGCGGATCTCCGCGAACGTCGTCGCCAACGCGAAATCGATCAGATACGGCGCACGCTCGGAACCTGTGACCAGGATGTTGGCGGGGTTGATGTCCCGGTGCACGACGCCGCGGCCGTGCATGCCATCCACCGCGCGGGCCAGCGGCAACGCGAGTCGGATCAGCTCCGTGGGGTCCAAGGGCGTCGGGATGTCCGCGAGCGCGACGCCGCCGACGTCCGTCAGCGGGATCGACCCCGGGTAGTGCACCTCCCGCGCCAGCTGCACGACACCGTCGACGCCGGACAAGCGGTCGAGGATCGCTGACTCCTGCCGTAGCCGCTGCCCAGCACCCGGCCCCACCGGCTCCTTCAGGATGAAGCCGCCGCCCGGCCCCGACAACCGACTGACCCGTGTGCGGGCGCTGTCATGAATACGCACAACCTGGACAGACTGCGCCGAAGTCCGTGACGTTCCGTCATCGACGCCCATCCGCTCCCTCCGGCACGATCAGACTCCAGCGCTGGCGGCACCTATCACAGTCTGCGCCTCAAGACCACATGTCGCCGCGCGAGACTTTCTGGTGGAGACGCCCGAGATAGCGGAGCATCAACCACAACCTGGGCGACCTCGCCCACGCCCGAGGGGACGACGAGGCTGCCGAGCCTGGGGCCGTTAGCCGGGCAGGAGCGGGACTGGCTGCCCATGGCCGGATCGAGCCGCTCTCCAGGCCTCCCACTATTGCATATTGGATACGTTTACTGGAGACTCGTGCGGATGCTGAACCGGCGCTGACGTCGGTGGCAGGTACCGATGGAGAAGCTCGGCGGGCGCGTCGCGGTCATGACTCGCGCCGCGAGCGGCAACGGCCTCGGCATGGTCGACACCTTCGGAGCGCCCGGGGTGAAGGTCGTCCTGGCTGACGTGCGGAAGGAACCGCGCCGGCGCGCGGCACGGGAGCCGGCGTCGACGCGAGCTTCGAGGACAGGAGTGGATGTGGCATTCGCCGACCTCGGTGATGTGCGGCTGTTCTTCACCGACGAGGGGACCGGCGGCCCGCCGATGCTCTTCGTGCACGGGTACACCTGTGATTCGCACGACTGGACCTGGCAACTGCCGCACTTCGCGGCCAGGCATCGGGTGATCGCCCTGGATCTCCGAGGGCATGGGCACTCCAGCACACCCGAGGGCGGCTATGAGCCACGGGTCTTCGCGGACGATGTGGCTCGCCTCCTCAAGCATCTCGGATGCTCGCCGGTTGTCGCCGTGGGCCACTCGATGGGCGCTCTCGTGGTCAGCGCCCTCGCCGTCGAACATCCGGAGATGGTCCAGGCGCTGGTCGCCGTCGATCCCGGCTATCTCGTCGCTGACGCAATCGTCGAAGGCATCCCCGCCCTCAGGGCCATCATGGATGCCAGCGATCCTGTGCCATTCGTCCAAGGCCTGTTGGGTACCAGCGATACCCCGGCGTCAGTTCCCGCGCTTCGCGCCTGGCACCTTCGCCGGGTCGCCGGCATGCCCAGCCACGTTCTCCGCGACACATTCACCGGCATGTTTGCCGGGTCCGAGGTGTCGTCGATGCGCTCCAGTGGGGAGCGCTACCTGCGACGGCGACGCTGTCCAGTGTTGTCGTTCTACGCCGACCCCTCCCGTGTGTCCGTGGAGACGACGCTGTTCGCCGATGCCAGCTCCAAGGCCGTCTCCTGGGAAGGATGTGGCCACTGGCTGCACCAGGAACGCCCCGCCGAGTTCAACGTGCTCGTGGACACCTGGCTAAAGTCCATCGCCTGATCCATGGGTGCCTGCCGGCGGGCGACCCGGCGGCCCAGCCCTGAAAAAGAAAAGGCCTCCCCGCCCCGTCGGCCATACGGCGATCATCCCACCACACACCGCGCCATCCACCCTTCCCCGCCCGAAAACGTGCCGGCGGGACAGCGCGATCCAGGATGCAGACCTCCAGAGGGCCGGGATTCGCGAATCGCTAACACGAAACGCGGACGGCGGACCATCGAGATCGACCTTCCAAGGCAGGAAGAGTCCCTCCGGCCGGAACGCGGGGCTCGGACCTCCTGCGTCGGCCTAACAGACGCGGGACAATTTTGATCGGCGCGACAGCGCCACCAGCGCCACCAGACAGAAAAGAACCATCACCGACCTCGCCCACGACACCACCGGGCGCTTTTACGGGCACAGCAAAACGCCACCCGGGCTTCACCCGAGCGGCATAACGACTTCCGAATCCACAAGTCGTCAAGCTCACGGTTCGAACTTGACGACTCTGGTGGAGCTGAGGGGATTCGAACCCCTGACCCTCACACTGCCAGTGTGATGCGCTACCAGACTGCGCCACAGCCCCATATTTCGATTTCCCTTTGCCGCTTCCCAAACACTACTACATGGTTCGCGGTTCCGGTTTGGTGCCTGTCTGTACCTCTTGCCCGGCCCGTCAAGCCGGTGGTCGAGAGTGTACAGGATCCGTGTCCGGGGCCACCGAGGCGTCCTCATCGGGCATCAGCGCCTGACTTGGGAGGACGGTCCCCACGGTCACGTTCAACGGGCCGGTGCCGACCTTATCAGGTCGAACGAGGCCGACATTGTGCTCCACCAGCCGGAACCGTCCGTGTTCGTGCCGCAGCAGCGACCAGCGGCAGTTGCGCAGCGGGCCGAAGTGCCACCAGGTCCGCGGCGGCAGGCCGAGCAGGTGCCCGATGAGCGACCGGGCCGTCCCGCCGTGCAGGACGAACACGACGAGGCTGTCAGGCTCGGCCGGCGGCCCGGCCGCGAGGATCTCGTCGAACAGCGCGCCGGCCCGGGCCGCGACCTCGACATAGGTCTCGCCGCCGCCCCGGCGGATGTCCTCACCGCGCCGCCAGGCGGCGTCCTCCTCCGGGAACAGCCGGCTCGCCTCAGCTGACGTCAGGCCCGACCAGGCGCCGAGGTCGATCTCGCGGAGCCGCGCGTCCGAGCGGTACGGCAGGCCGAACGCGGCCGCGGTCGCGCGGCACCGCATCAGATCGGACGACACGACCAGATCGGGACCCATCGCCCGGATCACCGGCCCCACGGCCGCCGCCTGGGCGCGCCCGACCGCGTCCAGCGGCGGGTCGGCCTGGCCCTGGAAGCGCCCGTTGTCGTTCCATTCCGTCCGGCCGTGCCGCAGAAGCAGCAGCCTCACCAGGAGCCGGCCGGGCGGTTCGCGTCGGACGCCGCCGGAACGGCCGAGGCGCCGGCGCCGGCACCGACCGTGGCCCTCGCCTTGTCCTTGTCCTCGAAGTCGACGCGCGGGCAGTCCTTCCACAGCCGCTCGAGGTCGTAGAACTCGCGCTCCTCGGCTCGCTGGATGTGCACGACTATCTCGGAGAAGTCCAGCAGTACCCAGCGGCCCTCGCGCTCGCCCTCGCGGCGCAGCGGCTTGACCCCGACGAGCCGCAGCTTCTCCTCCACCTCGTCGAGGACGGCCTTGACCTGCCGCTCGTTGTCGGCGGACGCGAGCACGAAGCAGTCCGTGAGGGCCAGCCGGTCGCTGACGTCGAGGATGACGAGGTCCTTCGCCAGCTTGTCGGCGGCGGCCTGGGCGGCGGTCAGAGCGAGCTCGACGGCCCGGGTGGAAGCGGTCACGCTGCGGGTTCTCCAAGGTGGTGAGCGGGCGGGTCCGGTCGGCTGGAGTCACGGCGGTCAGCCGGCCCGGGACGCCGGAGGTTGCCGGCCAAGTTACGGTAGCCGGCGCGGCACACGAGGTCACGGCGGTTTTCGCGTTGTTTGTCCAGCCGGTGACGGGCGTCACCACGAACAACAGACCAGGACAAGCTGACATTCCAGGCCCGGTCGGGCCACTGAAGCCGAATTCAACCTCACGTTCCGACCCCGCGCATCCGGCCGTCCAGCGATCCGGCCGGCATCAGCTGGCGGCGTGAGGCGCGGGGACGGTCCCGTCCCGGTGGGGGCGGTAGAGGCCGCGCTTGACGATGTAGCGGACGACGGCGTCCGGGGTCAGGTACCAGATCGGGGCGCCGCGGGCGACACGGTCGCGGATGTCGGACGACGAGATCGCCAGCGCAGGCACCTCCAGCAGGCTGACGGAGTTCGCCGGCAGGCTCGCGTCGAAGGCGAGGTGGTAGCCGGGCCTGGTCACGCCGACAAAGTGCGCGAGCAGGAACAGTTCGTGTACATCGCGCCAGGTGAGAATCTGCGCGAGAGCGTCCGCGCCGGTAATGAAGAACAGTTCGGCGTCCGGGTACACCGCACGCAGGTCGCGCAGGGTGTCGATCGTGTACGTCAGGCCGCCGCGGTCGACGTCGATCCTGCTGACTGTGAACTGCGGGTTCCCGGCGGTCGCGAGGAACGTCATGAGATAACGGTCCTCGGCCGCGGACACCTCCCGGTGGGCCTTCTGCCAGGGCTGGCCGCTGGGGACGAAGATCACCCCGTCGAGCGCGAACAACGCGGCGACCTCGCTCGCCGCGACCAGGTGCCCGTTGTGCACCGGGTCGAACGTCCCGCCCATCACGCCCAGCCGCCTGGCCGAGGACGCGGCCACGCTGGGCGTCATCCGACGCTCCGGAGCCGGCTGATCGGGAGAGGCACCCAAGCGGTCTCCGCGGCTTGCCCCTCGCCCTCCGCTCCCGAAGGCCTTCCGACATCCCATGGGCTTGCACCGTGATGCTGCGGCACAGGCACGATGTTGTGCCGGCAACCCGTCTGAGCAACCCAACCACCGATGGTGACAGCGCTTCGGCGCAGTACCAACGCAACTTGTGACCGACCCCGGACCAGACCGACCACCGCCCTATCACCTCACCCCAGAACAGCACGGGAGGGCGCCCAAGCGCCCGACACGAGCGATGGCGACAGCGCCTTGGCGCAAAACCAACGCAACCCGTGACCGACCCCGAACCAGATCAACCACGGCCCTATCACCTCCACCCCAGAACAGCGCGGGAGGGCGCCCTAGGCGCCCGACACGAGGCGGCCGCGTCCAGCGCGCCGCCTCGGCACTGCCGGACAGTAGCGCCACGCCCGAAGGTCGTGCCTTCCTTGGACCACGTTCGCCAGTCGGAGTGACCGGCGCCATACCCGTCAACACGCTCCCGCATCGGGAGCGGACGCCTGCCGGGCCGCGAACCGGCCGGGGCCGGGTCACCGGTTAGTAACCACGTGGACTCCCAAGAGACCCACCAGGACCGGTCCTGGCAGCTAGGCTCGGGGGCGCCCACGGAGGTACTTGTCACAAAGGCTGGCACCGATGGGGCACCTGACCTGGCGGGACAGGACGGACCCGCGAGGTCCGCTCCACGCTGGTGACGAGGAGGCCGACGATGTCGGTACCCAGTTCGCGTCCTACCGGAGGCCATACGACCAGGCCCGGTCCGGCGCGCCCCGGCGGGCCCAGCCGCCCGGTGTCGGCCGCGCGGCCCGACCCGGCTCCGCCGCGCCCGGCGCCCGGCTCCGGTCCCGGCCGCCCGCTCGCGCACCGGCGAAGCCGGCCGTGGCGGTGAGCCCCGGCGTCAGCCCGTTCGCGGGCAAGCCGGCGGACGTCAACGAGCTCGTCGACGTCGATGCTCTGCTGGCCGCCTACCACGACGTCCACCCCGACGCGGCCGACCCCGCCCAGAGGGTGTCCTTCGGGACGTCGGGGCACCGCGGCACGTCGACGAACGGGTCGTTCAACGCCGACCACATCCTGGCGACCACCCAGGCGATCTGTGAGTACCGGGCGGCGGCCGGCATCGACGGGCCGCTGTTCGTCGGGGCCGACACGCATGCCCTGTCCGCCCCGGCGCTGGCGAGCGCGCTGGAGGTGCTCGCGGCCCACGGCGTCGACATCCGGATCGCCCCGGACGGCGAGGCCACGCCGACGCCGGTGATCTCGCACGCGATCCTCACCCACAACCGCTCGGGCCGGCCGGGCCTGGCCGACGGCATCGTCGTCACCCCGTCGCACAACCCGCCGACGGACGGCGGCTTCAAGTACAACCCGCCGCACGGCGGCCCCGCGGACACCGAGGTCACCACCGCGATCCAGAACCGGGCGAACGCGCTGCTGGCCGCGGGCCTGGCCGGGATGAGCCGGCTGCCGTACGAGAAGGCGCGGGCCACGGCGACCGTGCAGGACTATGTGACCGCCTATGTCGACGACCTGGTCGGCGTCGTCGACCTGGACGCGATCCGGGGCGCCGGGGTGCGCGTCGGCGTCGACCCGCTGGGCGGGGCGAGCCTGGTCTACTGGCAGGCGATCGCCGAGCGCTACCAGCTGGACCTGACGGTGGTCAACGACAGGATCGACCCGACGTTCGGCTTCATGACCCGTGACTGGGACGGCAAGATCCGGATGGATCCGTCGTCCCCGTACGCGATGGCCTCGCTGCTGCGCCTCACCGGGGCGACCCCGGCGGACAACCGGTTGGGCTTCGACATCGCGGTCGCCAACGACGCGGACGCCGACCGACACGGCATCGTCACCCCTGGCGCCGGCCTGCTGAACCCGAACCATTACCTCGCGGTCGCGATCTCCTACCTGTTCGCGCACCGCACCGACTGGGCCCCGGCGGCGGCGGTCGGCAAGACGCTGGTCAGCTCGAGCCTGATCGACCGGGTGGCGGCGGGGCTCGGCCGGGATCTCGTCGAGGTGCCGGTCGGGTTCAAGTGGTTCGTACCGGGGCTGACGGACGGAAGCCTCGGCTTCGGCGGTGAGGAGAGCGCTGGCGCGTCGTTCCTGCGGGCCGACGGCACGGTCTGGACGACCGACAAGGACGGGCTCATCCTCTGCCTGCTGGCCGCCGAGATGACCGCGGTCACCGGCCGCGACCCGGGCGCGCTCTACGAGGAGCTGACCGCGAGGTACGGCGCACCCGCCTACCGCCGGGTCGACGCACCCGCCACGGTGGCGCAGAAGGACGTCCTGAAGAAGCTCACCCCCCGCGCGCTCGGCGCGGCGACGCTCGGCGGCCAGCCGGTCGTCGCGACCCTCACGCACGCGCCGGGCAACGAGGCCTCGATCGGCGGCATCAAGGTCGTCGCCGACGACGCCTGGTTCGCCGCCCGCCCGTCCGGCACCGAGGACGTCTACAAGATCTACGCCGAGAGCTTCCGCGGCCCCGCCCACCTGGACTCCGTCCTCGCCGAGGCCCAGACCATGGTCGACGCCGCGCTCGCCCGCGGCTGACGGCGGCTCACCGCGGCAGGCACAGGGAGACAAGGTGGGCGGCCGCATTCTCCCTGACTTGGTCGAGCAGGCACTCGGCAGTCATCGCCGTCGGGCGATACGGGCGACCTCAAGGCTTGGCCAGCAGCTCGATCAGGGCCGCAATGTCGACGCGCTCACGGCTCTTCTCCAGGTCGTGGCGGCGGGCGGGCCAGCGTCGACCGAGGCCTACCGGAAACTGGACACGGCGTGCGCGGATCCGGCCTTCCTGGACCGCCTGGCCCGCCACTGGGTGACCAGTCGCCGCATCCCCGACGATCATTCCGTCACCATTCTCCGGCTTTTGCTCGGCCCGGCGCAGCTGACCATGCACACGCCTTCCATACGGCTGATCAAATGTCTGGACTCCTGGGGTGGTGTAGATCGTGGGCGGGCGGACGGCCTGGTGTTCGGTGGCCGACGCGCCCCGCTGTGGGTGAAGGAGAACGTCGCGAGGAAGGTATGCCGCCATTCCTGGTGGTCGCCACCCGTCGATGCCTCCGTTCTCGAGGATCTCCAGGCCGCGCTCAGCGCGACCGACCATCCCGATCTGCTGACGGCCATGGCCCGTGAGTGGGCGGACAGCCAGGAGGCCACGGGTCTGGCCGACGCGATCCTGGCCAACCCGCACATTCCAGCGGAACCACGCGACGACATCATTCTTGCCGTCCTGCGCGATCGGATGGATCTGGTCGACCGGAGCCGGGCGCAGACGGTCGACATGCTGCTGGACCTGACGGCGAACCGAAACAGGGAACTCGCTGCCAGATGCTCGGCGATGCTTCGTGGGCTTGCCCCGGGCGCGGCACGTGATCGGCTGTGTCACCTGGCCCTCCGGCGAGGCGATGCCCGGCGCATTGTCGACGAACAGGGCTGGTACCCGGACGCGGAGCGGGACCGACTGGTCTTCTTCCTGCTGACGGGCGGGCTGGACCGTGTCATCGAGATGGACCCCGGTGGTCAGCGGCTCCTGGCCGCGTACCACAGTCTCCCCTTCGAGATGCGAACGATGATCGGAGACAGGATCGCCTACCTGCTTCTCTCCGCGGATGGGGACCGTTTCGCCGAGGTGGATCCGGACGGCGAGCTGTTTCTAACCGCCCGCAGCACCTTCCGCTTCGCGAAGCGCCCAACCCTCGACCGGATCGTGGCCCTGTTCCTCGCCGGCGAGCTGACTCGGGTCACCAGGGTCGATCCCGGCGGGGAGCTTCTTCGCGCCGCGTACGTCGGTGCCGATACCGGCCAGCGGAGGAGGATCAGAGAAGCGGTCCGCGATCTCATCCGGCAGACCGGCGAGTACTCCTCGACCGACGGGGGCGACCGGGCCGCGGTCGACCGGCTGCGAGCAGATGTCGCCCGGCGGTTCATCCAGGATTCCGCCGCGCCGCGTCCCAGGCGCCCGTCCGCGCGCGACGACGATCGAGAGATGCCGAACGACGCCTGGTTCGACTCCTGGGTCTCCAACGACCCGGACTTCGGCGACCCGGACCTCGATGGTGGATTCGGCCACCATGACCGTCCGGACCAGCACGGTGGCTCGGGCCACCACGACGGCTCGGACTTCGGCGACCTCGACCGTGGCGGTCCGGACTGACGGGCCGTCGACGCCGCTCTCGCCCACGGCCGGCCCGCTCTCGCCGATGGCCGGCCGTGGAAGCGAGTTCTCAGCCGCGCAGGGACAGGGTGATGTCGCGGTGGGCCCTGGCGAGAGCGTCAGCGGGGGTGGCCTGACCGCGCAGGGCGAGGTTGATGTTGGTGTAGACGGCGCGGCTGATCTCGGGGTAACGCGGAGTGCCGGCTGGCCGGGCGACCGACCGAACGCCACGGGTCACCGAGATCATCGGGCTTTCGTTGACCAGCGACAGGTCCTCGAGCACGGACCGGTTCGCGGGCATCTGGCTATACCTGGACAGCGTCCGTTGCGCCGGCACGCTGGTCATCCAGTCGACGAACGTGCGAACCGCGGCAAGCCGGTGGGTATGCGGGTTGACGAACATGCTCCAGCCTCCGATCGCCGAGAATCCAGGGGCCCGCTGGCCCGCGAACGCGGGTAGCTGGGTCGCGCGGTACTTCTCCGGTTCGGTGTCGAGCGCCGTGTCGGCGGTGTTCCACCCCCGCATGAAGGCGGCCTCGCCATCGTTGAACAGACTGGTGGCCAGCGGTTCCCGCAGCGTGGTCAGATCTGGGTGGGTGAGGCCCTGCTCCACGAGTCCGCACATGAAGCGCAGCGCCCGGGCGCAGGGCGGCGAGTCGATCGTCGAACGGGTGACTCCCGGGTCGACGGTGCTCCCGCCGGCGCTGGCGGCGAACTCGGTCCAAACACAGGTCAGCCCCTCGTAGGCGTCACCCTGCCAGGCGATGCGGTACTCGGCGTGGGCGACGTCGCGCAGCATCCTCGCCGTCTCGGCGAGCTCCTCCCAGGTGGTGGGCGGCGGGCGGCCGACCTGGCCGAGCAGGTCCGGCCGGTAGTAGAGCACCCCGCGGTTGGCAAAGTAGGGCACCGCGTAGATACGCCCCCGGTACCTGGACGCGGCGAGCGCGGCCGGGTCGAACCGGTCCCAGAAGGCCGGCTCGAACTCGTCGTCGAGCGGCATCGCCAGCTGGTCCACGGCGAACTCGGCGGGCCAGATCACATCGCCGAGGTAGACGTCCGGCTCTCCCGTGCCCGACCGCACCAGTTCGATCAGCGCCTGCCGCTTCGCGTCGGTGCTGAACGGCACCAGCCGCAGCTCGACGGTGATCTCCGGATGCGCCTTCTGGAAGGCGCTGATGAGCACCTGTCGCGAGTCGACCAGGTTCTGGTCGTTCGAGCTGGCCGCCCAGCGCACCCGACGGGAGTCCGGGTCGCCGATCGCGCCGCCGTCGTCCCGGAACGCCCGGGACAGCGCCACCCCGCCCGCGACGCCGATCACGACGGTCGCGGCGGCGGCTCGCAGTACGGTCCGCCGGCTGGGCCACCCCCGCCCGCCGCCGGCGCTGGGGTCCGCATCGTCGGGACGAGCCTGGGCGGCGCCGTGGTCGTCCGGCGCCGGGCTGTTGTTGGGTTCGGGTTCGCTCATCGACAGGTCTGCCGATAGTCATCGCTCGGCATGTACTGGGACCATTCCTGCTCGGTCAGTGCCGGCCTGGCCTTACAGATCTCGTCGACGACTCGCTGCGCGTCGATCCACCAGGTCATCAGGTTTCCGTCGTGGTCGGTGGTGATCAGGGAGGAGCCGTCGGCACTGAACGCGACCGCGCTGGCCTCCCGGCCGGACAGCACCGCATACAGCTCGCCGGTGCCGGCGTTCCAGATTCGGACCGATCCGTCGACGCTCGCGCCCGCGACCAGGGCGGCGTCAGGACTGAAGGCGACGGACACGACGGCCTGGTCGGTGCCGGTCAGCGTCCGCACTCCGCGCTGCTGGTAAGGCCCGTCCCGGGAGGGCCGGTCGACCGTCCACAGCCAGACCGTCCCGTCATCCGACCCACTGGCCACCAGGCCGCCGTCGGCGCTGATCGCCAACGACTTCATCGGACCCGGCCCGCGCAGGTCGACCCGATCCTGGTCGGCGCCGGCGAGGTTCCACAGCGTCACCCACCCGTCGTCGCTGGCGCTGACCACGCCGCGTCCGTCAGGCATGAAGCGCACCGCGTTGACGGGATTCTCGTGCCGGTAGATCGGCTCGCCCAGCTGTCCGGTGACCGCGTCTCCGAGATGCACCGTGTTGTCCGTGGCGCCGATGACAACGCGTCCGCCCTCCGGCGCGATATCCACCGCGTTGACGACGAAGTTCACCTCGTCGGCACCGCCGCGCGACGAGTCGTCGGTCAGCACTGTCGGCCGCATCGGGTCGCGTGGGTCGAAGACGGTGACCGCGTCACCCTGCGATGCCACCAGACGAGATCCGTCCTTGCTGAGGGCCATCGCGTGGGCGGCCCAGGGGCCCTCCGCGGTGAGGACGGGGAGGGTGTCGCCGGGCGGTCCGATCGAGGTCAGGTAGGCGGGTGGGTCGAGGTCCCACAACCTGATGGTGCGGTCCGTTCCCGCGGTCGCGACCAGTTGGGATCGTGCCGCCAGCGGGGATCCGGGCCCGGCGGCGGAGCCCGCCACTGAGCCCTCCGCCGCGGCCAGGGCCGACACCGCGACCGAACCGACGGCCGGCGCCCGGTCCCGCGGCGCCGGCCGGGAGACATGCCACAGCCCGGTCGTCCGGTCGGCGCCCGCACCGATCAACGTTCGCCCGTCCGGGCTGAAGGCCAGGCACAGCACGGCCTCGGTCGGCCCGGACAGGGTGGTGAGGCTGGTCTGGGTTCCGACGTCCCAGAGCCGGACCGACCCCTCGTCGCCACCGCTGGCGAGCACGTCGCCGTCCGGGGAGAAGGCGACCGTGTCCACCGGCCCGGTGTGTCCGATGAACGTCGCGACCGCCGCCGGCCGGGCTGGGTCGGACACCCGCCACAGCCGCACCGTCTTGTCATCGCTGCCGACCGCCAACAGGTCCTCCGACGGGGAGAACGCCACGTCGCGGGCCGTGCCAGCCCGTCCGGGCAGCGTCCCGAGCCGCCCTCCCCCGGACCCGCCGGCCGGACCGAAGGCCGACGTCGTTCCCGCCGGTCTCGGAGTCGTCAGCGCCGTGGGATCCCAGAGGGACACGGTGTCATCGGCGCCCGCGGCCGCCAGCGCGGCGCCGTCCCGGCTGAACGCCACGGTGTCCACGGGCCCGGGACCGACCCGGACGACCGCCCGCTGCGTGAGCGTCGGCGTCTCGAGCAGATAGAGGTTCCCGTCCGCGGAGGCCACCGCCAGCAGGCCGCCGCGGGGATCGAACGCCACCTTGTTGACCGCCTCGCCGGATCCGGGACGCCGGTGCACCACGGTTCGGCGCTCGACGTCCCACAGGCTGACCGTGCCGTCCTGCTCCCCCGTGGCGAGCAGCCGGCCGTCCGGGCTGAAGGCCACGGTGTAGACCGGCGTGTCATGGCTCAGCGTCGTCACCGGCGGCCGCCGGGTCGACGTCGTGTCCCACACCCGTACCCCACCGGTGTGGTCGGCGGTGGCCAGCAGGTGCCGGTCGGACGGGGCGAAGGCGAGCGCGTGCACCGGGGCGGCGGACCGGGCGAACGTATCGGCGTAGTAGGTCCCCTGCACGCTGAGCAGGTTGCCGCGGGCCTGCACGGTGGGCGCCATCCGGTAGGCCTCGATGCTGAGCAGCAACGCGACGCGCGGGTCGCTCTGGCGGAGCGTGACCGCTTCCTGGATCAGTCCACGGCTGACCGCGAGCCGTCGCTCACGCATCGCCGACTGGCTCGTCACGGAGGCGACCGCGGCCCCGATCAGTGCCATCACCAGCAACGAGGCCAGGATGGCGATCGCCTGCGCGCGCAGCTGGCGGTCGCGCCGGACGCTCGCCCGGAGGAACTCGACCGCGTCCGCGCTCAGGTCGGTGGTCGCCGCCGCGGACTGGCTGGTGCGACGGGCCCGTCGGCCGGGCCACCGCGCCAGACCCGACGGCGAGCGCATCCGCGGTCCGAGCCCTCCGGGCCGGGCTCCCGGCCGGTCAGGACTCGCCGCGGCGGCCGGGCCGGCCCCGGGGCCGGCGGTGAGGAAGGCACGCAGCTGAGGACGGGTCCACAGCAGCGACCTGGGCCGCCCGGCCTCCCGCCACCGCGTCGCATCACGCTCGATCTCGCGGCGCTGGCGCAGCCCGTCCGCCTCGGATCTGATCCGCTCCGCCAGCGGCGGCCAGGTGGTCACGAACGCCTCGTGCGCGATGCTGAGCTCGATCCGGTCACCTATCACGTCCGTCGTGACCAGCCGGTGAGCGACGAATGGCTCGAGATGCGCCCGCTGGGTCGGGGTGAGGCTGGCCCGATCCACGCGTTCCCGGACCATCAGGCCGCCGCTGTCGAGCGTGACCAGCCGCAGCAGGGTGGTCAGCACCTGGGCCTTGGTGACGCCCGCTGGCTGCGCGGCTCGCGCCAACGCCCGGTCCGCCTGGTGGATGATGGCGTCGCGCACTCCCCCCAGCCGGTGGTACGCGTCCGTGGTGATCTCGCCACCCCGGTCCAGATCCGTGGCCAGTTTCCACAGGATGAAGGCCAGCAGGGGCAGGGCCGTTCCGGTCTCGGTGTCGGAGATCATCTCGGCCAGCAGGCGATTGTCGATCTTGATGCCGGCCTCGCGCGCCGGCCCCTCGATCACCGTCCGCAGCGCGTCGCGGGACAGCGGGTCCAGCGAACGCATGGTCACCGGCAGGTCGCGCAGCGCCGGATCCGACCGCAGCAGTCCGACGTACTCGGACCGGAACGCGCCGACGATCTGCAGGCGCGACCCCAGGGAGCCGGCGACCAGCGCACCGAACCGGGCCCGCCCCTGCTCCGAGGTGCTGACCAGCAGCTCCTCGAACTGGTCGATCGAGATCAGCAGATGGTCACAGGACGGTCTCGCTCGCAGCACCTCGTCGACGAGGTCGAGGAACGACCGTTGGTCGTTCAGGCGTGCTCGCACGTCCTCGCGCCGCCAGCCCAGCCCCAGCACGTCCGACGCCGCGGCGAAGGCGTTCGCCAGCGCACCGACCGGGTCGACACCCGGGGTGAACGCCGGCAGCGCACGCCACCCCTGCCGATCGAGCACCGCCGGCCGGACGCCGGCTTTGAGCAGGGACGACTTTCCGACCCCCGACGGTCCCGAGATGAGCACTATCCGGCCGTCGCCGGCAACCGACGCGGTGAGCAGGCTGAGGACGTGCTGGGTGTCGTCGTCCCGGCCGAAGAAGACCGCCCTGCGGTCGTCCGCGAACGCCTCCAGTCCCGGATACGGATTGCGGCCCGCGGCCCAGCCGCGGCCGCTGCCCAAATCGACCCGGACCAGTTCGTCGACCACAGCCTCGACCGCCCCGTCCGGGTCGGCGGCATAGTCGAGATAGTGCAGCGAGCCCAGCAGCGGGAGTTCGACGTCCTTTTCGGCCTGTAGCGGCAGCACGACCGCGCCACGGGAACGGGCGACGGCCACCTCCGCCAGGCACCAGTTCGACGCCACGGACGAAGAGGTGATCACGGCAACAAGTGCGTCCGCCGCCCGCAGCTCGCGGTAGAGCCGCTTTTCCCATTCCTCGCCGATCCGTATTCCCCGGTCGTGCGCGGTGTCGAGGAAGACGTCATGGCCGGCGGCGACAATCTTTTTGCGAAGCAACTGCCCAACGACGGCGTCCCCGCGTGCGTAGCTAATGAAAACCCTCGCCATCGGGCTCCTCCACACCGGGTCGCGGTATCCCGCGGGCGAGACCATATCGTCCCGCCGACGAGACCGTCTCGCTACCCTCCTGACCTACCCGGACCGGGCATAAGTGTCAGTAGGCCGAGCGTAGGTATCGGCTGGGACGTGCGCCAGAGAGTCTCGGTTCCCAGCGTCGCCGCCGCGCGGTCCGGCGGCGACGCCCTCAGGCCGGCATCCGGAGATAGCCGACCAGGACGCGCTTGAGGTCGGTGGCCGCGTCGCCACGGTCCGCCGGCGGGGCGGCGAGAATACCCGGCATGAGCGCACGCGCGACATGGATGCAGACGTCGGCGGTTCGCCTCCGTTTGACGGGCGTCAGGGCGGGGGCGATCGCGGCGACGACCTCCTCGGCCCGGTCGCACATGCCCTCGTGCAGCGGCGCGACGACGGTGGCCAGGTCCGGCGAGATTTCGGCTCCCGCCAGCAGGGCCTTGGCGCCCGGGCTCCGAGATGGAACGCGACCAGCGCTTCCACCAGCTGGTCGATCATCTCCGAGGTCTCGACGGGACCCGGAACGACGGCGAGCGCGACCATCTACCTGCACGGACGCACCAGGGCCCGCCGCGCCCGCGGCGACAGCGCCACGGCCGCCCGAACCAGCGCAGCCGCCCCCCACCTCCCGTGGGGACCGCGAAGCCGACCCGCGGTGACGACGTGACGCGTCGGCTCCTCGCATGCCGCTGGCTTCGGGCGGCCGGACAGTCCGACCCGAAGCCAGCGGCACGGCGTCGGCTCAGCTGGTGGAGCCGGTGGTCGTGTCCGCGGACGCCGCCCCCGCCTCGGCGGCGGGCGGCGAGCCAGTGCCGGCGTCGCCGCTGCCGGAGGAGCCGGTGGGGCGGGGCGCACCACGGCGGCGCAGGGCGCGGGGCAGGCGGTACAGGAGGTAGAGGACGGCGACGACGAGAATGATCAGCGCGATCACGCCGAGGGCCGAGATGATGTTCTCCAGGCCGGCGACGAAGTCATGCCAGGCGGCGCGCAGCGCGTGCAGGAAGCCGTTCTCCCCCTTCGGCTCGCCGCTCTGGGCGCCCTTCTCGGCGAGGTTGATCGTCAGGGTGGCCAGGTCGCTCTGGTCCGCGAGCACCTTGCGCTGGCCCTCGAGCTGCTCGATCTGGGTCTGCACCCCGTCGATCTGCTGCTGCACCTGGAGGATCTCGCCGACGGTCGTCGCCTTGCCCAGCAGCGTCAGATAGGTGGTCCGCGACGTGCCCAGCGCACTCAGGCGGGCCTCGAGGTCGACGTACTCGGCGGTGACGTCCTTGGAGCTCATGGTCGACGTGAGGACGGTGCCGGCGCCGCCGACGGCGTCCTGCAGCTTGGTGAACGAGCCGGCCGGCACCCGCAGGGTGATGGTCGCGCTCTGCCGGGCGTCGTCGGTCGCCGTCGCGGTGCCGCTGACCTGGCTGTCCGCGAGGTAACCGCCCAACCCGGTGGCCACGTTGGCGATCTTGCGAATCGCCGGCTCGACGGTGCCGGCGGGAACCTCGACGCTCATCGACCCGGTCCACACGATCCGCGGCTCGGCCCCGGCCGGCCGGGCGGCGCCGGAAGCGCCGCCGGGCGTCGGGGCCGGGTCCACGGGCCCGACGACAGACGTTGCGGCGGGGGGTGCGGCGCGTTCGGCGATACCGGAGCCGGCGGAGCCGGCGGCGCTGTCGGCGACCCCGTTCCCCGCGGCGACGTCGGGCTTGATGGCGGCGGGAGCCGGCAGGCTGTAGCTCGGCGTGCTGCCACCACCATCGCCCGCCGTACCCAACCCAACGATGATCATTATCGCGATAGCCAGGATCACCCCGCCGACGACGGCGCCGCGCCGGGTGACCCTCAGCTGGCGCCCACCTCCGAGCGGGATCCGCGTTCCCCGGGTGTCGTCCTGATGCCTGGCCGCGAGCGCGGCGCGGGCCGCGAGCCACCCGGCCCGCAGTGCCCCGTCACCGGGCCGCGCGGCCGGCGGAGCCGACGACGGCGGCCGTACTCCGCCCGGTGCGGCGGCACTGGCGGCGCTCGCAGCCGGTCTGGCGGCGGCCAGAGTCCCGCCGGGCCTCGGTGTCGGCGCCTCCCTCGCTAGCGTCGCCGTGGCACCCGCCGCCGTGCCCGCGCTCCCGCCGGGCTCCGGCTCTACCCGGTCGTCCAGCCCCTCGTCCGACGCCATGGCCGCCCTCCGATCCGTGCCTCGCGGCACCTCGAAGGCATTGGACGCGTCCCGCCCGCAATCGGTTTCACCCACGCGGCGTGCTCCGGAGTGTCGGGTGGCCGACCGTTCTCACGCATCGACCAGTCGCAGCCGGAGGGTTGGCGATAGCGTCACGGATCGTGTCGGACGTCGGGCGGCCCTGGCGGGTCTTTCTCAGCCACACCGGGGACATGCGGCACTGGCCGGCGACGCGGTCGTGGGTCGCGGCCGCCGAGGACGCGGTGAAGCGGCTGCGGCACGCGCCCGTCGACATGCTGTACTTCACCGCCGACGACCGGCCACCCGCCGACCTGTGCACCTCGCTGGTCGCCGGCTGCGACCTGTACGTCGGGATCATCGGCCTCCGCTACGGCTCACCGGTCCGGGACGACCCCGACCGGTCCTACACGGAGCTGGAGTTCGACACTGCCACCGAGCTCGGCAAGCGTCGGCTCGTGTTCCTCGTAGACCCGGCCGCGCTCGTCGGCGCGCCGACCGCGGATGTCGACGCGGCCGGGGCGGCCGCCGACCCGTGGGCCGACCGGCAGGAGCGATTCCGCCGCCGGCTGCTCGACTCCGGCCTCACCGCCCCGGCGGTCGCCACACCGGCAAACCTGGAGACGGCGCTCGTGCAGGCGATCGCGCAGCTCATGCTCGCCGACGCCGTTGACGCGCGCATGGCGGCCGCGGACGCCGCAGGGAGGTCGGCGCACGCGACGCGGCGCGTGCCCCGGCAGCTTCCGCCGGAGGCGGCCGCGTTCACCGACCGGGTACGTCATTTCGAGCGGCTCGCCGCGCACCTCGAGCGACCGGACAGGAACCGGGCCTTCGTCGGCCTCGTCGGCGGCCCGGCCGGCGTGGGCAAGACCAGTTTCGCGGTACACGTCGCGCACCGCGTCCGTGACCGCTTCCCCGACGGCCAGCTCTACGTCGACCTGCGCGGCTACAGTCCGCTGCCGGCGCTGCGGCCCGAGGAGGCGCTCGACGGCTTCGTCCGGGCGCTCGGCCTCGAACCGGAGCAGGTCCCGACCGACCTCGCGGGCCTGGTGCAGGCCTACAGGACGCTGTTGGACAACCGACGAGCACTGTTGATCATCGACAACGCGTTGACCAGCGAGCAGGTCCGGCCATTGCTGCCGCCGCCCGGCAGCGCCGCGATCGTGACGACCCGGGGCCCGCTGTCCGGGCTGGTTGTCCAGGACGGCGCGCTGCGGATGGTCCTGGAGCCGCTGGAGCCGGTGCACGCCGAGACCCTGCTGCGCGCGCTGGCCGCCGGCGCGGCGGGCGACCCGTTTTTCGACCCGGAGGCTGGCGGCGGGCGCGCCGCCAGCCCGGGTGACAGCTCCCCGGCCGAGGATCCCGTCGCCGAGCTCGCGCGCCAGTGCGGCTACCTGCCGCTGGCGTTGCGGATCGCCGCCGAACAGGCCGTCCTGACCGGCCTCAGCCTCGCCGACCTTGTCGACGAGCTCGCGAGCGAACGAGGCCGCCTCGACGTCCTCACCGGCATCGATGACGACCCTGGGACGCAGGTACGGACCGTCTTCTACTGGTCCTACCGCAACCTTCCCAACGACCAGCGCCGCGCGTTCCGGCTGCTCGCCGCGCACCCGGGCTCTGGCGTGTCCGTGCCCGCCGCGGCGGCGCTGCTCGGCCAGTCGCCGGCCGCCACCGCCCGCGTCCTGGACACCCTGGTTGCCTTCAACATGCTCGAGCGACCCGCCAGAGGGCGCTACCGGTTCCACGACCTGATCGGCGCGTACGCGGCCGAGCGGCTGGAGGAGGACGAGCCGGAGGCCGACCGGGCCGCGGCGCTCGACCGCCTCCTCGACTGGTACCTGCACGCCGCGGACGCCGCCGACCGGATCATCGCGCCGCTTCGCCGGCACGTCCCCCTGGGTGACCCGGCGGCGGGCACGCCGCCGGTCCGCCTCGGCGGCAACCAGGACGCTGTGCGCTGGTACGACGAGGAGCGGCACAACATCGCCGCGCTGGTCCGCCTCGCCGCGTCCACCGGCCGGCACGAGACGGCCTGGAAGCTGGCGCTCGCACCGGTGCCCTACCTCACCCTGCGCCATCACTACACGGACTGGCTCCAGGCGGTCGAGCTGGGCGCTGCGGCGGCCGAGGCCGCCGGCGACGCCTCCGCGCGAGCGTGGTGCGTGATGAGCGTCGGCGGGGCTTCCATGACGCTGGGCCGGCCGGACCCGGCGTACGCCGCGCACCAGACGTCCGTGCGGCTGAACCGCGAGATCGGCGACCGCGTGGGCGAGGGCATGGCGCTGAGCAACCTAGGCGAGACCGCGTACCTCCTCGGCCGGCTCGACGAGGCCCTTGACGTCGGGCATCAGGCGTTGGCGATCTGGCGCGAGCTGGACGACCCGCGCGACCTGGCGATCACGCTTCGCGACGTCATCGCGCCCGTTCACCTCGCCCGTGGCGAGCACGAGGAGGCGCTGCGGATCTACCAGGAGGCGCTCGAGACAAGCCGCGGCCTCGACAAGCTGACCGAAGGACTGGTTCTGCACGACCTGGGGCGCACGTACCAGGCGATGGGCAACCAGCAGGAGGCCTTCGCCTCGTACGACAGCGCGGCCCGGACCCGGCGCGCCAGCGGCGACCTGGTGGGCGAGGCGGACAGCCTGCGAGGGCTCGCCTCGGCCCAGCTTGCCCTGGGCGACGCGGCCGGGGCCCAGGGCGCGCTGCTGCAGGCGCTGGCGATCCTCGTCGAGCAGGGGCGCGACCAGCCCGCCGACGAGGTCCGCGCCGCCCTGCGCGGCCTCGGTTTCGACCCGGACGCGTCCGATCCCGCGCATGGGGACAACGGTTCTCCGTAATAGCGCCCAGGACGACTCGGCGGATGAGATGGTGAAAGCAGCATTCCCGCCGACGCGCCACAAAGGCGCCCGGCTTCTTAGGGGGCAGCTGATGGACCGCAACCACGACTCGCTGAACCGCGCCAGCCGGACCGACTCCGTCGACGACCAGGCACCGGTCTCGCCGGATTTTGACTCACCCGCCGACCGGACCGCGCTCAGCCTCGCCCTCACCCGGCGGGGACGGGACACGGCGGACGCCACGGCGACGTCGGTGTGGAACTCCGGGCCGAGGTTCTAGCCGGGTTCTCGCGCGAATCCACGCGGCACACGCATGACGGCCACGCCGAGGCAACCGGACCAGCAGAGCGGGCAGCTGGCGAGCCAGGCGCCACGGCCCATACAGGAATACATCGTCAAGGTTGCCTCGCGGTGCAACCTGGACTGCGAATACTGCTACATCTACCACCTGGCGGACCAGTCCTGGCGGCGCCAGCCACGGTTCATGTCGCCCGCGACGGTCGTCGCCCTGGCCGACCGGCTCGCCGAGCACGCTCGAGCGCACGATCTGGCCTCGATGCGAATCTGGCTACAGGGCGGTGAGCCGCTGCTCGCCGGGCCGGACCGGCTGCGGCAGCTCGTCGACACAGTGCGGGCCCGTCTCGCGCCTACGACTCTCGCCGTCGCGGTCCAGACGAACGGAGTGCTCCTCGACGAGGCAACAGCCCGATTTCTGGTCGACGCGGACATTCACGTCGGTATCAGCCTGGACGGGGACCAAGCCGCCAACGACCTGCGACGGCTTTTCCCCGACGGCCGATCCAGCTATGACGCCGCCCGCGCAGCGATCGAGGTGATGCTCCGGCCGGAGTTCCGGTCGCATCTGCTCGGGGTGCTGTGCACCATCCAGCTCGACGCCGCGCCCGAGCAGGTCTGGGAGGGCCTGCTCGGCCTCGGCGTGCCCGCCGTCGACTTCCTGCTTCCGCACGGCACCTGGGAGCATCCCCCACGGGGGGTCCGCCCCGGACGCCCGCCCGGCGGCGCCGACACTCCCTACGCCGACTGGCTGATCGGGCTGTTCGACCGGTGGTTCGACGCCCCCGTCCAGCCCGTCAGCGTGCGCATCTTCGAGGACCTGCTGCACCTCCTGCTCGGGGGCGCCGGCGGCTTCGAGGCCTTCGGCCTTGCCCCGGTCGCCCTCGCGGTCGTGGAGACCGACGGGTCCTACGAGCAGATCGACCCTCTCAAGGCCGTCGGCGAGGGCGCCACGGCCACAGGGCTGAACATCTTCGACGACCGCGTGGACGACCTGCTTGCGCTGCCGGGAATCCTGGAGCGCCAGCGCGGCCTAGCCGCCCTGGCGGCGGAATGCCGCCGCTGCGAGCTGGTAGCGGTCTGCGGCGGCGGCTACTACCCGCACCGCCACCGCGCGGGCAGTGAGTTCACCAACCCGTCCGTCTACTGCGCCGACCTCTACGCCCTGATCAGCCACATCCAGCGACGCGCGGCGGACGCGCTGGCCCGGCGTGGCACCACGTTGGCTGCCGTTCGCGCCGTCTGACGACGGGCCGGCCGCGCCTGGTCAGGTCGGTAGGAGACGTCCGATGAAGGCTTCGAGCTGTTCGACGTTTCGGCATTCGACCATCTCGTCGACGATGTCGGAGTAGGCCGTCGTGGCGGAGTCGCCGGAGCCCCAGTAGGAGCGGGGCTCGGGGTTGAGCCAGTAGGCGTGCCGGGCCTGCTGGCAGAGACGCCTGAACGGGACGGCGGCGGTGGCCCGGTAGTTGTTGCGGGCGTCGCCAAGGATCAGGAGCGACGTCTTCGGGCCGACGGCGTCGGGGAACTTCTCAGCGAACACCTCGAAGGCATGGCCGTAGTCGCTGTGGCCGTCGAACCAGACCAGGTCCGCCTCCTTGGCGATCCTGGCCATCATGTCGCCGAGGTCGACGCCGCGAAGGAAACGGGTGATCTCGTCGGTGGTGTCGATGAAACCGAACGCGCGCACCTTCGAGAACTGCTCGCGCAGCGCGTGGGTGAGCATCAGGGTGAAGTGCGCGAACGACGCGACCGAGCCGGAGACGTCGCAGAGCACAACCAGCTCGGGCTTGTGCGGCTTGTGCGGGCGGTGCTTCGTCTCCAGGGGGACGCCGCCGGTGGCGAGCGAGGCGCGCACGGTGCGGCGGAAGTCGAGCCGGCCGCTCCGGCCGAGGCGGCGCTTGGCCGTCAGCCGGGTCGCGAGCCGGCGCGCCAGCGGGTAGACCTGCCGGCGCAGCTCGACGAGGTCCTGGTGGGAGGCCCGCAGGAACTCGACCTGGTCTGTGAGCGGCTTGACCGCGGTGCGCTCGGTCGCTTCCAGGCCGCGCTCCTCGGCCATCCGGCGGCGGATCTCGCTCTGGACCATCTCCTCGAAGGAGCGGATCCGGTCGGTGATGGTCTGCCGGGCGATCCGCTCGGCGAGGCCGCCCTTGTCCTGGGGGCCGAGCATCGCGGCGAGCAGCGCCGCGATCAGCGTGTCCGGCGACATCGCGCGCAGGACCCGGAACACGAACCACGACTTGCCGTTCTGCCCGCCGGCAGGTGCGGAGCCGAAGTTGGAGACCGCCTGGCGGGCGAGCTCGCGCAGCGCGTCGTCGTCGCCGTCGAGCAGCGCCTGCTGAAGCCGGTCGCGCAGCGCCTTGCGCAGCGCGTCCAGCTCCTCAGGGGTGAGGTCGCGCGGCTCGTCGCTCGGGTCGCCCTCGCCCAGGCCAGGCACCCCGTCCGCCCCGCCGGCCACCCCGTCGCCGATCCGCGGCGGGAAGTACAGGTCGAACAGGGTGTCGAAGGCGTTGCGGTAGAGCGGGCGCTTGCACATCGTGGTGGCGAACGCCGCCCGGACAGCCTCCCGGTCGAGCCAGCCGACCGCGCCGACGGCGCGCGACGCGTCGACGGTCTCCGCGGTACTCACCGGCACACCGGCGCGCCGCAGCGCCGCGGTGAAGTCGACGATGCGATCTACCAGGTTCATCGCGTGCCCCTCACTGCTCGCGGGAACGCGGGCCGGTCAGTTGGCGCCGAGCTTGAGCTGGCTGATGGCGCGGGCCTGGTCGCTCGCGTGCTTGAGGACGACGCCGAGAGTGCTCTTGACCTCTTCCTCGTTGAGCGAGTCGAAGCCGAGGGCGAGCACGGTCTGGCCCCAGTCGATGGTCTCCGCGATCGACGGCGCCTTCTTCAGTTCCATCGCCCGCAGCGCGCGGACCGTGCGGACCAGCCCCTCGGCAAGCTGCTCGGGCAGCTCTGGCACCCGGGCGAGCAGGATCTCCTTCTCCCGGGCCGCCGACGGGTAGTCAAGGTTGAGGTAGAGGCAGCGTCGCTTGAGCGCCTCGGACAGCTCACGGGTCGCGTTCGATGTCAGGACGACGAACGGCCGGCGCGTTGCCTGGATCGTGCCGAGCTCAGGGATCGTCACCTGGAAGTCGGAGAGCACCTCCAGCAGCAGGCCCTCGACCTCGACGTCGGCCTTGTCTGTCTCGTCGATCAGCAGGACGGTCGGCTCATCGCGGCGGATCGCGGACAGCAGCGGCCGCGCGAGCAGGAACTCCTCGCTGAAGATGTCGTCATGGGTCGATCGCCAGTCGGCGTCCGCGGAGCCCTCGCCGGAGCCGGCCTGGATACGCAGCAGCTGCTTCTTGTAGTTCCATTCGTAGAGCGCGCGCGCCTCGTCGAGCCCCTCATAGCACTGCAGGCGGATCAGCTCCGCGCCGACCGACGCCGCCAGTGCCTTGGCGAGCTCGGTCTTGCCGGTGCCCGCCGGTCCCTCGACGAGCAAGGGCTTGCGCAGCCGGTCGGCGAGAAAGACCGTGGTGGCGATCGCCTCGTCGGCGAGGTAGCCTGTCTCCCTCAGGCGGCCGCGCACGTCCGCGACATCGGCGAAGGCGTGTTCCTGCAACGACATGGGACTTTTCCCCGCTCTACGTCCGCTTGATCCCCTCGGATCCGTTATCCGTCAGACCCATATTGCCAGTGCGTACGGCCAGATACCTGGACTGCTACGAGTCCGGATGGTTGGGGTGCGGACGGTTATGTTTCGGATGGGTAACGATCGGCCAGTCGAGGCTGAGTCATCACGACAGGTCGTCCGTCGCACGCAGGCGGTGGGCCAGCGCGATCACGATCTCCTGCTCGGGTTCGAGGGCGGCCACCGCGGCAAGGCCGTCGCACAGGGCCGTGACGCCGTCGGGACCGAGGCTGGCCCGTAGCCGGTCCAGGTCGGCGGCCCGGGACCGAAGCACGTGGGCGATGGCGTTCTCGGCACGCTGGGTCAACGCGAGCAGGGTCCGTCGCCGATCGGCCGAGTCAGTCGATCGGTTGAGGTAGCCGGCCGCGGTGAGGGTGTCAACGGTGCGGCTGACCGCCTGCTTGGTGACCGAGAAGAGCATGGCCAACTCGCCGACGGACGCCACGCCCTCCTTGATGAGCCGCAGAAGCTGTAGATCCGCCAGGCGAAGGTCACCGTGGCCAGCCGCGGCGAGTGCTGCCGCGGTGCGGGCCTGCCAGACCTGGTGGGCGGACGAGAGCCGCAGCCCAAGATCCGGCCCGCTGGATGATTCTCCGTTGGATCCCACCACCCCAGCGTAATAGACACCTACCGTTGACTATCAACCCTAGTTGACTACTCTGCCGGAATGACACGCATTGCGGTCGCCTCGATCGTCCGGGCGGGTACGGTGAGCCGAGGCAGCGGGCCTCGGCGACGGGTAGGCGCGGCCTTCGCGATGGCGGCGCTCGCGGCGGTGGTCGCCGTCGGCTGCGCCAGTACCCCCGAGGGGGCGACGCCGGTTGCCGGCTCCGCGACGGCGGGCTGCGCACCCACCCGCCCGGCGCCATCCGTCGCCGGGACACAGGTGTTCCGTTACGACGGGGTCGATCGTCCTTACCTGTTGGCGCTACCGGACGGCTACCGGGGCACGGCGGCCAGTCCACTGGTGTTCGACTTCCACGGATTCGGCGGCAGTGTGCGCGACCAGGAAGCGAGCACGCTGATGGCGGCCACCGGTACCGCGCGTGGATACATCGTGGTCACCCCCGCCGCTCTCGGCGATCCGCCCAAGTGGAACATCCTCGGGACTGCCGGCGCCGCCGACGACTACGGCTTCGCGCACGCGCTGCTGACCGATCTGACCTCGCGGCTGTGCGTCGACCCGGACCGGATCTACGCCGCCGGCCACTCAAACGGTGGCGCCTTCGCCGGGCTGCTCGCCTGCCGCGCGCCATTCCCCTTCGCGGCGGTCGCGCTGGTGTCGGGCACTCCGCCATCGACCTGCCCAGCCGCCGCCATCGCCGCCGGCTCCGCGCCGGCCGTGCTCTCCATCAACGGGACGGCGGACACGACGGCGTCCTACGCCGACAACGTCAACCGGCTGGACACCTTCGTCCAGAGCTACGGCTGTCACCCGGCCTCCACGCTGACGACCCTGATGGCCGGGGTCACCCAGCGACGCGATCTCGGCTGCGCCGCCGTGGGCGCCGAGGGCCGCGACGTCGAGGTGGACCTGGTGACGGTGGATGGCGGCACGCATGTCTGGCCGGGCGGCCCGGCGGCGTCCAGTGACCGTCCGTCGGCGGTGGGGAACTCGACGGCCGGCCAGACCTTCCCGGCGACCCAGGCCGTGCTCGACTTCTTCGACCGCCACCGCCGGTGACCAGACCGCCGGTGACCAGACCGCCGGTGACCAGCGGTCCCGCCGAGGCTCAGATCCGGTCGTAGGCGGGCAGGGTCAGGAATTCGGCGTAGGGCTCACCGAGCGCCGTCTGCCCGAACAGCTCCACGGCGTCCTTCCACCGCCCGGCCGCGAACGCCTCGTCGCCGGCGGCGGCGCGCAGCCGCTCGACCTCCTCCGCGAGCACGGCGCGAACCAGCTCCGCGGTGACGACGCGGCCGTCCGCGAGCTTCGCGCCCGCGGCGACCCACTGGTGGAGCTGGCTGCGGGAGATCTCGGCGGTGGCCGCGTCTTCCATGAGGTTGTCGATACCGACGGCGCCGGTGCCGCGCAGCCACGCCTCCAGGTACCGCAGGCCGACGCTGATGTTGATCCGCACGCCGGCCTCGGTGATCTCGCCAGGGGTGGCGGCGACGTCGAGCAGCTGGGCGGCGGTGACGTGGACGTCGTCGCGCTGGCGCGCGAGCTGGTTGGGGGCGTCGCCGAGCACGCCGTCGAAGACCTCGGTGCAGACAGGCACCAGATCGGGGTGGGCGACCCAGCTGCCGTCGAACCCGTCACCGGACTCGCGCTCCTTGTCGGCCCGTACCTTCGCCAGCGCCGCCGCGCCCGCCTCCGGGTCACGCCGGGACGGGATGAAGGCGGCCATGCCGCCGATGGCGTGCGCGCCGCGGCGGTGGCAGGTGGCGACGAGCAGTTCGGTGTAGGCGCGCAGGAACGGCACCGTCATGGTCACCGAGCCGCGGTCCGGCAGCAGGAACTCCGCCGGCCGCGACGCGAACGTCTTGATGGCGGAGAACATGTAGTCCCAGCGACCGGCGTTGAGCCCGGCCGAGTGCTCGCGCAGCTCGTAGAGGATCTCCTCCATCTCGAACGCGGCGGGCAGCGTCTCGATGAGCACGGTCGCCCGGATGGTGCCACGTGACAGGCCGAGCGCGTCCTCCGCGGCGGTGAACACGTCGTTCCACAGCCTGGCTTCAAGGTGGCTTTCCAGCTTGGGCAGGTAGAACGCGGGTGTGCGGCCGGCATCGACGAGCGTGCGCGCGTTGCGGAACAAGTAGAGCCCGGCGTCGAGGAGCGACCCGGACATTGGCGCGCCGTCGACGAGCACGTGCCGCTCGGGCAGGTGCCAGCCGCGGGGGCGGACGACGAGGGTGGCGACCTTCTCGCCGAGCCGGTAGCCGCGGCCGTCCGGGCTGGTGAAGGTCAGCGTGCCGGCGATGGCCGCGGTCAGGTTGCGCTGGCCGTCCAGCATGTTCGACCAGGTGGGGACGTTGGCGTCCTCGAAGTCGGCCATGAACAAACGGGCGCCGCTGTTCAGCGCGTTGATGACCATCTTCGCGTCGGTCGGGCCGGTGATCTCGCAGCGGCGGTCAGTGAGGTCCGGCGCGGGTGGTGCGACCCGCCAGTCGCCGGCCCGGACGTCGGCGGTCTCGGGCAGGAAGTCGAGGGTGCCGCCGGCGGCGATCAGGGCGCGCCGCTGGGCACGCCGGTGGAGCAGTTCCTGGCGCCGGGGGCCGAACGTGCGCTGCAGCCCGGCGACGAACGCGAGCGCCTCGTCGCCGAGCACCTCGGCGACCAGCGCCGCCGCGTCGCCCACGGCGAGCCCCGGCACGTCCCGCTCGACGCGCACCCCGTCGTTCGTCGCCCCCCGCAACCGGCCCGTCACACCCATCACACCCTCCCGTCCTGACCTACGCGGAGCGTCCGGCCGCGCGCCAGCCCTACACGACGTGACCGTCGCCGATGGCCACCCACGTGGTGGACGTCAGCTCCGGCAGGCCCATGGGGCCGCGGGCGTGCAGCTTCTGGGTGGAGATGCCGATCTCGGCGCCCATGCCGAACCGCTCACCGTCGGTGAACCGGGTGGAGGCGTTCACCATGATGGCGGCGCTGTCGCAGGTGGCGATGAAGCGGCGGGACGCGGCGAGCGAGCGGGTGACGATCGCCTCGGTATGGCCAGTGCCGTAGGCGCGGATGTGCTCGACGGCGGCGTCCAGCGACGGGACGACCTTCACCGCGAGGTCGAGCGAGAGGTACTCGGCGGCCCAGTCGTCCTCGGTCGCGGCCAGTGCGTCCGGGGCGACGGCGCGCACCGCGTCGTCGCCGTGGATCGTCACGCCGGACTCGCCTAGCGCGGTGAGCACCCGGGGCAGGAACTGGTCGGCGACGTCGGCGTGCACGAGCAGCGTCTCGGCGGAGTTGCAGACCGACACCCGCTGGATCTTCGAGTTGACCGCGATCGCGACCGCCATGTCGAGGTCCGCGTCCGCGTCGACGTAGACGTGGCAGTTGCCGACTCCGGTCTCGATCACCGGCACCGTCGACTCCTCGACGACCGCGCGGATCAGTCCGGCGCCGCCGCGCGGGATGAGCACGTCCACCAGCCCACGCAGCTGCATGAGGTGCTTGACCGACTCGTGGTCGACACCGGGAACCAGCTGGACGGCGTCCGCGGGCAGGCCCGCGGCTTCGGCCGCGTCGCGCAGCACACCGACGAGCGCGGTGTTGGAGTGCACCGCGGAGGCGCTGCCGCGCAGCAGGACGGCGTTGCCGCTCTTCAGACACAGCCCGGCGGCGTCGACGGTGACGTTCGGCCGGGCCTCGTAGATGATCCCGACGACGCCGAGCGGGACGCGCACCTGGCGCAGCTCCATCCCGTTCGGCAGCACCCGGCCGCGGATCACCTCGCCGACCGGGTCGTCGAGCCCGGCGACCTGGCGCAGCCCGTCGGCCATCCCGCCGAGCCGGGCCTTGGTGAGGGTGAGCCGGTCGACCATCGCGGCAGCCATGCCGGCGGCCTGGGCGGCGACGACGTCCTCGGCGTTGGCGGCGAGCAACTCGTCGGCGCGGACCAGCAGCGCGTCCGCCATCCCCAGCAGCGCGGCGTCCTTGGCGGCCCGCGACAGTGGGGCCAGCGCCGCCGCGGCCCGCTTCGCGCGCACGGCGCTCGCTCGGACGTCCTCCGCGGAGACCTGCATGACCCGTTCCCCTCTCACCGGATCCCAGGGGTCGTCCCTGGGCCGGCATCACCGTCCGCCGGAAAGCTGACCCAAGATCAGCGAACACGTCGGGCCGGCGTTGTGCCGGCGCGGCGCGCCGCCCTCCGAGGCTACCTTCCCCGGCACCGCCGATACCCGCGAGGCGGCACCGGGCGGCACCGGCCAGCGCCCATGGCGCCGGAACGGCCTGAGGCCGCGCGGTCACCCGCACGGCCTCAGGACCGAGTTCCTGGATCAGGGCACCGCTCGAACGGCTAGTCGGCAGCGCGGGCGAGCCGGGACGGCCACCAGATCTTCTTGCCGATCTCGTGGCTGAGCGACGGGACCAGGATCGACCGCACGATGATCGTGTCCAGCAGGACGCCGAACGCCACCGTGAACCCGACCTCGGCGAGGAAGACCAGCGGCAGCACCGCCAGCACCGCGAACGTGGCCGCGAGCACGAAGCCGGCGGAGGTGATGACGCCACCGGTGACGGAAAGCCCGCGCGTGATCCCCCTGCGCGTGCCGTACATCAACGCTTCCTCGCGCACTCGGGTCATCAGGAAGATGTTGTAGTCGATTCCGAGTGCTACCAAGAAGACGAAGGCGAACAGCGGGAATGCCGGATCGGCGTTGGCGAAGTCGAGCACGTGGTTGAACACCAGTGCCGACACGCCCAGGGATGCGGCGAACGAGAGCACCACGGTCGCGATCAGCAGCAGCGGGGCCACCAGCGCGCGCAGCAGCAGTCCGAGCACCAGGAGGATCACCAGCAGCACGATCGGGATCACCAGGTTGCGGTCGTGCCGGGAGGCCGCGTTGACGTCGTGGTTGACCGCCGTCGAGCCGCCGACGAGCGCCTCCGCGCCGGGCACCGCGCGCACGGCGTCCCGGATCCGTAGAACCGTCGCGTCCGCCTCCGATGTGTCGTACCGGTAGGCGAGCGTCGCGTCGATCGCGAGCCGGCCGTCGACCGGCTTCACCTGGATGGCCGCGGGCGGGCAGGCTCCGCCGGCCAGGTCGGCAGGCGTGATCGCGCCGGACTTCAGCGCGTCGGGGATCTTGCCGTAGTCGACCTCGACGCAGACCGAGCCCGGCTTGGTGTCCACGCCCTGGACCTTGGACACCCCGGCGATCACCGCGTCGGCCTGGTCGGCCTTCGCGGTGATGACGGCCGGGGCGCCGGCGCCGGCGTCGAAGTTCGCGTCGTAGATCTTCTGTCCGACGATCGCGTCCGGCTCCGAGGTGAAGCTGTCCATCGTCGACAGGCCGCCCGTGCGCAGCCCCGGCAGGAACGCGACGCAGATCAGCAGCAGCACGGCGGTCGAGATCCAGCCGAGCCGGGCACGCCGGCCGACCAGCTCGGCAATCCGCGCCCAGCGGCCGTGGGTGGCGATGTCGGCCTGATGGTCGACCCGCGGCCGGCGCGGCCAGAACACCCACCGGCCGAACAGCACCAGGAACGCCGGCAGGAAGGTCAGCATGAACAGCATCGTGCAGGCGACGCCGATCGCGCAGACCGGCCCGAGGCTCTTGTTCGAGTTCAGCTCGCCAAGGGCCAGGCAGAGCAGGCCCAGCACGACCGTGACGCCGGAGGCGGCGATCGCCGGCGCGGCACCCTTCCAGGCCGCGAGCATCGCGTTCAGCCGGCTGGCGTGGTTGTGCAGCTCCTCGCGGTACCGGCTGACGAGCAGCAGGGCGTAGTCGGTGCCGGCGCCGATCACGATGACCGACAGGATGCCCTGGCTCTGGCCGGTGAGGGTCAGCACGTCGTGCTTGGCCAGCGGATAGATCACCAGCGACGACAGGCCGAGCGCGAACACCGAGCTGAGCAGCGGGAAGAACCACAGTATCGGGCTGCGGTAGACGACCAGCAGGATGATGATGACCACGAGCCCGGCCGCGAGCAGCAACTGGCCGTCGAGCCCGCTGAACGCGTCGATGAACGCGACGAGCAGGCCTCCGGCGCCGGCGCTGTGGACCTTCAGGCCGTCCGGCGCGCCGTCGCGGGCCGTGTCGATGATCAATTTCTCGGTGTCGCTGAGCTGCTCTCCGTCGACCTCGACGTCGCCGTTCTTGCCGATCAGCGGCACCGACACCGAGGCGACCGAGCCGTCCTTGTTGAGCTGCGTCGGCCCGAGCTGGTCGGCGGCCACGCCATTGATCTTGCCGAATGCCGTCCGGTCACGCTCGATCTTCGCCTTGTCGCCGCCGGTCAGGCCACCGTCGCGCTGGTAGACGATGAAGCCCGGGATCGTCGCCACGGAGCGGAACTTCTCCGACTCGGTGTCGACCTTCGTCGACTCGGCGGACCCCGGCAGGTAGGAGGCGTTGTCGTTCTTCTGGACCTCCCCCAACTTGCCCTGGAAGGGCAGGCCGACCACGCCCACTATGAAGAAGACGAGGACGACGCCGACGGCCCCCACCCAGCGGCGCCACGTCGGGCGGCGCTGGTCTGGCGGCGCGGGCGGCGGTGAAAGCGCAGGTAGCTGGGTCTCCGAGCTTTCCTGCTCGGCGGCCACGTCGCTCATGGTGTTCTCTCCCGGTCGGTTCTCGGGCTCGCTCGTCGTCGACGGCGCAGGTGGCGGTCACTCGTGAACAGGCGTGCGGGTACGGCGGGCGGCGCCGGCCTGCGCCCGGTGGCGGGCGCCGGCGGGCCACGTTGAGGCTGGCGCCACCGGATCGCACCGAAGGTACTGACCAGGTGCGACAGCTCACGTTCGAGGCGGGTGACCTCGATGATGTCGTCGCCGGCCGACGGCGCCCATCCGTTATTCGGTTGACTGGCCAGTCAGCCGCCCGGCTCACCCGGTGGATCGGGCCGCCCCGCACGGCGTCCCGACCCACCCACGCAGGCCAAGGAACTCCGCGCGGATATCGAGAAGACGGCCCAGACCCGGAAAACGCATCGGCCGATCGGCGAGAAGTGAGGTAAGACACAGCGGCGAGCCACGCCGCCCGGATGCCGGGCCATCCGAACGCCGGGCCGTCCGGCGGCCCGTCGGCGCGCCGCCCACACACCGAACGGTCGTGGATGGCGGCGCGATGGTCACTGGAGCTGGCCACCGGCTTTGGTTCCAGAAAACCGGCGGCCTCTGGATGCCCCACACCCCCGCGGCTGGGTGGGGCTGGCCCTACCCGGCGGTGGTCAGCCATCGCGCGGGCGAGACGCGCGGCGCCGGCTGCCATCCGTCGCCGCCGGACCGGTTCGCGGTGATGTCATGGTGACCAGCCTGCTGCCTGGCGTGGCTGGCGTCGTCAGCTGGACGGCGGCATCGGCGTACGTCCACGCGCGTACGGACCGCTACGCCAGCACTCCGGCCGCGCCGAGCGGGCATGGGGTGCGAACCGGACACGAACGGATCGCCTACGCTACCGATGCTCTCGGCACCCCCCACCGAGCCGGCGCCCGGCGCCCGGCGCCGGCGCGCCGCAGGACGCGGCTTTCGCCGATCCGCCGTCGTGCCGTGACGACGCCCGGCTGGGTCTGGCCGATCGGCGGGGAGGGCTCGGCCCGGCGGGAAGGGGGGACATGCTCGTCCTGCATACGTCCGACTGGCACCTCGGGCGCGGCCTGCACGGGTATGATCTCGCCGCCGCGCAGGCCGCCTTCGTCGACCACCTCGTCGAGGTGGCCCGCGCCGAGCGCGTCGGCCTCGTCGTGGTCGCGGGCGACGTGCACGACCGGGCGATCCCGCCGCTCGGCGCGCTGCGCCTGTTCGACGAGGCGCTGTCCCGGCTGCGCGACACCGGCGCCCGTGTGGTGGTCATCAGCGGCAACCACGACGCGCCCGCGCGTCTTGGCGACAAGGCTGGGCTGCTCGACCCCCGTGTCCGCATCCGTACCGACCCCGCCGAGCTCGCGACGCCCGTGGTGGTCGAGGACCGGTTCGGCCCGGTGCGGGTCTACCCGATCCCCTACCTGGAGCCCGCCGCCGTCGCGGACCTCCTTCCCGAGGTCGCCCTTCCCGAGGTCGACGCCCAGGGCGACGGACCGGCCGGCCTGGGCGCTGAGGCCGGCGCCGGCGCTCACGCGGGCGCCGGCTTCAGTGCCCAGGCGGACGGGCCGGGTGGCTCCTCGGCGCCGGCCGGTGACGCCGCGGGGGTCCCGGCCGGGCCGCCGCCCCTGGCGGTCGCCGAGGGGCCGGCCGAACCGCCCTTCCCGGGCATGGTCTCGCTCTTCGACGACGACGAGCTGGCCCCGAGCCTCATACCCGCTCCGGCACGCCCCCCGGCCGCCGCCGGCCGGGCCCGCCGGGCGGAGCAGCTGTCCCACGCGGCGACGATGCGCCGGGCGATGGCCGCCGTCCGGGCCGACCTGGCCGGCCATCGCGGCGCCAGGTCGGTCGTCGTCGCGCACGCCTGGGTCACCGGCGCCGCCGGCAGCGACAGTGAGCGCGACATCAGCGTCGGAGGCGTCGCGCACGTCCCGGCGTCACTGTTCGACGGCATCACCTACACCGCGCTCGGCCACCTGCACCGCCCGCAGCGAGTCCAGGACCGGGAGCAGGTGCGCTACAGCGGCTCACCGCTGGCGTACTCGTTCTCCGAGGCCGGCGACGCGAAGGCCACACTGCTCGCCGAGCTCGGCCCGGCCGGCCTGACCAGGGTGGAGGCGATCCCGGTCCCGACGCGGCGGCGCATGACGATCCTTCGCGGCCGGCTCGCGGACCTGCTCACCCGGCTGGAGTACGGCGAGCATGCCGACGACTTCATCGCCGCGGTGCTGACCGACCCAGGCCGCCCGATGGACGCGATGACGGCGCTGCGCGAGCGTTTCCCGCGCACCCTGGTCCTGCGCCACGAACCGGAGAACGCCGAGGCGGCCGACACCCGCTCGTTCGCGCGGCGCACCCGCGGCCGCGCCGACCTCGACGTCGCCGCCGACTTCGTCGGCTTCGCCCGCGGCACCTCGGCGACCGAGGCCGAACGCGAGCTGCTCGCCACCGCGCTCACCGAGGCCCGGCTCGCGGCCACGGCGGCGGAGGCTGGCTGATGCGCCCGCATCGCCTCGAGCTGACCGCGTTCGGCGCCTTTCCCGGCGCTGTGGAGCTCGATCTCGACCAGCTCGGCACGGGTGGCCTGGTGCTGCTGTGCGGCGAGACGGGCGGCGGGAAGACGACGCTGCTCGACGCGCTCGGCTTCGCGCTCTACGGCGCCGTCCCCGGCCTGCGCGGCGTGCGCGACCTGCGGTCCCACCACGCCGCCGCGGACGCGGCCCCGCGGGTGCGGCTGGAGTACTCGGTACCGGCCGGGCGTTTCCGCGTCACCCGCTCCCCTGGGTGGGACCGGCCGAAGCGTCGCGGCACTGGCACGCAGCGGGAGCACCCGAAGGCGTCGTTGGAGAAGTGGACCGGATCGGCCTGGCGGACCGAGGCCACGCGCAACGACGACGTCGGCCTCGAGATCAGCGTGCACCTCGGGATGAAGCCCGAACAGTTCTTCCAGGTCGTCATGCTCCCCCAGGGCCGGTTCGCCGACTTCCTGCACGCCGACAATGACGCCCGCGAGGCGCTGCTCAAGCAGCTGTTCAGCGTCGGCCTGTTCGAGCGGGTCGAACAGTGGCTCGCCGACCGCGCCAAGCGCGCCGCCGACGACTACGGCCTGGCCCGCCAGTCCCTCGACCGCGTCCAAGCGAAGATCATCGAAGCCGCCGGCGTCGAGGCGCGCCCGGACGACGAGCGGCAGGACGACGGGCAGCAGGACGACGGGCAGCGGGACGACGCGGCGCCGGGCGGCACAGATGGACCGCCGGGGCCGGACTGGGCGGCGTCGCTCGCCGAAGCCGCCCGTGCCGGACAGATATCGGCCGCCACGCGCCGCGACGAGGCCGCCAAGGCCCGCGAACTCGCCGACCGCCAACTGGCCGCGACGCGCGAGGCGGCGAGGCGGGCCGAGGACCGGGCCCGCCTGCGCGCCCGACTCGCCGAGCTCGTCGAGCTCGCGCCCGAGATCACCTCGCTCGCCACGGAGCTGGACGCGGCGGGCCGGGCCAGCACGGTCAGCCGCGCCGTCGCCGACGCGGCTGGGCGGGCCGACGAGGCCAGCCGGGCCGCGCGGGACGAGGCCGCGGCCCGTGCCGCCCTCGACGCCGCCACCGTGCCCTCCCTCGACGCCGCCCGCGAGCCGTCCGGGCAGCTGCGCGCCGGCCCCGACGCGGACGCGGGCGGGCTGGGCAGGCTCGCCGCGCTCGCGCACACCGAGTCAGGCAGGCTCGAGGCGCTGGCGCTCGCGCTCACCACGGCCGACGAGGCCGAGCGGGAGGTGATGGCAGCCGACCGGGACGCCCTCACCCACGCCCAGGCCGCCGAGATCCACGTCACCGAGATCGAGACGACGTTCCCCATCGCCCGCGGGACCGCGCAGGACCGCGTCGGACGGGCCAGGCAGGCGGCCCGGCTCGCCCCGGCGCTCGCGGAGCGCGCCGGCCAGCTGGCCGATCTGGCCGACGCCGTCCGCGCCCGGCACGCGGCGCTCCTCACCGCCGACGAGGCCCAGGCCGCCGCGACGCGTGCCCGCGCCCGTGCGGCCGAGCTGCGCCAGCAGCGTTTTGACGCGATCACCGCCGAGCTCGCCGCCGCGCTCACCGGCGACACCCCCTGCCCGGTGTGCGGCTCGCTCGCCCACCCCGACCCCGCCGAGGTCCGCGCCGACCACGTCAACAAGGACGACGAACGAGCCGCCGACGAGGAGGCCGGGCGGCGCGAGGCGACGGCACGCGAGGCGCGGGAACAGGTCGCCGGGCTGACGGAACGCGTGCGCGCCCTGCGCGCGACGCTCCTGCGCACCCCGGACGCGCTCCGCGACGGCGGGCCCGTCGTCGACCACGCAGCCGGCGGCGGCCCGGCTGACGACGATCCCGCCGGCGACGACCACGCGGCCAGCGGGAGCACGAACACCACGGGCGCCGCCGACGGCCACAAGGCGACGAGCACGGACGACACCGCCGTCGACCCGGTCCGGGAGCTGCTGGGCGAGCTGCGCGGCAGCCTGCTCGACGAGGAGGTGCTGCTCGCCGGCCCCGCCGCTCTCCCCGGCCCCGGCGGCGCCTCCGCCGGGGCCGTCGGGCATGGCGGTGCCAGCGTAGGCAGCGGCGAAGGCGCCGGCCATCCGACGCCCACCGAGCGCGGCGCCGCCGAGCTGGCGGCGGTGGCGCGTGCGTTCGCCGCGTCCGCTGGCGAGGCCGCGGCGGCGGCGGCGGACCTGGCCCCGGCCGAGGCGGAGCTCGCCCGGCTCGCGCGCGCCGAGACCTCGGCGCACGCGGGTCTCGCGGCCCATCGGACCGCTGAGCGCGAGGCTGGGCTGCGCGCCGCCGCGGCGCGGGAACGGGCCGCGAGGGCGCTGATGGCGGTGCCGGACGCGCTGCGCGACCCGGCCCAGCTCGCGGCGCGGGTCGCCGCCGTCGCGGCGTTCGCCGGCAGGTGCGAGACGACACGAGCGGCCGTGCTCGCGGCCGTCCGGGCGGCCGACGAGTCCCGGCGGGCCGAGTCCACAGCGATCGCCGCCGCGACGGAGGCGGGTTTCGCCGACCCGGCGGCGGCCCTGGCCGCCGTCCGCGAGGCGAGCTGGCTGGCCGACGCCCAGGCGCGCATCCAGGCTCACCAGGAGGAACGGGTCAGGATCCAGTCCCGGTTGGACGCCCCGGAGCTGGCCGGGATCGCCGACGACGCGCCGACCGCGGTCGAGGACCACGAGCACGCCGCCGAGGACGCGAGGCGGGCGCACGAGGAGGCGCTGGCCGCCGCGGCGACGGCGGCCGAGCGGACCCGCCGGCTCGATGCCCTCGCTCAGGAATACGTCGCGACGCACGCGGCGCTGGCGCCGCGCAGGGCCACGGCGGACCAGCTACGCGCGCTCGCCGACCTCGCTGCCGGCCGTGGCGGCAACCTGCACGGCATGCCGCTGTCGAGCTATGTACTGGCGGCGCGGCTGGAGGAGGTCGCGCAGGCGGCGAGCCGGCGGCTTTCGGCAATGAGCGGCGGGCGCTACACGCTCGTCCACGACGCCGGCGAGCGCCGCGACCGGCGGCGGCGGGCCGGCCTCGGCCTGCTCGTCGAGGACGCCTGGACCGGCCGCTCCCGCCCGACGGCGACCCTGTCCGGCGGCGAGACGTTCCAGGCCGCCCTCTCGCTGGCGCTGGGGCTTGCCGACGTCGTCAGCGCCGAGTCCGGCGGCCACTCGATCGACGCGCTGTTCATCGACGAGGGTTTCGGCACCCTCGACCCCGACAGCCTCGACGAGGTCATGAACGTCCTCGACGAGCTCCGCTCCGGCGGCCGCCTGGTAGGCGTCGTCAGCCACGTGGCCGACCTCCGCCTCCGCATCCCCACCCAGATCCAGGTCCACAAGGGCCCGAACGGCAGCACCGTCGACACGACCACCTGACCCGGGCGTCGGACACAGCTGGGCACCTACCAGCTACGCTGTCTGTACCCCCCAGGGATCTAGGTAGCTGGGTCCAGGCCCGCTTCGGCGGGCCTTTGTTTTGCCCGCGGTCAACGCGCGCGCAGGAGGAGGACCAAGTCGTCGCGGTGGACGACCTCGCGCTCGTAGCTGGGGCCGAGGTCGGCGGCCAGTTCGGCGGTGCCGCGGCCGAGCATGGTGGGAAGCTCCGCCGCGTCGAAGGCGACGAGGCCACGCGCCACCGGGCGACCTGACGGGTCGACGAGGTCGACCGGGTCGCCGGCGGAGAAGTCGCCGTCGACGGCGGTCAGGCCCGCGGGCAGCAACGACGCCCGGCGGCCGACGACCGCGGCGACCGCGCCCGCGTCCAGGTGCAGCCGGCCCTGAGGAGCGGTCGCGTGCTGCAGCCAGAGCAGGCGGGACGCGCGGCGCGGGCCGGTCGGGTGGAAGACCGTGCCGACCTCCTCGCCGGCCAGCGCCTGGGCAGCGAGCGCCGCCGACGTGACGATCGTGGTCACCCCGCCGGACGCGGCCATCCGGGCCGCGTCGATCTTCGTCGCCATCCCGCCGGTACCGACGCCGGCCGTGCCGGTGCCCTTGACGGTCAGCCCGTCCAGGTCGGCGTCCGACCGAACGTCGCGCACCAGGTTCGCCGGGCCCAGCCGCGGGTTCGCGTCATAGACGCCGTCGACGTCGGACAGCAGCACCAGCAGGTCGGCGGAGACGAGATGGGAGACGATCGCCGCGAGACGGTCGTTGTCGCCGAAGCGGATCTCCTGGGTGGCGACGGCGTCGTTCTCGTTGATGATCGGGACGATGCCGAGCTCCAGCAGCCGGTCGAGCGCCGTGCGGGCGTTGCGGTAATGGGTGCGCCGGATGACGTCGGTCGCGGTGAGCAGCACCTGGCCGACCTGGTGGTCCGAGCGCCGGAACGCCTCCGCGTACTGGTGGACCAGCGCGCTCTGCCCGACGCTCGCCGCGGCCTGCAGGGTGGCGAGGTCGCGCGGCCGGCGCGAGAGCCCCAGCGGGGCGAGCCCGGCAGCGATCGCGCCGGAGCTCACCAGCACCAGCCGTCGCCCCGCGAGTGGGCGCACGGCCGCGACGAGCGCCTCCAGCCGGGCCGCGTCCAGCCCGCCGGAGGCGGTCGTCAGCGACGACGACCCGACCTTGACGACGACCCGTTGCGCGTGCTCAACGAACGAACGCACGCCTACCCCTCGTCCCCCGCCCCGCCGCGCCGGGCGCCGGCCGGCTGGCCGCCGTCCTCGCTCTCGTTCTTGTCGTCGTCCCAGGAGGCGTCCGCGCCGTCGCCGTCGCGGCCGGCCCAGACGACGACGGGTCCGTTCGTCGTATCGGTGCCGTCCGCGTCCTCGTCGTCCAGATCCGCGTCGTCCAGATCCGCGTCGTCCGGGTCCTGGCCGTCGTGCCAGACACCGTCGTCCCAGCCCTCGTCCCGCGCGTCCGTGTGGGTGACCACGCCGTCCTCGTCCACGACGACACCGTCCTGGGCGTCCTCGAAGGCGGTGTCCGCTCCGTCCCGGTCGGCCAGCCGCCGAGCGCGGCGAGTCATCCGCTCGCCGCGGGTCAGCCGGACCGAGGCGCGCATCCGGTCGTCGCTGCCACGCGGGCCGAGCAGGGGCTCGGTCACGCGCCCGCGGCCGGCGGTACCGCCGACGGTCGCGACGCTCGCGGTCTCCTCGTCCGCGCGGGCCGTCGCGTAGTCGGCGAGCGCCCCGCGGCCAGACAGCGTCGGCTCCCAGTCGAACGTGACGTCGCCGATGGTGACCTCGGCTCCCGGCTCGGCGCCGAGCCGGGCGAGCTCGGCCTCGACACCGAGCCGGGCCAGCCGGTCGGCGAGGAAACCGATCGCCTCGTCGTTGGTGAAGTCGGTCTGGCGGATCCAGCGCAGGGGCTTCGCGCCGGTGACGACGAATCCGTCGCCGACGGCGCGTACCGAGAAGTCGGGCTCGTCGACCGCGCGCGGGCGCAGCACGATCCGCGTCGCCGATGCCACCGGCGACGAGCGCCGGTGCTCGGCGATCATCCCGGCGAGGTACAGCGTCAGCTGCCGCACGCCCTCCCGGGTCGCGGTACTGATCGAGAACACCTCGAGCCCACGCGCGCGCAGGTCGGGTGTGACCAGCTCGGCTAGATCCCGGGCGTCCGGAACGTCGATCTTGTTGAGGACCACGATGCGGGGCCGGTCCGCGAGATCCGCCGAGTAGGCCGCCAGCTCGCTCTCGATCACGTCCAGGTCCGACAGCGGGTCTCGGTCGGACTCCAGCGTCGCGCAGTCCAGGACATGCACGATCACCGAGCAGCGCTCGATGTGACGGAGGAACTCCAGCCCCAGGCCGCGGCCCTGGCTCGCGCCGGGGATCAGGCCGGGAACGTCGGCGACGGTGTAGGGCGGCAGGTCGCCCGCCTGCGCGACGCCGAGGTTCGGCACCAGCGTCGTGAACGGGTAGTCGGCAATCTTCGGCTTGGCCGCGCTCAGCACCGAGACCAGCGACGACTTGCCGGCACTCGGGTAACCGACGAGCGCGGCGTCCGCGACCGACTTCAGTTCCAGGACGGCGTCGAGGTTCTCCCCCGGCTCGCCCAGTTCCGCGAACCCCGGCGCCTTGCGCCGGGCGGACGCGAGCGCCGCGTTGCCCCGCCCGCCGCGCCCGCCGCCGGCGAGCACATACGTGCTGCCGGCGCCGACCAGGTCGACGATCTCCTCGCCGTCCGGGGTGAGCACGACGGTGCCGTCGGGGACCGGGAGAACGAGGTCCTCGCCGTCGGCGCCGCTCTTGTTGGAGCCCTGCCCCGGCCGGCCGCTGGTGGCACGGCGGTGGGGGTGGAAGTGAAAGTCGAGCAGCGTGGTAACGCTGGGGTCGACGATCAGCCTGATGTCGCCGCCTCGGCCGCCGTTGCCCCCGTCGGGCCCGCCGAGCGGCTTGTACTTCTCCCGGTGGATCGACGCGCAGCCATGCCCGCCGTCCCCGGCGGCGGCGTGCAGAACCACCCGGTCGACGAATGTGGGCACAGACCTGGCCTCTCGATTACTGGGCTCTGCCCTTAGTGATCCTGGGGACAACGGCCGCCGGGTGTGCGAAGGAAGATCATTTTCGCACGCCCTTTGGCCCTCTAGTGATCCTGGAGACAACGGCCGCCGGGTGTGCGAAGGAAGATCATTTTCGCACACCCTTTGGCCCTCTAGGGGTTGTCATGCCAGTGCAGAGTTCGTATGGACCGCGAACATGACGAAGACCGCACCCGGGCTCCTGACACCAGCCCGGCGCGGCTTCGGTATTGGCCTGCATCTGTCGCCCCAAGAAGGTCGAGCGAAGCCCGACACCGGGGGTCCGGGCGCAGGGGCCCCCAGCTGGCCGCGCCAGCGGACAGCTGGGGGAACGGCCCCCCGGAGCAGGCATCTCTGACGAGGTCACCCGGGAAGCCGAGCGAAGCTCGGCGAACAGGGTGAGCCCGACCGCGTCAGGCGGCGGCAGTCTCCAGGGCGAGCACGTTTATGACGCGGCGACCGCGGCGGGTGCCGAACTGGACGTGCCCCTCGGCGAGCGCGAACAGGGTGTCGTCCTTGCCCCGGCCGACGAGATCGCCCGGGTGGAAGTGGGTGCCGCGCTGGCGGACGAGGATCTCGCCGGCCTTCACATACTGGCCACCGAATCGCTTCACGCCCAGCCGCTGGGCGTTGGAGTCACGACCGTTGCGCGAGGAGCTCGCGCCCTTCTTGTGCGCCATCTCGCTCAGGCCTCTTTGGTCTCGATGCCGGTGACCTTCAGCCGGGTCAGCTTCTGGCGGTGACCCTGCCGCTTGTGGTAGCCGGTCTTGTTCTTGAACTTGTGGATCCGGATCTTCGGACCCTTGACGACGCCGACGACCTCGGCGGTCACCTCGACGGACGCGAGCGCATCCTTGTCGGTGGTGACCGACTCGCCATCGATAAGCAGCAGTGCCGGAAGGTTCACGGCCACGCCCGGCTTACCGGGGAGAAGCTCGACGTCAACCACATCGCCGACGGCGACCCTGTGCTGCTTGCCGCCGCTGGCAACGACCGCGTACACCAGTTCTCCCTGCTCCTGTGGCCCACGCGCACCTCGAAAGCCGCCGCGCGAGCTCATCTCCTCAAGGTGCCCCGCGCCCGTACGCCCCCGGCAACAGCGACCACGCGACCGCCTCGGATCTCCCATGTGGAGTCGCCCGTGTGGCCCGCGCGGCGCTGACTGGCCTACGCCCGTCCGGAGTGGGCACCAAACCTACCCCGTGTCGCTCCACCCTACAGGCCCGATGGCGAAAGGTGCTGACCGGCACCGGCTCGTTTACGCCCGGTGGCCGCGCCTGTCTCCGCCCAGGGCGACGGCTGGCCGACTCGCGGCCACCAGGACCTGCCGGTCAGGGCCAGCATGACTACTTTCCGTTGATAGCCAGCCCGGATGGGTGCACCCGTCGGCACAGGCGGGTGACTCCTTACCTAGGGCGGGATCACCTGAGGGTGATCCGGACGTGTCATGGTCACCGCCCCGGCCGCCGGGGAACGATGGACCTGGCGACGGAGATATCCGGCGGGGGCGGGAGGGCGGCCGGGGATGACCGAGATGGAGTGGGAAACGGCAACCTGGGTGGCGGGCGCGGTCGCGCTGGTCGCCCTCATGGCGGTTCCGGTGGCCTGCTGGGCGACGCTGCACGGGCGGGCGCTGACGGCGCGCCTGGCGGCGGCGAGCGCGGCCGCCCGGCGCACCGAGGCGGCCGCGCGCCTCGGTGACCAGGACGACCTGGTGCAGACGCTCGTCGTCGCGACCTACGCGCTGCAGCTCGGCAACCATGACCTGGCCAGGGACGCCGTGGACGGCGCGCTGCGCCGCTCACGGGTAGCCCTGGACCAGCTACTCGCCGAAGCCGGCCGTTCCGCGCTGGCCGGCCACGACCACGACAGGACGGCTGCGAACGGGGCGCCCACCGGCGTTCACGACCCGCGGGACCCCGGGCCCGCCGGCCACGACGAGCCGCCCACCCGCCGACGGCCGGACGCGCCGGCCACCACCGACAACCACCGCCACGCGGCCTAGCCAAACCCGGCCTGTGGCTGGCGCGAAGCGCCGGCCTCAGTCGGCCGAGACGGTCGCCTCGACGGACTCCGCCGGCTTCGCCACCGGGCGGGATGCCCGCCGCGGCCGGCGGCCACGGCCGGCGCCCGCCGAGCCCGCTTCGCCGATGATGCTGTCGGGGTCGGCCGAGTTGGCGAACACCGTCGGGCCCCCCGACGCGGCGTGCTCCGGCTCCCCGATGGCGGCGCCCGTGGGAGCGCCACCGTTCTGAGCGCCACCGTTCTGGTGGCCCTGGGCATACGCCGGGCCGTTCGTCGGCCAGCCCACGCCGCCTGGTTCGCCGGCGGGCGTCTGGAGGGCGTGGTCCTCGCCGGTCCCGGTCGGGATCGTGTCCGGCCAGCCGGTGCCGGCCGCGGCCCCGTTCGCCGGCGCCGCCGCCGGCTCTGTCCCGGCCGGCTCCGCCTCCGCTGCCTGGGTGGCCGCCGGCTCCGGCGCCACCACGTCCGCGGCGATGATCTGGGTCGTGGCCCGGCGGGCCCGCCGGGAGCGGCGGCCGCTCTCGCGCGCGGCGCCGGCCTCGGTGCCTCCCGCAGTCTCGGGCGCGCCGGCGCCCGGCCCGGTGGCGCCGGTGTGGCCGTCAGCCAGACCTGTGGCCTCCAGGGTTCCTCCCATCGAGGAGGCATGCTCGGGGACCGCCCGGTCGCCCTCGCCCTCGCTCAGCTGTTCGGAGCCCGCGAGCGGCACCGCCGCGACGGAGCCGCGGCGCCCGGCACGACGGGCCGGGGGCGCCGGCACCGGCAAGGACGCCGCCGGCGCATGGTAACCGTCGAGATGGATGAGCACGCCACGCCCGTTGCAGTGCGCGCAGGACTCGCTGTAAGCCTCCAGGAGGCCCTGGCCGACCCGCTTGCGAGTCATCTGGACCAGGCCGAGGCTGGTCACCTCGGCGACCTGGTGGCGGGTGCGGTCCCGGCCGAGGCACTCGGTGAGCCGGCGCAGCACCAGCTCGCGGTTGCTCTCCAGGACCATGTCGATGAAGTCGATGACGATGATCCCGCCGATGTCACGCAGCCGCAGCTGGCGGACGATCTCCTCGGCGGCCTCGAGGTTGTTCTTGGTGACGGTCTCCTCGAGGTTGCCGCCCTTGCCGGTGAACTTGCCGGTGTTGACGTCGACGACCGTCATGGCCTCGGTCCGGTCGATCACCAGCGAGCCGCCGGAGGGCAGCCACACCTTGCGGTCCAGCGCCTTGGCCAGCTGCTCGTCGACGCGGTACTCGGTGAACAGATCGGTCGTCCCGACGTGCCTGCGGACCCGGGTACGCAGGTCCGGCGCGACCATGTCGACGTAGCTCTCGATGGTCTCGGCCTCGCCCGAGCCCTGTACGAGCAGCTCGGTGAAGTCCTCGTTGAAGATGTCGCGGATCACCCGGACGACCAGGTCCGGCTCGCCGTAGAGCAGCGCCGGGGCGCTGGCCTTCTGCGCCTTGCGGGCGATGTCCTCCCACTGGGCCGCGAGGCGCTCGACGTCACGCTCGAGCTCCTGCTCGCTCGCGCCCTCGGCGGCCGTCCGCACAATCACGCCGCCATCCTCGGGGGTGATCTTCTTGAGGATGCTCTTGAGCCGGGAGCGCTCGGTGTCCGGCAGCTTGCGGCTGATCCCGGCGCTCTGCCCGTCCGGCACGTACACGAGGTAGCGGCCGGGCAGGCTGACCTGGCTGGTCAGCCGGGCGCCCTTGTGCCCGATCGGGTCCTTGGAGACCTGGACGAGCACAGACTGGCCCGGCTTGAGCACCTGCTCGATCTTGCGCGGCCTGCCCTCCAGCCCGGAAGCGTCGTAGTTGACCTCGCCGGCGTAGAGGACGGCGTTGCGGCCCTTGCCGATGTCGACGAAGGCCGCCTCCATGCTGGCCAGCACGTTCTGTACCCGGCCGAGGTAGACGTTGCCGGCGTATGAGGAGGAGCTGGCCCTGGTGACGAAGTGCTCCACGAGGACACCGTCCTCGAGCACGGCGATCTGGGTGCGGTCGCCGGCGTGGCGCACCAGCATCCGGCGCTCGACCGACTCACGGCGGGCGAGGAACTCCGCCTCGGTGACGATCGGCGGCCGGCGCCGCCCGACGTCCCGGCCCTCCCGGCGGCGCTGCCGCTTGGCCTCGAGCCTGGTCGACCCGCTGACCCCGCGGACGAGGTCGTCGTCGCGGCGCGTCTCGCGGACGTGGACGACCGTGTTCGGCGGGTCATCCGGGGAGGATGCCTCGTCTCCCGACGTCGTGGCCCGGCGACGGCGACGGCGACGGCGGCGCGAGCCGGTCCGATCGTCCTCCTCGTCCTCCTCGTCGGCGTCGGTGGCGAGCTGCTCGTCGGCCTCGTCAGGCTCGTCGTCCTCGGCCTCGTCCTCGTCCGCGGCCGACTGCTCCGCACCGGCCTCGCCGGCCTCGCCGGCCTCGAAACCGTCCTCCTCGCCGCGCGTCCGGCCCCGGCCACGGCGGCCGCGACGGCGACGGCGGGTGCCGGTCACGTCGGCGTCCTCCAGGCCCGACTCGATGTCGGCGGCCTCGGGCTCCTGGGCCTGCGCGGTCTCGACCACGGGGAGCTCTTCGCTGGCCTCCGGGGACTCCCCGGTCTCCTTCACGGCCGCGGCCGGCGCAGCCCGGTCGGGGCGCTCCTCCGCGTCGCGGGGGTGGTCCCGATCCCAGTCACGATCGCGATCGCGGCCCCGGGGGGCCGTCGGCTCGCGCGCGGCCAGGTCGGGGGCCTGGAAGGTCACCGCCGTCACTGGCCGGCGAGCCACACGAGGTGTGGACACCTGGGTGTCGAAACCGGCCGAGAAGGTGGACCCGACGCTCCACTTCGGGGCGGATGACTGGGAGGCGTCGCCCGCGTCTGTGGACGCCTCGACGGCCAGCGTCCCGACGGGGGGCGCCTCCGCGGTGCTTGCCTCCGCGGTGCTTGCCTCAGCCGTGCTTGCCTCAGCCGTGCTTGCCTCAGCCGTGCTTGCCTCAGCCGTGCTTGCCTCAGCCGTGGGCGCCTCGGCCTCAGTCGGCGGCTCGGCCTGAGCAGCCTCGCCCGCCACGGTCTCCTCGACGGCACGGGCGCGCCGGCTGGCGGCGCGGCGCCGCGTCCTGGGAGGCGCCGTGGGCGTCTCGGTCTCGGCAGGCGTCTCGGTCTCGGCGGCCGTCTCGGCCGCCGGCTCGGAAATCTTCACCGTCTCGACGGACTGGTCCACAGCCGCGGGCGGCTCGTCCACCGCGGGCGACGTGGCCTCAGAGGGCGTCACCGCGGACGGCTCGGACGGCGCCGACGTGGCCCGGCGGGCGGAACGGGCCCGCCGCCGGACTGGCGCCTCGAGGGCCGCCTCCGTCTCGGCGGGCGCGGCCTCGCCGAGCGGCTCGCCCCCGGCCGGCGCACCGGCCTCGGCCGCCGGCGACTCGGCGGCAACGGGAGCGGAGGCCGTCGACTCGGGCGACGCGAGAGGCGCGAGGGGTGTGAGTACGGCCCGGACCGCCCGGCGCGCGCGCGGCCGGCGGCGCGTCTCGGCGGGAGCCGTCTCCGCGGTCGGGTCGATGTCAACGGGCGCGCCGTCCGCCGGCACGGCGGCGGTAGGCGCGGCGGCGGCCGAGGCGGGAACGGCCTCGGCCGTGACCACCTCGGTCATGGCCTGGGCGGGCTCGCTTACCGGCACCGGCACCGGCGGCTCGGCCTCGTCGGCCGGGGCTGGCACGTCCGTCCCGGCTGGCGGGTCGAGCTCGTCCTCCCCAGCTGGTTCCGCCTCCACCGGGTCCGTGCCGGTGGCGTCCAGAATGACCGGAGTGTCGACCTGGTTCAGAACGATCGGAGTGTCGGCCGCGTTCAGGTCGATCGGAGCCCCGTCGACGGCGGGTGGCGCCAGGTCGTCGGGAGGCTGCTCGAAGGGCAGCGCGGCGGATGATTCGCTGGGAGGACCGGCGGGCCGGCCGGCCGAGCGGCGGCGTCGAGGCGCGGCGGCGGATTCTTCCGCCGTCGGTGCCGTCTGGTTGTCGTCGCTGGGAATCTGAGTGTCGTCGGGCACGGGATATAAAGCCTCCGGGCTCCCGGGCGCGCTGCCACAGGCAGTCGCGGCCGCGCAGAAGCCGCTGTCTAGTCCGGCGGACGAACCGCCGTAATCCTGCGACGCCCTGCATCAAGCTGTGAGTCGACCTGCCAGCCGGTCCGTCTCGCTTCGGTTCGGCGCCCCGGAGGGGGCGGCCAATGGGTCCGCCAGCGTCCCGTCCACCCGGATCAGTCCCTGCTCGAGCCTGGTTGGCTCCGGCGGGACCGGAAACGTCAGCGGCGGGACGGCAACCACGCCAAGGGCGGTCAGCACGTCGTCTGGTCGCACAGCGGGCGTCGTATGCCGCACGACCACATCCAGTATCGCACAGTCGTGAGCCGACGCACGGCAAACGCCGCAGATCACCGCTCGCCGCACGTCGACGAGGGCGCGGCCGGACTTGGTCCTGCGCTCGACCTCGAGACTTTCCCGAGCCAGCAGCGCGTCCAGCGCGCGGGAGACGTCCTCGGCCGGCACACCCGGCACGCGCACGCTCCAGCGGGACGCCTCGATCCGTCCGGCCAGCGGCCCGCCCTCCGCCGGCACGCAGGCGAGCAGGTCGAACCCGGGCGGCAGCGCCGCGTCCAACGCCACCCGCAACGCCTCCGGGTCGACGTCCTCGGCGAGCGCGAGCTCGACGTACTCGGCCTCGCTGGCCGCCCCGGTGGGCACCCCACCGACCCAGGAGACCTTCGGGTGCGGGCTGAACCCGGCTGAGAAGGCGATCGGCACCCGCGCGCGGCGCAGCCCGCGCTCGAAGGACCGCGCAAGGTCGAGCTGGGAGAGGAAGCGCAGCCGGCCGCGCTTCGCGAACCGCAACCGCACCCGCGCGACCGGCGGTGGCGGCGGCGGGCCGTCAGGGCGCCGCGGCGGCACGCGCCTTCTCCTGCCCCGTCGCCGCCGTCGCTGTCGCGGCCGTCGCGGAAGCCGACGTCGCCGCGCCCGTCGCGGCCCGCGCGGGCCGCGACGGCACCGGGGTCAGCGGCAGCAGGGTGCGGCGCGTCGGGCCGATCTCGATCTGCGAGCCCATCGTCGGGCAGACACCGCAGTCGTAGCAGGGCGTCCACCGGCAGTCGTCGAGCTCGGACGCGCGCAGCGCGTCCTGCCAGTCCGACCACAGCCAGTCGCGGTCGAGGCCCGCGTCGAGGTGGTCCCAGGGCAGCACCTCGCGTTCGGGGCGCTCCCGGGTGGTGAACCAGTCCAGCGAGACGCCCAGCGGCTCGAGCTCGGCGGCCGCCGCGCGCTCCCAGCGCTCGAAGGAGAAGTGCTCGCTCCAGCCGTCGAAGCGCCCGCCCTCGCGCCACACCCGTTCGATCACCCGGCCCACGCGGCGGTCGCCGCGGGCGAGCAGGCCCTCGATGATCCCCGGCCGGCCGTCGTGGTAGCGGAACCCGACGGCGCGGGCGATCTCCCGGTCGGCGCGGACGGTGTCGCGCAGCAGCTTGAGCCGGTGGTCGGTGACCTCCCAGGAGGCCTGGCCGGCCCACTGGAACGGGGTGTGCGACTTGGGCACGAACCCGCCGATGGAGACCGTGCAGCGGATGTCGCGATGCCCGCTGGCCTTGCGGCCGGCCCTGATCACCTCGCGGGCGAGCTTGGCGATGCCGAGCACATCCTCGTCGGTCTCGGTCGGCAGACCGCACATGAAGTAGAGCTTCACCTGTCGCCAGCCCTGCGCGTACGCGGTGCTGACGGTGCGGATCAGATCCTCCTCGCTGACCATCTTGTTGATGACCTTGCGAAGACGCTCCGAACCGCCCTCGGGGGCGAAGGTGAGCCCACTACGCCGGCCGTTGCGGGAGAACTCGTTGGCCAGCGTCACGTTGAACGCGTCGACCCGGGTGGACGGCAGCGACAGTGAGGTGTTGGTGCCCTCGTAGCGGTCGGCGAGCTGGGTCGCGATCTCGCCGATCTCACTGTGGTCGGCGCTCGACAGTGACAGCAGCCCGACCTCGGAGAAGCCGGAGGCCGACAGGCCCGCGTCGACCATCGCGCCGATCGTGTCGATCGAACGCTCCCGGACCGGCCTGGTGATCATCCCGGCCTGGCAGAACCGACAGCCGCGGGTGCAGCCGCGGAAGATCTCCACGCTCATCCGCTCGTGCACGGTCTCCGCGAGCGGCACCAGCGGTGTCTTCGGGTACGGCCACGAGTCCAGGTCGGACAGCGTGTGCTTCACCGGGCGAGCCGGGACATCATCCCGGTTGGCGGTGACAGCGACGATCGCGCCGTCCTCGCCGTAGGTGACGTCGAAGAACGCGGGCACGTAGACGAGGCGCCGGCGGGCGAGCCGGGCGAGCAGCTCCGCGCGGCCGCCCGGCGAGCCCGCCGCCCTGAACGCGCGGATCACGTCGGTGATGTCGAGGACGGCCTGCTCGCCGTCACCGAGGACGGCGGCGTCGATGAAGTCGGTGACGGGCTCCGGGTTGAACGCGGCGTGGCCGCCGGCGATCACCAGCGGGTGCTCGTCGGCGCGGTCGGCGGCGCGCAACGGGATGCCGGCGAGGTCGAGCGCGGTGAGCAGGTTGGTGTAGCCGAGCTCGGTGGCGAAGCTGACGCCGAGGACGTCGAAGTCACCGACCGGGCGGTGGGCGTCGACGGTGAACTGGGGCACACCGTGCTCGCGCAGCAGCGCCTCCAGATCCGGCAGCACCGCGTAGGCGCGCTCGGCGAGCACGTCCGGCTGCTCGTTGAGGACCTCGTAGAGGATCTGCAGCCCCTGGTTGGGCAGGCCGACCTCGTAGGCGTCCGGGTACATCAGGCACCAGCGGACGGCGGCGGACTCCCAGGGCTTGACGGTGGAGTTTCCCTCGCCGCCGACGTACTGCACAGGTTTGCGAACCCTGGGCAGCAGTGGCTCCAGACGCGGGAACACCGACTGACCAGACATGCGAGCAAGCCTACCCAAGCCCTCACGCAAGATTTCTGGACGGCGCGCTCCGGCCCAAGAGCTGGATCGGGGGCACGACAGGGGCTGGACTGGGGTTGGGCGGGAAGGTTGATGCCGGTTCGCTCCGTCCGGGCACGGCGCTCCGGCCCCTTACTCGCTTCGCTCCCAAGGGACCTCCGCGCCGTGTCCTCCTCCGCTCACGGGCGCTCCGGCGACCTCGCTGCGGCCCCCCTACGTTCGCTTCGCTCGTAGGTGGGCCTCCGCGAGGTGCGCCTCCGCGCCCAGCTCGGTCGCGTACCGCTGTACGTCACCAGTCCGAGGCTGGGTGGGGTCGGCGGCGTTCAAGCGGCACGCAACCGTGCTGGCGCGGAGGCGCGCCTCCGCGGAGGCCCAGCCACGGAGCGAAGCGAACGTGGTTGGGCCGCAGCGGAGGTCGCCGGAGCGCCCGTGAGCGCAGGAGGACGGCGCGCGGAGGTCCCTTGGGAGCGAAGC
>NZ_JASNFO010000094.1:0-63650 GCF_032027725.1 Pseudofrankia coriaricola | reverse complement strand
CCCGTGCGTCCTCGGCGGGCAGGGTCGCCGACAGCAGCGCCATGCCGTCCTCGGCCGGCTCGAGGGACACGTCCCGTTTCGCTTTCGCTTCGTCGCGGCGCCGGGCGGCGGCGTCGGGGTCGAGCCGGCTGATCATGCGGTGGATTTTGCGTCGCCACTGGGTGGGTGAGCTCAGCTGGCTGCCGGCGAGCATCTGTGCCTCCACTGTCGCGCGTTGCCCATCGGACAGGACACCGGTCAGCGCGTGCAGCGCGCGTAGCCGGGTCTGGTCCAGCTCGCCGGCCGTCAGTGCGTCGCGAGACCCGATCTGGCCGTGCCGTGACGGTCGTGACAGCCGCAGTGGTGTCCGCGGTTGACGAGTTCTGGGACAACGGCACAGCGCCGTCGTCGGGACCGTCGCCACGCATTTCGAACATGCGTTCATCCTAGCCAGGAAAGCGGAATGGCACAAACCGCCAGCCAGGCAGCATGGCCCAATCATTGGGCCTTCCGTCTCAGCCCTGGCGCACCCCGAAGATAAACACCGAGCGGCCTAGAAAGAAGGCTTACCAAGAAACTGTCTTCGATATTCTTCTATGCGCATGGAAACCGGCCGGCATGGTACCGGGCACTCGATGAAGACGGATACCTTCCACAAGCCGCCATGGCCCTGTACGGCACCACATCACCGCCCTGGCTCGGACCGGAAGCCATGGAACCCGCAACCGACATCGTGGCCGCGCCCACCGATGGTGGCTGCCCGGTCGGCTTCTGTGTCGGCACCAGACGAAGAGCGCCCATACGGGGCCAGGCCTGGCCCCGTGCGCAAGTCGGCCACCGCACCAGCGACAGCTCTCCGGGGCCGTGGCGTCGCCCCGGCCCGCCGGGGCCGTGGGCGCCGCCAGCCTCCGGACGGACGGTCCGCTCCGGTGCTACGGTGTGGACCGGCGGTCCGCTTGGTGCGAGGGTCCGAGGTGAGGCAGGAGGCGCAGGCTGGTGAAGGTCGGGCCGGAGCGCGCGGACGCTGCCCGCAACCGCGAGGCCATCCTGACGGCGGCGGCCGAGCTGTTCGACCGCGCGGACGTCGAGACGGTGTCGATGAACGAGATCGCCGAGGCCGCCGGGGTCGGGAAAGGCACCCTCTTCCGCCGGTTCAGCGACCGGGGCTCCCTGATTGAGGCCGTCCTGACCCGCCGTGCCGCCGCGTTGCTGCGCCAAGAGCAGGGGCCGCCGCCACTCGGGCCCGGCGGCGAGCCGGCCGAGGCGCTGCACGCCTACCTCGACGGCCTGCTCGACTTCGTCTGGGCCAACCGGTCCCTCATCCGGGCGCTCGAACAAAGCGGGCCGAACGTGTTCTACGCGAACCCCGCCAGCCGGCACTGGATCGCCGAGCTCACCCGGCGGCTCGCCGCCGCCCGCCCCGGCGAGGACGCCGACTACCTCGCCCACATCCTGTACACCGCGGTGCGCGCCGACGCTGTCGACTACCTGTACACCGCCCGCGGCATGTCGCTCGACCGGATCCGCGCCGGACTACACGCCCTCGCCACACCTGCCGCCACCGTCCCGCCCGTTGCGGCGACAGTCCCAGTCGCCGTCGCCGTTGCCGTCGCACCCGCCGTCACCACCGCCGTCGTTCCGCGCGGTGGCTGACCGCCTCGCCACCGGGCTCGCCGACCGGCGGCCCAGCCCAGCCGAAGGGAGGAGCTCCATGCTGAAGGTGATCATGCTGTTGAAACGGAAGCCCGGGCTTTCCCTGGCCGAGTTCATCGAGCACTACGAGAGCGTCCACGTCCCGCTCGTCGAGAAACTCGCCACCCGGGCCAAACACTACGAGCGGCACTTCCTCCACCCCGCGGGGAACGTCGTCCTTGGCGGGGAGCCCGTGGAACCGGAGTACGACGTCATCACGGAGATCTGGTACGACGACATGGCGGCGTTCACCGACGAGCAGCGCGACGCGCGGCAGCATGCCGGCCTGGTCGCCGCCGTCATCGCGGACGAGAAGGTCCTGTTCGACCGCGCCAAGACCCGCGTCGCGTTCGCCGAGGACCGGGTCTCGGACCTCACGATCGCCTGACGTCGCGGCAGTCGAGCCCGTCCCCGCCCACGGTCATTCATGACCGCCGCGGACGGTCGTCGTGGTCGTGGTCGTGGTCGCGGTCCGGCCGGATGTGCGGCTACGGCCGACACGTAGGTGGTGATCTACCAGCTGCGTGGCGGCGGCGAACGTCTGGTGGAGGCGGCGCCGGGCGGTGCCGGAATGCTGGACATGGTCTCGGCGGGCCGCGCCGTAGGACGGACATATGCCGGCGAGGGCAGAGCCGGCCGAGTAATCCGGGTACGCCGGATCCGTTGGAGATGAGCATCGACATGGTTGATCCAGAGGTGTCCCTTGAGGTGTCCTGCGGGCTGCCGCCGGGGCCGGACTTCGCCGACCTGGCCGTGCTGGCCGAACAGCTCGGCTACCGCAGAGTGTGGATCTACGACTCGGCGCCGCTGTGGGAGGACCCGTTCGTCCACCTCGCGCTCGCCGCGGCGCGGACCACCCGCATCGGCCTGGGCACCGCGGTCCTCGTCCCCGCCGAGCGGTCGGTGATGGCCATGGCCACCGCCGTCGCCGCGATCGCCCGCATCTCCGACGGGCGGTTCCGCGCCTGCTTCGGCACCGGCTTCACCTCCCGGATCGCCGCCGGCCAGCGCCCCATGAAGCTGGACGCCCTCGCCGACTACGTGACCGCCCTTCGCCAGCTGTTGGCCGGCAAGACCGCGGCCGCGGACGGCAAGCCGGTCCGCATGCTGCACGGGCCGGGCCTCACCGGCACCCGGCCGCTCGACGTACCGATCTGGCTCAGCGTCTTCGGCCCGAAGGGCGCCGCGCTCGCCACCGAGGTCGCCGACGGTGTCGTCGGCCCACCGCACCCCACCCTCCCCACCGCGACGATCATGTCGGGCACGGTGCTGGACCCAGGCGAGGACCCCGCCTCCGACCGGGTCCTGGAGGCGGTCGGACCGTGGCGCGTCCTCGACTGGCACAACGCCTACGCCCAGGGCGGCGCCGAGGCCGTCGACGCGCTACCCGGCGGCCGGGCCTGGCGCGAGGCCCTCGAGGCACTCGCCCCCGACGGCGAACGCCACCTGCTGACCTTCGAAGGGCACGTCACCCACCTGCCCGAGCGCGACCGTGCGCTGCTCGAACACATCGACACCCGCACCTTCGTCGGCGACCCAGAGCGCATCCGACGCGGGCTCGCGCGCCTCGCCGGCTTCGGCTTCCGCGAAATCGTCTACACGCCGACCGGCCCCGACATACCGCGCGAACTGACCACCTTCGCCGGCGCCGCCCACCACTCCTCATAGGCGGGGGTGGCAGCCGCGGGTCAGCGGGTCCCGAGGGCGAGGAGGCACAGGTCGTCCTCGCGGTCGGTGACGCCGGCGACCACGCGGTCGACGGAACCACCGACTCGAACCGGTCGTCCTCCATCCCACCCGCCCTTACCGGCGACGCCCGAGAAACTCCCGCCCATTGCCGCGGCCGGACTGCCCTCGCCTGACAGCCGTCCGGTTATCCCTCGTACCCGCCGCGCAACCGACCGAATCGGATCTGAGTACGGTTCAGTCGATCGGGCTCGCGGCGTGGCGACGGCGCCGGCCGGACTGGTCTGAAGTGGCGTCAGATCTCGGCGATGATCTGGTCGCGCTTGGCCGCGTACTCGGTATCGGTGATGACGCCCGCGGCGCGTAGCGCGTCGAGTTCGTCCATGCGCTCCACCGCGGACCGCTTGGGTTTGGTCAGCAGCGTCGACGCGGCATCGGCGGCGGTCGGCCGGGCCTGGGTCGCCGCGGCCTCGGGCTGCGTGGCCTGGGTCGCCGCGGCCTGGCGCACGACGGCGCGCAGCTGGTCGCGCAGGGCCGGGTTCGAGCGGGCGTCGACCATCCGGTCGAACGGGACGCCGTGGGCCTTGAGGATCCGGAGGATCTCCAGCAGCGGGCCGGCCTGCCCGGTCAGGTCGTAGGTCGTGTCGTCCTCGGCGAGGGTGAACCGCGCAGCTACCTGGCCGTTGACGAGCGCGCTACGGTCCCAGTCGATGGCGATGGCCTGGGTGGCCGGGTCGACGAGGACGACGACCTTGCGCGCGTTGAGGGTGGCCATGCGGGTCACCTTGGCGATCACCTGGTCCTGGGTGTCGAACGCGAAGCCCGGCCCCGCGACCCGCAAGCGGATCGCGACCGTCGGATGGTCGTTGATACTGATGCCAGTCTCGGCCATGCCGGTGATCTGGGCGAGCACCAGCACGCCGTCACGCTCGAGCGCGGCGGTCGACGCGGCGCCTCTGGCGTCCACCGGTACGCCGCCTCTGGTGTCCACCCGAGCCAGCAGCATGGCGGCTTGCATGCCCCCGCCGGCGCGGGTGATGAACACGGCGATCGCCAGGTCGACCACGGTGATCAGCAGGCCGACGACGAGCATCCACGAGAGCAGAGAACGAGTCTCCGAGTCGTTCAGGAAGTACACGAACAGGAAGATCGGCCCCACCAGGCCGCCCGACATCAGGACGATCAGCAGTGCCTTGATGTAGCGCCAGAGCATCGAACTGCCCCTGTCCCGAAAATCGATCGCCGGTCGGACCGCGGCCGGTCACCCGCCCCCTCCGAACCAGCCGGGTCCTGTGGGGCCCGATCCGGCGCGCACTGCTCGCGGCCCGGCCACCTGAAGGTCCTCGCCTGGTTCGGCCGAGCCGACGTCCGCGACGCACGAGATCCTCCGCCTCGCCGTTGCGCCCGGCAAGGACGAATGTGCGTCACATTCCAGATATGTCTGGTCGGGCAGGTACCGCCGAGCAGACCATCCTCTACCAGGACAGGTACCGGCGCGTGGCCGGCGCCTGGAGGTTCGTCTCGCGCAGGCACGAGCTGTGGTTCGGCGTCGAGCGGGGCGGGGCGCCCTGGCGCCCAGGCCCTGCCGGCCTGGGTCGGAGGTTCCACAGGCTGCTCACAGCAGGCGCACAGCGGGGCCAAAGATGTCCCCCTGATGCTGTGAAGCGCGCAACCATCCGATCGTCAGAGGAGAACGCACGTGGCGAAGCACCAGCGTCCCGGCAGGATCTCGTCCTATGAGGGACGTCCACTCGCCCGGCCGGCGGAGGACCTCGTCGATCAGGGACTCGCCTTCGACATCGGCACCGTGCTGAGCCGGCGGCGGATCCTGACCCTGGTGGGGCTGGGCGCGGCGACGGCGGGCCTGGCGGCGTGTGGGTCCGGCTCCGCCACGTCGGCGGGCGCGACATCCGGCTCCACGGCGTCCGCTTCGACCGCGTCCACGTCAACGAGCGGCGCGTCCGGGGAGATCCCGCAGGAGACGGCCGGTCCGTACCCCGGCGACGGTTCCAACGGTCCTGACGTGCTCGAGCAGAGCGGCGTCGTGCGCAGCGACATCCGGTCCAGCTTCGGGACGGCGACCGGCACCGCCGGCGGTGTTCCCATGACGTTGGAACTGGCAATCACCGATCTCGCCGGCGGTGGTGGCGCATTCACCGGCGTAGCCGTCTATGTGTGGCACTGCGACCGGGAAGGTCGTTACTCGATGTACTCGCAGGGTGTCACCGAGCAGAACTACCTGCGCGGCGTCCAGGTCGCCGACACGGCCGGCAAAGTGCGATTCACCAGCATCTTCCCGGCGTGCTACAGCGGACGATGGCCACACATCCACTTCGAGGTCTACCCCGACCAGGCCAGCATCACCGACGCCACCAAGGCCATCGCCACGTCCCAGGTCGCGCTGCCCAAGGACATCTGCGACAAGGTCTACGCGCAGTCGGGCTATGAAGCGTCCGTAGCGAACCTCTCCAAGGTCAGCCTCGCCAGCGACAACGTCTTCGGGGACGACGGCGCCGTCCGCCAGCTCCCCACCGTGACCGGAAGCGTCACCAGCGGCTACACGGTCTCCCTCGCCGTCGGCGTCGACACCACGACCACCGCGGGCAACGGCCAGACATCCGGCGTACCCGGCGGTCAGCCGGGCGGCCAGCCGCCGGGCGGCCAGTCAGGCTGACCCGCGCGGGCGAGTGTCCGGCGACCAGCGGCGGTCGCCTCGCGACGCCACGCGACACTGGCCCCTCACGTGGCGTCGACGGGCGTCTCCTCAGGTGGTCACTCGCTCGGTGCGCCGCGGTCGTGCCTGTCGGTGATGGTGGACGACTCGGGACGGTAGATGACCAACCCGCCCGTGCCCTCCCGTTTGGCCGCGTACATTGCCTCGTCGGCTTGGTGAAGGAGAAGGTCGGGAGTGGTCGGCTGGGCGGAGGAGTCGAGGATGACCAGGCCGACGCTGGCTCGTGGGAGGTACGGCTGACCCGCTAGCAGGCATGGCTCTCGGACGGCTTCCGCCAGTCGTTCACCCGTACTTCTGACGTCCGGTTCGTCGCCGTCCAGGATGACGCCGAACTCGTCGCCGCCGAGGCGAGCGACCGTGTCCGCCGCGCGGGTTCCCGCCCGCAGCCGATCCGCACTGATCTTGAGTAGCTCATCCCCGGCGGCGTGCCCGAAGGCGTCGTTGACCTGCTTGAACCTGTCAAGATCCAGGAAAATGACGGACACCGGCGCGATGGGGGATCTGGTGCCATTGACCTTATGGCCGAGTGCTCGCTGTAGCCGTCGCGCGAACAGGGCCCGGTTCGCCAACCCTGTCAGCGGATCGTGGTACGCCTGGTAACGGAGCCGTCTTTCGCGTTTCTGGATCTCGGCGAGGAGCTCGGTGTTCTCGGCTAGCGTGAGCATCTGCCGGACCAGTGCCACTAGCAGCAGCCCTACCGTACCGTAGGCCTCGAACCCGTCCAGCGGCCCGCCAGCGAGCAGTTTGACACCGACCAGTAGGCCCGCGATGGCGAGCGCCGCATACGGTAGTACGACATGGGCCCACATGGCCCGCGGGCCGGGCGGCGGTGTCAGCTCATGGTCTGGCGTTGCTTCCCGGACTGGTACCAGCGCCGAGAGAAACAGCAGCAGATCGGCGATGGTGAATCCTATGTAGGCCGCCGCCGGAGGGTTGTAGATTTCGCGGGCGGCGAGGTAGACGAAGACGTTGCCGCTGACGGCGAAGATCAGCAGTCCTGTGCCGAGCAGCGCCAGCGTCGTCGGAGAGTGGGGCCGGCGGAAGCATGCGACGAGCGCGACCGCCGTGGTCAGGATCAGACTTCCAGCCGGGGTGCCCGCGACCACCAGTAGCTGCGTGAGGTCGGGCGTCCCCGCCTTGACGATCGCGCCGATCACCGTGGCCCACTCGATCAGGGCGATCGAGCCGACGATCAGCACGCAGTCCAGCAAAGTTACGACGTACCAGCGATAGCCGCCACTCCGCGCCGACCGGGTGCTTTCGGCCTTGTTCTCCATGGGGTCCGTGGGCAGTGACAGCAGGCCCGCCAGCGCCACCGCATAGAGGACGAGAAAGACCGCCTGCGCCGGAGAATAACGGCCTATCGCGGAGCCGCCGGCCGCCATCGCCTGCGTCGTTCCGACGCTGATGCCAACCCCACCGGCCGCGGTGAGACCGATGAGAAGCCGCCAACGCCGCTCGGCGCCGCGGGTACGGCGGGCGGTCCAGAAGCACGCGGCGGCCGTGGCGATCAGGACGGCTCCCGACGTGGCGTTGATGGCGGCCCCTGCTGCCTGCCGGTCGAGGAGTACCGCGAAAGTCACGAGCAAACCGGTGATGGCCGCCGATGCCGCGACCGCATACCGAAGAACCCGCGGCGCGCGACCCTGACCGGCTGGACGCCGCGGACTTGGTGCGGCGCCGCGTGCTCCCGACATCTCTCCACCCTCGAAGTAGCATATCGCAGCCCTTTAATTGCAGGTCGTGGTCATCTGGGAGATATGCGCCGGTTGCGATATGTGAACACTCATTAGTGCTTCTGGGGACGGAGCCTCCGGAGGTGCGAAGGAGGAGCATTTTCGCACCTCCTTTGGCCCTCTAGGGCGTTGCTTCTCTGGGTGCGCTTGCCCGCCGGCGGGGTCGCCGGCGGCCAGGGTGGCGAGCGCGGCGGCGCGGGCGACGGTCTCGTTCGGCGGGATGGCGGTCCGGCCGGCGGGATGATCTTCGGCTGTTGAAGGACGTCGACGTCCCAGCGAGGGGCTGTCTGGCTGGCGGTGCGGGTGCCCTGACCGGGGTCGCCATGAGCACGGGCCTGCCTTCGCGACCGGTGCGCCAACGTTGGCCGGACGGCGACCTCGATCTCGATCACTGGGAAGGTGTGCCCTCCCCAGCCTGTCCACGGGTCTCAACCAGTGCTTGCGGCGAGGGCGGGGTGGTAGACGACGAGTCTGCCGGCTCGTTCCCGCTTGGCTGTGTACATGGCGAGGTCGGCTTGGTGGAGCAGGATGTCGGGGGTGGCGGGTCGGGTGGCGGCGCTGTCGAGGGTGACCATGCCCAGGCTGGCGCTAGGGGTGTAGCGCTGTCCGACCAGCAGGCAGGGCGCCTGGATGGCGAGGGCGAGCCGCTCGCCGACGTGGCGGGGGTCGTCGGGGCCGCCGCCGTCGAGGATGACGGCGAACTCGTCGCCGCCGAGGCGGGCGGCGGTGTCGACCGCGCGGGTCTCCGTCAGCAGCCGGTCGGCGATGATCTTGAGGAGCTCGTCGCCGGCGGCATGGCCGAACGTGTCGTTCACCCGCTTGAAGCCGTCGAGGTCCAGGAACAGGAGGGACACTCGTGTGTCGGGGGCGTAGTCGGCGGTGATCCTGGAGACGTCGCCATCGGGGACGCAGGCGAGGACCCGCTGTAGACGTCGGGTGAACAGCGCCCGGTTCGCCAGGCCGGTCAGGGGGTCGTGGAATGCCTGGTGGCGCAGTTGCTGCTGCTGTTCCCGGGTCTCGGTGAGCAGCCGGGTGTTCTCGGCGACGGTGACCATCTGTCGGATCAGGGCCACCACCACCAGCGCGATCATGCCGTAGGTCTCGAACAGGTCGAGCCGGACGCCGGCCACCCGCTTGTCGACGACCAGGAGGCCCGCGGCCACGAGCGCCGCGTAGGGCAGCACGGCGTGTGCCCACATCGCCCGCGGGCCGGGTGGAGCGGGGTCGTCCGGGTGCGTAGGGCGCGGAACGGGGGCGAGTGCGGCGATGAAGATCAGCAAATAGGCGAGGGCGAACCCGATCATGCCCCAGGGCGGCAGCTCTAGCCCATGCACCGCCGCTATGTAGGGCATGAGATTGGTGGTCACGGCGTAGGCCAGCAGGCCGGTGCCGAGCAGGGCCAGTACCGCCGGGGCGCGCGGCCGGCGGAAGGTGGCGATCAGCACAACCGCGGTGGCGAGGACCAGGCCGGCTACCTGGTGGATCATGGCGAGCTCGAACGTCTCGGTGTGGTGGCCTGCCTGGACGAGCGAGGCGAGCGTCATCCCCCACTGCAGCAGGATGATCGAGCCGACGATCAGCAGGCAGTCCAGCAGGGTGATCGTGTACCAGCGGTAGGCGCTGTGCCGCCGCCGGCCCGGACCGCCGCCGTGCTCACCGACCCGGTCGGTGGGCACGGACAGCAGACCGGCCAGAGCCAGGACGTAGAAGACGAGGAAGGCGGCGTACCCGGCGGAGATGCCGCCCTGGTGGGGCATGTGGCCGGCCAGGAGCGCCGGCGTCACCGACAGGCTCGCCAACATCGCGCCCGTGGAGGTGATGGCGATGAGCACCCGCCAGCGGCGCTCCGCGCCGTGTACCCGCCGGGCGGACCAGAAGCAGGCGATCGCGGCGGCGAGCTGGATGGTGGCGTTGACGAGGGTCGTGGCGGCGCGGGCGGGGTGCAGCTCCAGCAGCGCCGCGAGGGCGACATCGAGCCCGAGGAGCGCTACGGAGGCGATGAGGGCATACCGCAACAACCATGGCGCGCGGCCCAAACTGGCCGGACGCCACAGCCTGTCTGCGGCGTCGACGACGCCGCGGAGTCCGGACATCACTACATCCCAGTGGTAGCCTACCGCAATCAACTGAATTCATTCAGTGACGGCCTGGCGGGTCTGGCCGACCGGCCGCACCCGCCTCTGCCCACCGGGGCCGGACGCCCTCACGTGCGTCAAACCGTCGTAGCCGATCTTGTCTGACGCGTCGCCGTCGGCGGCCTTCGCCAGGTGCGGATGCGGACCTGCGGCCGCACGTCGACAGCGCCTTGGCTGCCCGTGCGGACGGTGGGGCTAGGCCCACCCACAGTGGCGGTTCAGGCCCCTCGTGTGCGGGCGGACCCGTTCCTAGCGTGAGTGTCGCTACCTGCCACGAACGGCCACTCACCTGGAGCGACCTTATGACAGCCCCGCCAGTCGCCTTCGCGCTGGAGGCACAGGGCCTGACCCGGATCTTCGGCGCGGGCGCGGGAACCGTGCACGCCCTCGACGGCGTCGACCTCGCCTTCCCCCGCGGCACCTTCACGGCCGTGATGGGCCCCTCCGGCTCCGGCAAGTCCACCTTCCTGTCCTGCGCCGCCGGGATCGACCAGCCGACCGGCGGCCGGGTGCTGGTGGCCGGCACGGACGTCACCGACTGGGACGAGGACCGCCGCTCCCGGCTACGCAGGGAGCGCATCGGCTTCGTCTTCCAGGACTTCCAGCTGATGCCCTACCTGACCGCCGAGCAGAACGTCGGCCTGCCGCCGCGGCTCGCCGGGCGGCGGCCCGACCGGGCCCGGGTGCGCGGCCTGCTCGACCTGGTCGGGCTCGCGGACCGCGCCCATCACCTGCCCGGAAGGCTGTCCGGCGGCCAGCGGCAGCGGGTCGCGATCGCCCGCGCGCTGGTCACCGACCCGGCGGTCGTCCTCGCCGACGAGCCGACCGGCGCGCTCGACTCGGCCACCGCCCGGGACGTGCTCGCGCTGCTGCGCTCGTGCGTCGACGAGCTCGGCCAGACCGTCGTCATGGTCACCCACGACCCGGTGGCCGCGGCCCACGCCGACGCGGTCGTGTTCCTCGTCGACGGCCGCGCCGCCGGGCGGATCGAGGCACCCACCCCGGATGTCGTCGCCGCCAGGGCCGCCCACCTCGACGAGTTGGCGGTGCCGCGATGAGCGGACGGAGGGGCCAAAGGGTGTGCGAAAATGATCTTATTTCGCGCGCCCAGCCGGGGTTCCTGCCGGATCGCGAAGCGATCTGGCAGGTCCGGTTGTCCCTGGGATCGATGACAGGCCTCGCGCTCCGGTCGCTGCGACACCGGATGACCGCGCAGGTCGCCACGTTCCTCGCGGTCCTGCTCGGCACCACCCTGATCGGCTCGTTCGCCACGCTGGTCGAGACCGCGCTCGCCCTCGGCCCCGCCGCCCCGGACCGGGACGCCGACCGGGAGACCCTGATCATCATGGGGGCCGTCGTCGGCGGCTGGGGCACCCTGATCGTGCTCTTCTCGGTCGCCTCGACGGTCGGTCTCACCGCGGCGCGCCGAACCGGCGAGATCGGGTTGCTGCGCACCCTCGGCGCGACCCCGCGCCAGGCCCGCCGGCTGATCCGCCGGGAGGCGCTGGCCGTCGCGGTCTGCGGCGCGCTCGCCGGCGCCGTGCTCGCCGCCGCCACCGGCTGGCTGCTGCTGGACCTGCTGCGCGGCCACCTCGTCTCCGCCTCCGTGGGGTACGCGGCCGGGCCCGCGTCCCTCGGCGCCGCCGCGGGTCTGGTCGTGCTCACCAGCGTGGCGGCAGCGGCCGTCGCGGCCCGGCGGTCGACCCGCGCGCCCGCCGGCGTGACGCTGCGCGACAGCGACGCGGAGACGGGCCGGATGCGCTGGTACCGGGTGGTGGCGGCGCTGCTGCTGATCGCCTACGGCATCGGCGGGGGCATCGTGACGATCAGCGTGACGGCGAACTCCGACGACCCGTACGCGGCGATGCAGACGAGTGGGAGCTGCTCCATCCTGGTCGGCCTCGGCCTGGCGCTGCTCGCGCCGCTGCTGCTGCGCTGGCTGTCGGCCCCGCTCGCGGGGCTGGTCACGGGCCTCGGCGGCCGGGGCGCCGGCTACCTCGCGGCGTACAACGCCCGGCGGCGGGCGCACCGGCTCGCGGCCGTGCTCGCCCCGGTGATCGTGCTGACGTCGGCGGCGATCGGGACGCTCATGCTGGTCAGCATCGACACCCGCACCCTGCCGGGCGGAACCGAGGACTCCGACACCATCAACCTGTTGAACAACGTCGTCGTGGGCATGGTCTCCCTGTTCGCGGCCATCATGGTCGTGAACGCGTTCGCCGCGGGCGTCGCCGACCGCCGCGCCGAGCTGCGCCGCCTCTGGCTCATGGGCGCGACCCCGACACAGGTCAGGAGCTCCGTGGTCGCGGAGGGCGCCGTCGTCGCGGCCGTCGGCCTGGTGCTCGGTGCCCTGGCCTCCCTCGCGACCGTGATCCCCTTCTCGGTCGCCCGTGACGAGGGTGTCGTCCCGGACGGCCAGCTGTGGATCGCGCCGCTGGTCGCCACCGTCGTCGTCCTGCTCACCCTGACCGCCGCCCGCGTCGCCGCCGGCGCGACCATCCGGACCGCCCTCGGGGAGGTCAGACGTCCCGCCACATGACGACGTGCGGGCCGATCCGTGGCTCCTCCCACGGCTCACCCCGCGTGCGCAGCCCTCCCCGCTCGTAGAAGGGGACGGCGCGCACGCGGGCGTTGCACCACAGCAGCCCGCCGCCGTGGCCGCGGACGTGGTCGACCGCGGCCGCGAGCAGCCGGGACCCGATCCCGAGGCCGCGCATCGCCTCGTCGGTCGCCATGCCCCGCAGCCGCCAACCGGCCGCCCCCCACGGCGCCTCCTCCCGCATCACCGACACGGTCCCGACGACGGTCCCGTCCGCCAGCACTGCGACCACATGGGCGCTGTCCGGCTCGTCGTCACCCGGGAACACCACGTCATGAACCGCCTGGTGCGGCCGCAGCACCCGCTGCCGCAACGGCAGCGTCACCTCGGCCTCGACCCGCTCGAGACGGACCCCCGCCGGCTCGTCAGCGCTCACCGACCTGTCACCTGTGCCTGAGCCCATGCCAGCGTTCCTGACGGGTGGCGAGGGCGAGGAACCGGTGTGCTGGGTCGTCGTAGCTGTCCAGGCGCCAGCCGGTGGCGGCGAGCAGCGGCTCGAGGCGGCTGGCGGCCAGCGGCTCGTCCGGGCGCAGCGCTCGGCCGTGGCGGGCCGCCAGTGCGGTGCGGCCGGAGGGGTGGAAGATCGCCAGCGTTCCGCCGGGGCGGCTGACCCGAGCGAGCTCGGCGAGCCCCGCGGACATGTCCGGCAGATGGTGCACGAGGCCGGCGGCGAAGACCGCGTCGACGGCGCCGGCCGCGATGGGCAGCCGGCGGGCGTCGGCGAGGACCAGCGCCGCGTGGGTGGCGCGACCACGCTGGCGGGTGGTGACGAGCATCTGCGAGGTCACGTCCAGGCCGATCACTGTGCCGGCCGGCCCGACCGCGTCACGCAGCGCGGGCAGGGCCCGCCCGGTCCCGCAGCCCGCGTCGAGCACCACCGCGCCGGCGCGCAGCCCGATCTCGCGGACGGCGGCGGCGTAGGCCGGCAGGTCGTCGCCGAACTTCGTGTCCCAGGTGGCCGCGCGCACGGCGAAAAACGCCTGGCTCTCGCTGACATGCCAGCTCCCGTCGCCGGCCAGCCGGGACGCGACGTGCCTGATCACCGGCCACGCCGGGTCGTCCACGTCGACGACGACGTCCGGGCCGCGCTCGTCGTCGCGGTCGTCGCGGTCGTCGCGGTCGTCGCGGTCGTCGCGGCCCGCTGAGCGGGTTCGCAACCAGACGACGACATCCCACTCGCCGCCTGGCGGCGCGGCGCGCCAGCGAGGGCCGTCCGTCAGCACCGCCAGGTCGGCGGCACCCTCGTCGAGCGTCGCGTCGCCGTCCGCCTCCGACGCGCCCGCGTCCGTCGCCGACGCGTCCGCCAGCCGGCGGCAGGGATGCCCGTCCGCGCGCAGGTGGGCCGCCAGCCGGTCCGCGAACACGGCGGGCAGGCCTTCGCCGTCGGCTCCGTGGACGAGGACCCGAACGGCGCCCGGCGGGACCATCCCGGCGACCGTGCCGACGACCGTCTTCCAGCGGCCGACCTGCTCGCTCGTCATCTCCGACTCCACGGCCGCCGCCGCTCCACCGTCCGCCACGGGCACCATGATGGCCACCCGACCAGACCGGGTGGCCATCGGACCGGACAACCGGGCCGCGCCTCGTTCGGTTAGTCGTTGCGCGCGGTCTCCGGGCCGGTGATCCGCCGCAGCAGCGGCAGTGTCGACGCGATGACCGTCAGCGAGAGTGCCAGCCCACCGGCGACGACCGTGTAGTACGCGGGGCCGGGTGCGACCGGCGTGTAGTCGAGCTGCGCGCGCAGGAACAGCTGCGCGGCGACGAACCCCATGCCGATCGCCACGGCGGCGGTGACCAGCAGTGGTACCACGCTCTCGATCGCGACCACCCGGCGCAGCGTCGCGAGCTGTACCCCGGTCAGCCGCAGCAGGCTGAACGGCCGTCTCCGGTCGCTGAGCCCGCCGGCCACGCTGACCGCCAGGCTGCAGCCCGCGATCGGCAGGCTGCACAGGATGACCACGTTGGCCAGCTGCTGGAACCTGACCAGCAGCCGGGCGTTGTCGGCCTCCCACTCACCCTCGCTCGCCGGCAGCTGCCCCTGGGGGAACGCGTTCTCCAGCATGGTCCTGGCGCGCTCGAAGGCCGCCCGGTCGGTGGTGTCGACCACCACGGACATGACGGGCATCCGCGCGACCTCGGCGGGCACGACATCGGCCGCCTCGATCTCTGTGCCGGCCACGCCGACGAGGCCGGGCGCGACGGTGGCGACCTGTGCGCCGGCCGGGCAGTGGCCATACACGGCCAGGCGGTCCAGCTCGGCGCACGTAATCACTGGGCGTCCCTTGAGCGGGTCGGTGTCGCGGTGGACCACCGTGACAGCGCGGACGCCGGGGATCGCCCCGAGCCCTGCCGGGATCTGGCCCGCCGTCGGCACCGGGCCGTCCTCGGGCCAGAAGATCTTGTGCAGGGTCGTCGCCGCCACGGAGTCGGTGCGGGGCGCGCCCCGGTTGGCGACGAACGTCGTGATGGCCCCGGTCGCCACGCTGGTCACGAACAGGGCCACGATCAGCCCGCTGACCGACCGGAAGCCGGCCCGCGGGTCGTCGGCGAGGCGCCGCCCGGCGATGAGGGCGGCCGGTCGGCTCGCCCGCCCGGCCAGCACGCGGGCGGCCAGCATGGTGAGCCATGGCCCGGCCAGCACCAGCCCGCTCAGGATCAGCACGAAGCCGGTGAAGTACGCGGCGAGCTGGCCGCTGGTCGTGTCGGGCCGGCGGCCGATGAAGTAGGCCAGCTCCGCGAGCCCGGTGGCGAGCGGGAGCACCCGCCAGGCCCGCGGCGGGCGGGGCGTGACCCGCCGGCTCACGCCCAGCGGCGAGATCCGCACCCGGCGCAGCGCCAGCCCGGCCGCCACGACGGCGCCGGCCGGGACGCCGAGCGCGACCACCAGCACGTCCAGCGCCGTGAGCGACAGGTCGGCGCGGAAGAACCGCTCGCCGGTGAACGCTATCCCGGCCAGTCCCGGCCGGGCCGCGAAGAACAGGGCGAACCCGACTGCGGTGCCGGCCGCGGCCGCGAGCGTCGACTCCACCGCGGACAGCAGCGAGATCTGCCGCGGCGTGGCGCCGACCAGCCGCATCGCCGCGAACCGCTGCTCGCGGCGGGTGGCGGCCAGCCGGGTCGCGGTGCCGATGAAGATGAGGACAGGGAAGAGCAGCGACGCGGCCACGACGGAGAGGGTGACCGCCATGGCGTTGGCGTTGAACCCCACGTAGCAGTCGTGGCAGGCGCTCGGCGTGGTGGTCATGATCTGCGTGACCCGCGTGGCGCCCAGCCTCTCCAGGTCGGCGGGGGCGCGGCCGAGGACGATGAGCAGCGAGTCGGGCGAGGGCAGTGCCGAGCCGCTGATGGTGCCGATCTCGTGGCCGGGGAAGCGGTCGCCGAGCTGCGCGGCGGGTGTGGTGCGCAGCAGCTCGCCGAGCGCGGGGGAGACGTAGTACTCGCCGGGACCGGGCAGGCGCGGGATGCCCGGCGGTACCGGCGCGTCCGCCCCCAGCGCGGCGACCTCGACCCGGCCGATCGACCGGCCGTGGTAGTAGTCGCCGCGGACCAGCCACAGCATCGCGTCCTGGCCCGGGGCGGCCGGGGCGACGGCGGTGTTGAGCCAGGCGTACCGCTGGTTCTGCGCGCCCACCGCGTTCACGCCCGCCACGGGGGCGAGCAGCAGCGCGACGCCGAGCGCCACCGCGCCGGCGATGATGACGAGCCGGGTGACGGCCTCCCGCCCGCCGGCCAGGGACAGCCGCACCGCGAACCGGATCATGAGTGCACCAGCGCGTTCACCTTGCCGTCGCGCACGATGACCTGCCGGTCGGCGTACGCCGCGACGCGGGCCTCGTGGGTGACGAGGACGACGGTCGTGCGCTGCTCCTGGGCGGAGTCGACGAGGAGGTTCATCACCTGCTCGCCGGTGATGGAGTCGAGCGCTCCGGTCGGCTCGTCGGCGAACAGGACGCTCGGCCGGGCGACGAGGCCGCGGGCGAGCGCCACCCGCTGCGCCTGGCCGCCGGACAGCTCACCCGACCGGCGCCGTTCCAGCCCGGCAAGGCCCAGCCGCTCGAACCAGGGCAGGGCCGCGGACATGGCGGCCCCCCGTCGGACACCGCCGAGCAGCAGAGGCAGCGCGACGTTCTCCTGGGCGGTCAGCTCCGGCACGAGCTGCCCGAACTGGAAGACGAACCCGAACCGGTCCCGGCGAAGGACGCTGCGCTCGATCTCACCCAGCCGGTCGACGCGGCCGCCCTCGAAGTGGACCTCGCCGGCGCTCGGGAGGAGGATCCCGGCCAGGCAGTGCAGCAGCGTGGACTTGCCGGAGCCGCTCGGGCCCATGATGGCGACGATCTCGCCCTCGTCCACGGCGAGGCTCGCCCCGCGCAGCGCCGGGGTCTCGCCGAACGACAGGACGACGTCGCGCGCCTCGATCGCCGGCACGCCCCCACTGGCCGTCATGCCGTCACCACGGTACGCAGCGCGTCCAGCCGGACGACCGTCGTGTCGATCCAGTGCAGGTCGGCCTCCAGGTGGAACAGCCCGTGGTCGGCCAGCAGGGCGTCGACGAGGTTGCCGCCGCGCTTGACCGCGGTGAGCTCCTTCATCCGCCGCAGGTGCGCGGCGCGCTGCGTGTCGAGGTACTCCTCGGCGGGGCGGCCCAGCATCAGCGCCAGCACGACCTTGCTGAAAAGCACCGTCTGCAGGTTGGGCTCCGGCTCCACCGGTTCGGTCAGCCACGCGTCGACCTCGGTCACGCCGAGCTCGGTGATGACGTAGCGCTTCCGGTCCGGCCCGACGCCCGGTTCCACGTCGCCGATCATGATCTTGCCGTCCCGCGCGAGCCGGCCGAGCGTGGCGTAGACCTGCCCGAACGGCAGGGGCTTGCCGCGGTTGAAGAAGGTGTCGTAGTCGCGCTTGAGGTCGTAGCCGTGGCTGGGCTCGCGTTCGAGCAGGCCGAGGAGGGTCAGTGGAACGCTCATGCGAGCACCATACTCTGAGCGTATACCTCGCGTATATACCTCGGGCGTACAGCGAGGGTCGTGATTCCGCTGTCAAGGTCAGGCATTCGGGCGGCGGATGCGCGCCAGTGCCCGCCAGGAGGTCGGGCAGGCGGCCGGCTCGCGGTGCTACGGCCCCTCGGGCGGTGGCTGACCGCGGGGGCGGGTCTCGGCCGGGACGCCGGGCCGTTCGGGATGCCAGTCCCCGAAGAGCCGGCCGGACGCCTGGCGGCAGCCGATGTCGTGGGCGCAGGCGGCGGTGCACTCGTCGGCGACACCGTCGGCGATGGTGGTCAGCCCGAGCCGGAGCGCGGCGGTCAGGTAGGCGTGGGAGAGCGCGGCCGTGGCCGGGTCGTACAGCGTCCCGCTGAGTGCCGCGATGAGCGACTCGTGCAGGACGACCATGTCGACGGGGAGGATGCGCAGCGCGTCGGGGATGGTGTCGGTCGTGCCCACCTCCGCCAGCGAGATCCGCACCCCGAGGTCGTGCAGGCGCCTGAGCGCGCGCGCCGTGGTGTGCAGGTCGGGTGCTCGGGAGGTGCCCTCGAGCTTGAGCACCAGCGTCTGCGGCCGTACTCCGGTGGCGTCGACGGCGGCAAGGATCTGCCGGGTGATGTCCTGGCCGGCCAGCCGGGCCGCGGAGAGGGGGATGTGGACCGGCAGCGGCCCGCCCGCCGCGTCGGGGTGGCTGGCGGCGTGCGCGCAGGCCGCCTGGAACAGCAGCTCGTCGAGGGCGGGCGCGAGGCCAGCGGCGGTCGCGGCGGTCAGCATCCGGTCGACGGGCACCGTGCCGAGGGTGGGATGGTGCCAGGTCAGCCGGGCCTCGTGTGCGACCGAGGTCCTGCCGACGAGCTCGACGACGGGCCGGTAGTCGACCACGAGGCGTCCGCCGGCCGGATCGCCGCGGATCGCCGCCCCCAGCGCCGCGTGCAGCGCGGCCAGGGTGTCCGGCCCGGCGAGCCGCGGGCTGTACAGGACAAGCCCACCGTCACCCTGGGCCTTGGCCGTGTACATCGCCAGGTCGGCGTGATGGAGGAGCGTCTCGGCGTTGACCGGCCCGGCGGCGGGTTCGACCACGGCCAGCCCGGTGCTGGCCCGGACGACGTAGTAGGCGCCGGCGAGCAGGAACGGCTCCCTGACGGCGTCCGTGAGCCGCCGCGCCACCTCCGCCGGGTCGGCGGCCTCCAGCAGCACCGCGAACTCGTCGCCGCCGAGCCGGGCGACGGTGTCGGAGGCGCGCACGGCGGCCCGCAGCCGGCGGGCCGTCAGCCGCAGCAGCTCGTCGCCCGCGGCGTGCCCGAGGGTGTCGTTGACGCGCTTGAAACCGTCGAGATCGCAGAAGAGCACGGCCAGCCGGCCAGGGACCCGGGCCTGCCGGCTCAGGGCGTGCGCGAGCCGGTCAGTGAACAGCGCACGGTTGGCCAGCCCGGTCAGCGGGTCGTGGAACGCCAGGTGGCGCAGGGCGACCTGGTCCTCCTCGACCCGGTCCACCAGCCGGAGGTTGTCCGCGAGGGTGACCATCTGACGGGCAAGGGTGAGGGTCAGCAGCGCGAGCAGCCCGCACATCTCCACGGTCAGCCCCCGTTGCCCGGCGACCGCGGCCAGGGCGACTCCGCCGGCCGCCACCAGCGGCACGTAGGGCAGCGCGGCCTGCCACCAGCGGCGCCGTGGGCGGCGGAGCGGTGCCTCGGGCAGATCGGCGTCCGCCGGTAGTACGGACGGCGCCGATGCCGGTGCGGAGGCTGATGCCGTCGGCAGCAGGGTGGCCAGCGCGATCAGCGGCGGCCCCACCACATAGCCGAGATCGAACAGGCGCAGGTAGTCCGTCAGCCCGCGGACCTCGGTGAAGATCTGCACGAACAACGGGAAGATGCACGCGAACTGCCCGAGGCCGAGCAGGACGAGGCCGTCCGGGCGCCGGAGCCGGCGGAAGGCGAGGACGAGGACCACGGCGACTATCTGCACCACCCCGACCGCCGTGAGCCCGAAGGAATACAGCTCCTCCGAGGACCTGGTCCCGGGGCGCACGAGACTGTCGAGGATGATGATCCAGGCCAGGAGGGCGAGCGCTCCGGTCACGATGAGGCTGTCCAGGACGATCACCAGGAGCCAGCGGCGGTCATGGTGTCCGGTCGGGCCTCGGATGGTGACGTCGTACGGCTGGGACGGATAGAGCATCAGCCCGGCCAGCCCGCACGCAAAGGGCACGAGGAACACCAGGACGGTGGCGTCGAACTCGGGAATCGCGTTTCCCTGTTCCGCCACGCGGAGCAGGAACGGGACGGCTATCACCGCGCCGAACAGGAGCATCACGCCCACCAGGGCGCGCCACCACCGCTCGACCCCGTGATGCCGGCTCGCCGTCCACGCGCAGATGACGGTGCCGACCATCGTGGCCGCGGCGTTGGCCGCGCGGATGGCGGTCAGCGCCTCGTGGGAGGGCAGCACCAGTGCGCAGATCACCACGGCGACCGTGAAGCCGGCGAGTCCGACGGCGAACCGGCGAGCCGCCTGACCCGCCCGCGGACTGGCTGTTGTCATCCCACCGTCGCCCATACCCCGTCCAGTCCCTCCCGCCGGCCCTGAGCCTGTGCGGGCAAGGGGCACCGCGGGACCGGCCGCCACGGATGTCGTACCCTGACATAACCAGTTGTACGCCATCGGACGCATAGAGTGATGATGATTGAAGCGGCCGATGGCTGGCACGGTGGCCGACGTGATGGTGGCGACGCTGAAGGCGTCCGGGGTGCGACGGGTCTACGGAATCCCGGGCGACTCGCTGAACGGGTTCACCGACGCGTTGCGCCGCGACGGCGCGAGCAGATTGGCCGCCGGGTACCGGCGCGGGTGCCGCTGGTCGGCACAGTCAAGGACACGATCGACGCCCTGCTGCCGCTGATCACCCCCAAGAGCGACTCCGGGCGTCTCGACCGGATGACCGCGCACTACCGCCGGGCCGGGCCCGGCCGGACAGTTTGGCCCGCCCCGGCCGCGACGGCGCCCCGCTGCACCCGCAGTACATCGCCGCCACGATCGACCGGCTCGCCGCCGCCGCCGCGGTCTTCACCGCCGACGTCGGCACGCCCTCGATGCAGCTCGCTGGCAGGCGCGGGGCCCTTCCGACATTGGTCCGATCCATGACAAATCGGTCGAACCTGTCGGTGGCTCGGTCTACGGTGGCCACTGCTGGAGATCCACGCGAGGAGGCGGGCAGTGACCACACTTCCGGACCGGCCGAACACCGCGCTGCTCGTGGTGGACGTGCAGAACGCGGTCGTCAACAGCGCGTACCAACGGGACGCGGTCATCGCGAACGTGGCCTACCTGGTCGAGAAGGCGCGGCGGGACCAGGTGCCGGTCATCTGGGTGCAGCAGACCGACGAGCACCTCGTGCCGGAGAGCGACGGCTGGCGGATCGTCCCCGAGCTGCTCCCGGGCGACGAGGAGCGGCGCATCGAGAAGCGCTACGGCGACTCCTTCGAGGACACGGGCCTGGCGGGCGTGCTGGCCGGGCTGCGTGTCGGGCGGCTCGTCGTGGTCGGTGCGCAGACCGACCAGTGCATCCGCTCGACGCTGCACGGCGCGCTCGCCCGGGGCTACGACGCGACGCTGGTCAGCGACGCCCACACCACCGAGGACACCACGGCGTGGGGCGCCCCGCCGCCGGAGGCGGTCATCGCCCACACCAACCTGTACTGGACCTACCAGACAGCCCCGGGCCGCACGGCCGGCACCGTCGAGACCAAGAACGTCGACTTCGCCGGCGCGTCCTGAGCACCGCTTCGAGCTGAGACCCGCCGCGGCGGGCACGCCGGCATCCCTCCGCCAGCTGTCGGCCCGGTCTGTGCCGGCCGGGCCGGCGTCGTGGACCAGCACCGCGATCTGGGCGCGGTTGTTCAGGTCGAGCACGGGGCCTGGCACGGCGCCGGCCGCGCCTCCGGTCCGGCCTCCGGTCAGGCCGGCCATGGCAGCCACGCCCACTTCGGCGGGGGCATCGGCCAGGTGAGCATGCTGCTCGGGACCGCCGGGCACGCGGCGAGCGCGGTCACGTTGGTAGACCGAGGCTCGCTGGCCGTCGCGCTCGGCCTCTTCGCGCTCACCGCCTTCCATCTCGTCGTCGGATGGAAGCTCCACCGGCTCTCCCGGACCGGGTCGCTTACCTGCGTCTCGACCGGGCAGGGCCTGTCGTGGCGAGGCGCTGGGAGCCCGCCGCAGGGGTCGTCTCCTCGCGGGTGGCATGGCTCGTCGACAGTGCGGCCGGCCGCCGAGGGTCATTGCCGCCCGCCTCACGACCTGGCAGGCAGGCCGAGACCCTACTGGTACTTCGGCTGCTGGTCGTTCCCGTCGCATCTCGAGGAGTCGCTGAGGAGCAGCTGATGGCGAAGGCAGTTGGCATCGATCTGGGCACGACCAACTCGGTGATCGCCGCGTGGGAGGGCGGCGAACCACGAGTCATCCCGAATGCCGAGGGCTCGCGGACCACGCCCTCGGTGGTCGCGTTCACCGAGGGCGGCGAGCGGCTGGTCGGCCAGCTGGCCCGACGGCAGGCGATCCTCAACCCGAAAGCCACGATCTACTCCGCCAAGCGGTTCGTCGGCCGGCACTACGACGAGATCAGCGAAGAGGCCAAGGCCGTGACCTTCGACGTCGTCCCCGGCCCCGGGGGCGCCGTCCGGTTCAACGTGCGGGACAAGCCGTACTCGCCGGAGGAGATCAGCGCGCTCGTGCTGCGCAAGCTCGCCGAGGACGCCGCGAAGAACCTCGGGGAGAAGGTCACCGAGGCGGTCATCACCGTGCCCGCCTACTTCAACGACGCGCAGCGCACCGCGACCAGGGACGCGGGCCGGATCGCCGGGCTCGAGGTGCTGCGGATCATCAACGAGCCGACCGCCGCCGCGCTCGCCTACGGGCTCGACAAGCACGGCCACGAGACCGTCCTGGTTTTCGACCTGGGCGGCGGCACCTTCGACGTCAGCGTCCTCGACGTCGGCGACGGGGTCGTGGAGGTCCGCGCGACGGCCGGGGACAGCCACCTCGGCGGCGACGACTTCGACCGCCGGCTTGTCGACCACCTCGCTGACGGGTTCCACCAGGAGCAGGGCATCAACCTGCGCGCGGACCCGCAGGCGCTGCAACGGCTGTTCGAGGCCGCCGAGAAGGCGAAGGTGGAACTGAGCTCGGTGACCCAGACGCAGGTCAACCTGCCGTTCATCACCGCCGACGCCGCCGGGCCGCGGCACCTGACCACCACCGTCATGCGGTCCACGTTCGAGCAGATCACCGCCGACCTGGTGGAGCGCACGCTGGGCCCGGTGCGGCAGGCGATGGAGGACTCCAAGGTCGCCGCCGAGGACCTGGACGAGGTGATCCTGGTCGGCGGCGCCACCCGGATGCCCGCGGTGCAGATCCTGGTGCGCCGGCTCACCGGCGGCAAGGAACCGAACATGAGCGTCAACCCCGACGAGGTGGTCGCGCTCGGGGCGGCGATCCAGGCCGGGGTGCTCAAGGGCGAGGTCTCGGATGTGCTGCTGCTCGACGTCACCCCGCTCTCGCTCGGGGTGGAGACGCGTGGCGGCCTGATGACGAAGATCGTCGAACGCAACACGACGATCCCGGTCCGCCGCTCGGAGGTGTTCTCGACCGCGCAGGACGACCAGCCGGCCGTCGACATCGTGGTGCTGCAGGGCGAGCGGGACCGGGCCTCGGACAACCGGGCGCTCGGCCGGTTCCGGCTGGAGAACATCCGGCCCGCGCCGCGCGGCGAACCGCAGATCGAGGTCACCTACGACATCGACGCCAACGGCATCCTGAACGTCACCGCCCGCGACAAGGACACCGACGCGCAGCAGGGCATCACGATCAGCGAGACCTCGAACCTCCCGAAGGACGAGGTCGAGCGCATGATCGCGGAAGCCGAGCGGCACCGGGCCGAGGACCACGAGGCCCGCGCGGGCATCGACGCGCGCAATGAGCTGGACTCCGTCGCCTACCAGGTGGAGCGCCTGCTGGCTGAGCTCGGCGACGGCGCGCCGCCGCACGAGAAGGCGCGCGCCGACCTGCTGGTCGCCGAGGCCCGCCAGGCGGTCAAGGAGGAGGCGCCGCTCGACCGGGTCCGGTCGCTGACGTCCGATCTCCAGCAGGTCTACCACGGCCTCGCCGCCCCCAGATCCGGAGCGGCCGGCCCAGGCGGTCCCACGGGGGACGCCGGGACGGGCGGCCCGGCCGGCGGCCCGGGGCAGCGCGGCGCGCAGCCGCCGCCGGCTGGCGGGGCGCCCGGAGCCGACGACGTCATCGACGCCGACTTCGACCGGGGCTGATCCGATGATGACCACCGAGCAGGGGCGGGGAGAAGATCCGGGCCGGTTCCAGGAGGAGCCCGCCGCCGCGGAGCCGGCGGAACTGGCCCGGCGGTGGCGGCAGGCCGCCGCCGACCTCGACAACCTTCGCAAACGGTTCAGCCGCGACCTCGACCGGGAACGGGACGCCGCCAGGGACGGCGCGGCCGCCGCCTGGCTGCCCGTCGTCGACCACCTGGATCTCGCGCTCACCCATGCCGACGCCGACCCGCGCTCGGTCGTGGCCGGCGTCCGGGCCATCCGCAACGAGGCGCTCGGCGTACTGGACCGGCTCGGCTACCGCCGCCACGAGGAGGTCGGGATGCCCTTCGACCCGGCCCGGCACAGCGCGGTGGCCCTCGTCGACCAGCCGGACGTGCCGCCGGGCACGGTGGTGGCAGTGGTCCGCCCCGGCTACGGCGACGCCGAGCGGCAGCTACGCCCCGTCGCCGTCGCTGTCGCTCAGCAGCCGCCGAAGGCCACCGCCGCCGAGGACGCGGCGCCCGACGGCGGCCGGGACCGCGCGCGCCCACCGCGACCGGCCGGCGGGCAACCGGGGCAGGCGGGCGGCCGTGGCGCCGCCCGTCCCGCGGAGTGACCCGCGGTGGCCCGTGACTACTACGAGGTTCTCGGCGTCGGGCGGGGCGCCAGCGCCGAGGAGATCCAGCAGGCCTACCGGCGGCTCGCCCGCCGCTACCACCCGGACGTCAACGCGGACCCGGCGGCCGAGGAACGGTTCAAGGAGGTCGGCGAGGCGTACCACGTGCTGTCCGACCCGAAGACGAGGGCGCGTTACGACCGGTTCGGCGAGGACTTCCGGCGGCTCCCAGAGGACTTCGACGAGCGGGTGGCCGCCGGAGTCGGCGCGGACACGGGCTGGGCCCGCGGCGGCGGCGGCCGGGTCCGCGGCGTCCGGGTCGGCCCAGGCGGCACGGGTGGTCCGGGGGGCTTTGGAGCGGGCGGGTTCGAGGACCTGTTCGGCGACTTCTTCGGGGCTGGCCGCGGCGCGCGAGGTGCCACGGGGCCGATCCCCGGCGCGGACCAGGAAGCCGAGCTGGCGGTGACGGTCGAGGAGGCGTACCGGGGCGGCCGGCGGCGGGTGGCACTGGCCGGCCCGGACGGCCCGCGTAGCTACCAGGTGACCATCCCGCCCGGGGTGGTGGACGGGCAGCGCATCCGGCTGGCCGGCGAGGGCGGCCGCGGCAGCTCCGGTGGCGCGGCCGGCGACCTGTACCTGCGGGTGCGCCTCGCGCCGCACCCCCGCTATCGGCTGCGCGGCCGCGACATCTCCGTCACCCTGCCGGTCGCCCCCTGGGAGGCGGCTCTGGGCGCGACAGCCCCGGTCACGACGCCGGGCGGGGAGGTGAAGGTACACGTTCCGGCCGGCTCGTCGACGGGCCGCCGGCTGCGGCTGCGCGGCGAAGGGATGCCGAACCGTGCCGGAGCGCCCGGTGACCTGTACGCGGAGGTCAGCATCGCGGTGCCGGCGACGCTGACCGAGCGGGAAGGGGCGCTGTTCCAGGAGCTCGCGACCGTGTCGGACTTCGACCCGAGGGAGGGCCGAGCACGATGAGCACCCGATCACAGGGGGCGCCACAGGTGCCGTACGGCGCGGCCGAGGGGCGCCGCTACCCGCTGGCACCGGCTCGCCCGCGGCCCGCCCTGGCCGTGGGGTCACGGCTCACGCTGGAGACCGTCGCGAGCCGTAGCGGGCTGCATCCCGACCTGGTCCGCCGGTTCGTGGCACTGAGCCTGCTGGAGGCGACCCGGGACGACCGCGGCGATCTCTGGTTCCCGCCGAGGACGCTGGCCACGATCGCGCGGATCCAACGACTGCGCGCCAGTCTCTGCCTGAACTATGCCGCGATGGGCCTCGTCCTCGACCTGCTCGACCGGATCGAGGAACTGGAGGCCGCGGCGCGCGCGGGCGCGTCGGCCATGGCGGCGCCGCCAGGTGGGCCGGCGCCCCGCGACCGGCCACCGACGGTCCGCTAGCAGCCGCTGACGGTTCTGAACAGCCGCCCATCGGGAGGGACCGCGGACGGGCAGGAGCTCCGCTATCGCGGTGCGGGGCGTGGGAGTGTCGCCTCCACTCTGTTGCGTCCGCCGTGTTTTGCCCGGTATAGCGCCGTGTCGGCGAGTTCGACGAAGGCTGTCGGGTCGTCGTCGGGGGTGGGGGTGATCGCGGTGACGCCGATGCTCACGGTGACGATGTGGTCGGCGACCGGCGGGTGTGGTTCGGCGAGCTCGGCGACGGCGGAGCGGAGCCGGTGGGCGATTCGGGTGGCGACGCGAAGGTCGGTGTCGGGCATCACGATGGCGAATTCCTCGCCGCCGTAGCGGGCGGTCAGGTCGGTGTCGCGGGTGTTGTCGCCGAGGCAGGCGGCGACGTGTTGGAGGCAGCGGTCGCCGGCGGTGTGGCCGTAGTGGTCGTTGTAGGCCTTGAAATGATCGATGTCGATCATGGCGAGCCCGATGGGTGCTGCCTGGTGCGTGGCTCGGGGCCATTCGGCGTCGAGGACCTCGTCGAGGCGCCGACGGTTGGCGAGCCCGGTCAGTGGGTCGGTGATTGTGAGCTGTTCGAGGCGCTGGTTGGCGGCCGCGAGTTGTCGGGTGCGTTCGGCGACCTTTCGCTCAAGGGATGCGTAGACCGTTGCGTTGTCGAGGGAGACGGCCAGTTGTCCGGCGATGAGCATGATTCCTTCGAGGCGTTCGGTGGTGAAGGCGCCGCGGATCATCCGGTTCTCCAGCAGCAGCATCGCCCGTAGCTCACCGCGGATCATGATGGGAATTGCCAGCAGGGAGCAACGGTCCAGGTCGGTGAGGTAGGCGTCGCGGCGGAACCGGTCGTCGCGGGTGGCGTCCGCGATGATGACGGGTTCGTGGGTGCGTTCGGCGTACCAGACGACCGAGAGTGGAAGTAGTCGCCGCCGGCCGGCCTCCCGCAGCGAGACGGTGCTGGCGTCGCCAGCCGGCACCGACCAGTCCCGCAGCTCCTGATCGCGCAGCAGCAGGTGGACGCCGGTGGCGCCGGTCATCGTCGACAGGATGTTCACGACTCTGGCTCGTAGCCCCTCGACGCTGGTCTCGGAGCTGAGTGCCTGGGAGGCGGCGACGACGCCGAGCAGGTCGATGGTGCCGGTGGTGATGGTGGCGCGGCGCGCGGCGGGCCGCGCCGGTGGTCGCGTGGCCGGCTGGGCGCCAGCGGGCTCGGCGCGTAGCGTCGGGTGGGCCCAGTCGAGCTGGCTGACCTTCGCGGTCGCGCCCCAGTCCAGGTACTGGCGACGGGCGGCGTCGAGCAAGGCACTCCCGCCTGCCGCCATGCCGTGGGCGAGGTGGAACCGGGCGGCGCGTTCCAGGATCAGCGCCCGATGCCACGGGCGCGCCCGTACCGGGGCCTCGCACTGTGCCACGTCGAACGCGTACGCCGCCGCGCGGAAGTCGCCAGCGGCCCAGGCCCGCTCCGCCTCCGCCAGGCGCAGCAGGTGCAGGAAGTTGACCGGCGCGTCGGCCGCACGCCCGGCCAGCCACTCGACCGACTCGTCCAGCTCGGCCAATATCGCCTCGCGCCGGCCCATCTCTGTAGTTGTGCGGGCATGCCAGGCCAGTGCCATGGCCCGCAGCAGGTGCGCCCTCGCCACCACATAGGTCGGCCCGAGGAAAGGCAGCAATGGCATGACGGCTTCCGTGCACTGGGCAAGCTCAGCCGGGCGATCGAGGATGGCCGCGGCGAAGGCCCGGTTGAGATGCAGGTAGGCGGTGGCGATCGGGTTGGCGGCCAGCCTGCTCAGCTTTGCCGCCTCGTCGGCCGCCGAGTCGATGGCCTCGCCGCGCAGTACCAGGGCCAGCTGGCTCCAGGTCCGCAATGACTCCTCGGCGTGGCCATTGCCGGTGCGTGTGGCGAACGCCAGCGCGGCGTCGACCTGAGCGACCAGGGCGTCCAGCGACGGCGCGCAGTCCAGCAGGTCGATTACCAGTACGATATGGGCCCAGCACGCGCTCTGCAGATTGCCATTCTGGACAAGTTCTTCCAGCGCGTGGCGCGCCTCGGACACGTTGTCCTCGAGCGGGTCGAACCAGTGACCGGTACTGAGCACGTACAGGAACCGCGCCCGCGACATGTCCGGCTCGAAGCCGCGTTCCCGACCGACCGCGAGGATCCGCCGCAGGATGCGATACCCGGTGCGGTAGTCCTGCCTGCGGGCGCTAGTCACGAACATGGCATGGCCGGCCGGGCCGAGCAGGGCGGGATCCGGGCCGTGCCGTGCCCACATCCGCAGCGCCTGCACGGTCAGCCAGGCCATCATCGCCTGGTCGCAGAAGTGCGCCGCGGGCATGACGGAGTCGACGACCCTGAAGGCGTCGAGCCGCGAGCGATCGGTGACTCTCGGCCGGCGCAGATCGTCGGATTCGCTGGTCTGGTCTATCCATTGATAGACCGCGTCAAGTCCGCGGTCGATCTCGGCGTCGAGATGGTCGCGGTCCGGGACGGCGAGGCCGAGCTGGCGCAGCTGGTCGAGGCCGAGCCGCATCGCCTCGCCGGTCCGGCCCCGGTTGGTGATGCTCCTGACCTGCACCACGGTGGCGTCCGTGCGCTGCGCCGGGTGGATGCACAGCCGGGTGATGGTCTGGTAGACCTCGTCGGCGTCGTCCAACCTTCCGAGGCCATACAGGGCGGCGTGCCGGCCGGTGTGGACCGCGATCAACTGGTCGGTGTCGGTCGGGTCGATGAACGTCGCCGCCGCGGTCAGGAACCGCTCCACCAGTGGGTCGTTGCTCAGCAGTTTCGCCTCGTCGGCGGCGCGCCGGAAGAGCTTTGTCATCCGCTGCCGCTCCGCGGGGTCGTGCACGGCGTCGGCCACGGGCAGGTACTGCTCCGCCGCGACGGCGAACAACTCACCTCGGCCGGCCAGGCGTCGGGCCAGTCGCAACCGCTCGGCGCGTAGCGCCTGTGCGCCGAGGCCGCGCAGGACGGACTCCCGCGTCCGGTCGTGGTGAAACCGCACGCCGGGCCGGCCGTCGGACTCCCGCACCAGCAGGCCGTTGGTGAACGCGGGACCGAGCCGCCGCTCGACCTCGTCCACCGGCAGACCGGCCGCGGCCTCGAGGAGGTCCAGGTCCACCCGGCCGGCCAGGCAGGCCATCACCGCCAGCACATCCCTGGTGTTCGGCGGCAACGCGGCCACGTGCGCGGCCAGCAGTTCGGTCACGTCCACGTGCTCCAGCCGGCCGCGCAGCGTGGACTGATCCCATCGCCAGCCACGATCATCACAGACCAGTACGCCCTCGTGGCGAAGCGAGTTGAGCAGCTCCACCGTGTCGTTCGGATTGCCTCCGGTGGCTGGCGCGATCAGCCGCGCCAGCTCGGCGGCGGGCCGCGGGGCCAGGCGCAGCAGGTCGGCCACCATCCCCGCCTGACCTTCCGGCGTCAGGTTGCCCAACCGCAGGTGGTACGGACCGACCGGCTGCCGGCGCCACCGGGCGAGCATCGGGGCCAGCGGATGAGCGGTATCCACCTCGCTCTCCCGGTACGCGCCGACCATCAGCAGCCCCTCGACCTGCTCCTCGCCGCCGAGGAGCAGGTCGACGAAGCCCAGTGGCGTTCGCCCGGCCCACTGCAGGTCGTCGACGAAGAACACCACCGGCCGTTTCCGGGAAGCGATGGCGCGCAGCATCTCGAATCCGGCGCGTTGAGCTCGTACCTGCGCGGTCATCGGATCGCCCTGCGCTGGGGGGACCTTGAGCAGCGCCGCCATCTCCGGCACAACGGCGCTGATCAGTCCGGCGTTGGCTCCCAACGCCCGAAGCATCCGCTCCCGTAGCTCGACGACATAGTCCTCCGGCTCGGCCAGCAACAACCGGCCCAGTGCCCGGAACGCCTGCCGAACCGCGTCGTACTCCTGGTCCCGGCGATACTGGTCGAACTTGCCGGCCACGAACCAGCCATCGCCACCGGCCACGACGGGCCGCAGCTCGTTGACCAGGGACGTCTTGCCCACCCCCGGTGCGCCACCGACCAGGAGCCCACGGCAGCGGCCCGCCATCGCCTCGACGAAGGCCACGCCCAGTTCGCCGATCTCCTCCCCACGCCCGGCCAGCCGGGACGGCGTCAGCGGCCACGCCGGAAGATCGTGGTCGCCGGGATGTACCGCCACGCCGCGGCCCAGCAGTGCGAGATCATGCACCAGCCCGTCGGCGCTCTGATAGCGATCGTCTGGCTCCTTCTCCAACAGATGCATGATGATCGCCGACAGGCCGGCCGGCACCGCCGGGTTCACGGCCGACGGCGGTGCCGGTGCGCGCGCGAGATGGTCATGGATGATCCGCAGCGGTTCGCCCGTGCCGAACGGCGGCGAACCGGTCGCCAGCTCGTACAGGGTTGCCCCAACGGCGTACAGGTCGGCCCGCTGGTCGACCTGGCGACCGGTTCGGCCGGTCTGCTCCGGCGCCAGGTACGGCAACGTCCCGACGATCTCGCTGTGGTGGACGAACTCCGGCTGGACTGCCGCGAAGGTCGTAGCCAGCGCGAAGTCGATGAGGCAGGGCGTGCCCCGGTCGCCGCTCACCACGATGTTCGCGGGATTGATGTCCTGATGCACCAAACCCCGGTGATGCACCCCGGCCACGGCGCGCGCGAGCGATCCGGCCAGATCGACCAGCTCGGCCGCCGCGAGTGGCATGGCCCGCTCGGACAGAGCTGTGCCGCCGACATCGACCAACAGGACCGACCCACCCGACGGCGGCACCCCGGCCGCCAACTGCGCGACCCCCTCGACACCGGACAGCTGCTCGAGGATCTCGACCTCATGCCGCAGCCGTCGCTGCGCGTCAGGACCCAGCGGTTCCTTCCGGATCACACTTCCGGATGGCGACACCAGCCGCGAGACCCGGGTCCGCGCCGTCTCATGAAGCAGCTCCACTCGCGCCGCCGGCGGCGGATCCCGGCTCGGTCCCGTTCGCTGGAGTCCCATCTGCCAACCTCACGCCGTGTCACAAACGGCTCACCCTTCCAGCCTTCCCGCGATCACGGTGACGCAACAGGGCAGCCGGACTCAGGTCGAGGCGAGCCGGATGCGGCAGCAATGATCCCCAACAGGGACTCGCCCTGGACGATCAGTGGCGTCCGGCATGTGACACGCTATCGTTTTATATGTAAGAATCCTCTTACAGGTGAAGGAGGGACGTGACGGAGGCCCGGCCGACCGGTGACGAGCTGGTCGAGATGCTGGCGGCCCTGGCCAACCCGTTGCGGCTGCGCATCGTCGCCACGTTGGCCACCGGTCGTGACTATGTGAGCCACCTGGCTCGGGTGATCGGCGTGAGCAGGCCGCTCATGCACATGCACCTGCAGCGTTTGGAGGCTGCCGGCCTGATCGTCGGCAGCCTGGAGCTCTCGGAAGACGGCAAAGCCATGAAGTACTACGAGGTCACCGATTTCGACCTGCGCCTGACGGCGTCCGCGCTGGCCGTCGCGGCACGCAGCCTGACCAGCCATGACCCGGACAAGGGTCACGCACCCAAGGAGAGCTCCTGATGTATCTCGCCGAGGATGACTTCGGCGCCGGCACGGGGATTGCCGCCGCCGCGTTCATGATCGCCGCCGCCGCCGTGATCATCGCCATCCTGTGGTTCACCTTCGACTACCGCAAGACCAAGCTCCGGACCGCGCAGACGGAGGACCTGCGGCAGCTCGTCCAGCGGTTCGAGCAGCTCGCCGAGAGCTCGATGGATGCCCAGCAGCGGGTGGCCACCGACGTCGCCGAGCTCCGGGGCCGTACGGCCTCGATCGAGAAGATCCTCAGGTCCGTCGATTAGCTGGTACACGGCCACGGGCACCTCGTGGCTCTCGCCCTCTCGCCTGGCCAAGCCCGGAGCTCGCCCAGGACATCCGGGCACACTCCGCACCGCACCCCCAGCTACCCGTCCACCTCGTCCAGGTCGCGGCCTGGGTCACCGAGCAGCGGCTGCGCCAACGCTTGTGAAGGCTCGGTCAATTGCCCGATGCCCGCGCCCGTTATCCGTGCTAGCAGGGAGATCGAGCCGGCGGCGTGCCGGTAGTTTGACCGATGGCCGGCCCCGTGCGGCAGTCCTAGCGTCCACCCCATGTCACGCGCTTCGAGGCTTGCGCCCCTGCCCGCGGCGGGCGAACAGCCGCCGCGCGCGGTGCCGCAGACCCTGACCGTCCCGTCCCGCTTCTGCGGGCCGCCCGACAGCGCCAACGGTGGCTACGTGGGCGGTCGCCTCGCCGGGTACCTCGACGGCCCGGCTACGGTCACCCTGCGCCGACCGCCGCCGCTGGCCACACCCATGACCGTCGAGGCCGGCGCCGAGGGTTCGGTACGCATCCGTCACGCTGGCACGTTCATAGCCGAGGCCGCGCCCGCCCAGGACCGCCCGGCGCTGCGCGTACCCGACACCGTCTCGATGGCCGAAGCACGTGCGGCAGAGGGCCACTCGCGATACTTCCAACGTCCGGAGTTTCCGACCTGCTTCGTCTGCGGCACTCGCCGTGGGCGAGGCGACGGCCTGCGTATCTTCCCTGGGCTCGTACGCGGCCGGCCCCTGTGGGCGGCGCCATGGACACCGGATGCCTCGTTGGCGGCCGGCGGCCCGAGCGTGCGCCCGGAGATCGCCTGGGCGGCACTGGACTGTCCCAGTGGGATCGCCGCCATCGAAGCCCATGACATCAGCGAGGATGCCGCCATCCTGCTCGGCCAGATGACCGTCAACGTGGCCTCACTGCCGGCGGTCGGACACGAGTACCAGGTGGTCGCCTGGTCGATCAGACGTGAGGGCCGCAAGCTGATCGCCGGCTCGGCCCTGCTGGTGCAGGGTGGCGAGGTGCTCGCGGTGGCCAGGACGGTGTGGCTCACCGTGCAGCGCCCGGTCCCGAGGATGACCGTGGGCGCGGAAGCGGCGTCATGACGGTGCGGCGCGCTGTGGGGCTCACGCCCGTGGAGACCCGGCGGAGGTCATCGTCAAGGCCGCGGTGCTGGCCGAGGAGCTGGGGTACGAGAGCTTCAGTTTCACCGGCTGGTCTCGGTGCTGTCCGGCTCGATGTCCACGATGAGCATGCCCCGACCAGACCCAGCAACTCCACCGCCGCGTCGTTCAGGCTGACCGTCAACATGCGGCCCATGGTCCCAGCCCTCGCCGACATCCGGCCCAGCAAGCTGGCAACTCGGCATTCTTGGGCATGACGTGCACGAATGCGCAGTGCGCGGCAGGTCTGGAAACGAGGAAGCGCTGGAAACGCTGACTGTCAGTCGGGAACGACCGCCATGCCTTGGAGGCGTTGGGCGTCGAGGGCGGGCGGGAGCCCGAACAGGCGACGGTATTCGCGGCTGAACTGGGAAGCGCTGTCGTAGCCGACCTCGTGGCCGACGGCGGCGATGGTGCCAGGGCTGGCCAGCAGCCTGAGCCGGGCACGCTGCAGGCGGAGCTGCTTCTGATATTGCAGCGGGCTCATCGACGTGGCTGCGCGGAAATGGCGGTTGAGCGTCGAGACGCTGAGCCCGACGCCGGCGGCGAGGTCCGGGACGTGCAGCGTCTCGTCGTAATGATCCCTGATCCAGGCGATCGCGCGGGCGACCAGCGCGATGCGGCTCTCCGCGAGCCCGATCTGGCGGACCAGGCCGCCCTGGGGCCCCGAGAGAAGCCGCCAGTGGATCTCACGGCGCACCGCGCGGGCCAGAACCGGGCGGTCAGCGGGAGAGCCCACCAGCCGCAGCAGGCGCACGACCGCGTCCAGCAGGTCCTCACTGGCGGTGCTGACCGCGAGCGGCGGTCCGTCGTAACGCGCGCCCGGCGCGGCCTCGGTCTCCAGCAGCAGCTGGGCGATCATGCCCGCCTCCAGCGGCATGCTGAACGCGAGGAACGGCTCGGCCGGTGAGGCCGCCGCGATGTGCGAGGTCAGCGGGAGATCCAGAGTGACCACCAGGAACTGGCCCGCGCGGTACTCGAAGACCTCCTCGCCCAGTGCCGAGCGCTTCACGCCCTGCGCGACCAGCGCCACCGAAGGGCGCCCCACGGTCCCCATCGGCGCCGTGGCCGCCGCGGTGGCGAAGACGCTCAGGTCGTCGTCATACCAGCGCGGCGCGGCCGAACCCACCGCCAGCGCGGCGATTCGCTCGCGAAGCTCGGGCAGGCGGTCCTCCACGTCCCCCACTACACCACGTCGACGGCGCCGTCCGCGGGCGGATCGGACGGCCGGCGCGAGCGGATCGTGCAGACCTTCGCGCCGATCGTCCTAGGAGCCGGCCCGCCCCGGCGGTGGACTGAATCCATCACCACGAACCCTCTCTTCAGGAGCACCATGTCCCTGACGTCCTATGTCACGCTCGGCCGGTCCGGCCTGCGCGTCAGCCCGTTCACGCTGGGCACCATGACCTTCGGAAACGACCACGGCTGGGGCTCCGGCCCGGCGGAGTCCAAGGACATCCTCGCCGCCTACCTCGGGGCCGGCGGCAACTCGCTCGACACCGCGAACATCTACACCAACGGCCACTCGGAAGCGATCATCGGGGAGTACCTCTCGGCCAGCCCGGGCCTGCGTGACCGGATCGTGCTAGGTACCAAATTCTTCTGGAACCTCCACTCCGGCGACCCCAACGGTGGCGGCCCGGGCCGCAAGGCGACAGTGCGCCAGCTCGAGGACTCGCTGCGCCGTCTGCGCACCGACTACGTCGACCTGTACTGGCTGCACAACTTCGACCCGGTCACCCCGGTCGAGGAGACCCTGCGGACGCTCGACGACCTGGTGACCGCGGGGAAGATCCGCTACGTCGGCTTCTCCGACGTGCCCGCGTGGGCGACCGCCGAGGCGGCGACCGTCGCCCGGTTCCGCGGCTGGGCGCCGGTCGTGGCGCTGCAACTGGAGTACTCGCTGCTGGAGCGGACCTCCGAAGGAGAGCTGATCCCCATGGCCCAGGCGCTCGGGATGGGCGTACTGCCATGGAGCCCGCTGCGCAGCGGCTTCCTGTCCGGGAAGTACTCCAGCGCCACCACCGGAGCCGACGCGTCCGGCGTCGACACGACACGCGCGGCGATGGTGGGCGCCCCGCGTGCCGAGGACTACGCGGTGATCGACACGGTCAACGAGATCGCCGCCGAGCTCCGCGTCTCTCCCGCTGCCGTCGCGCTGTCATGGGCGCAAGGCCGCCCCGGCATCACCTCGACCCTCATCGGCGCCCGCCGCGTCGACCAGCTGGAGACCAACCTCGCCGCGCTCGACCTCACCATGGGCGACCAGCACCGCGCCCGGCTCGACGAGGTCTCCCGGCCACGGCTGAACTTCCCAGCCGACAACAACGCGGCCCTCTCCCGGCTGGCCCGCAACGGCGGCACGACCGTCGACGGCGTACCGACACCGCTCTCACCGCTTCTCGCCGCCAGCGCCGCCCGCTACTGACCAGGCACCACCACCCATGACAACGAACGCCTTGCTCCCCAGACAACGGACCGCCCATCTCCCAGAGGGCCGAGGCATCGACATCAGTCCCCGGGGGTGGCCGGTCGGTCACGCCCGACGTCGGCGCCGCCGGTGGCGAGGACATGGGTGAGGGCATGTGGTTCTGGGGGGTCCCCGGCCCACTGCCGCACGCCGGCACCTGGCCGCCCAGCCTGCCGGACCCGTCTTCGGCAGCTCATGGAAACGCGCTCAGGCGTCAAATTCGGTTGGGAATGTGATCCGCAGGTCTAGTCCGCCGTCTTTGCCGGGAAGGGCGGTGATGCGCGCGTGGTGGCTGTCGGAAATGGCCTTGACGATCGCGAGGCCGAGGCCGAACCCGCGGCTGCCGGTGCCGCGTGTCTGGTTGGGCCGGCCGCGCCGGAAGGGTTCGAACAGCCCGTCGATGTCGTGGGGGAGGAGCCGCGGGCCGCTGTTGGCAATGGTGAGGTGAGCCCAGGCGCCGGTGATACCGGTAGTGCCAGTGGTGATGGTGACCCAGCCGTCCGGCACGTTGTGGTCGATGGCGTTCTCGACGAGGTTGCGGACGAGCTGGTGGAGCAGGATGGGGTCTCCGAGTACCGGGGCCGCCGTTAGATTGGCGTCGATCCGGGGGCTGCTCGGGCTGTCCGTGCCGGTGTTGGCCAGGATGTCGGCCGCGAGGTCGGCGAGGTCGACGGGTACGGGCTCGGTGAGTTCGTTGGCGCCGTCGGCGAGAGTCAGGAGCCGGTCGACGAGCTCGGCGTTCCTGGCGTTGACGGCCAGCAGGCGGTCAGCGAGGTGAATGGTGTCGGGGTGAGCGTCTGGCCTGGTGGCCTCGAGCTCGATCACGGCTCGTTCCAGCGCGAGCGGGGTGCGAAGCTCATGCGAGGCGCTCGCGACGAAGCGGCGCTGGCCGTCGAAGGCCCGGTCGAGGGTTTCGAGCATGGCGTCGAAGGCGTCGGCGAGCCGTTTGACGTCGTCGCTGTGTCCGGTCAGCGCGATGCGCCGGCCCAGATCGCGGTGGGGGCCGGTCGACCGGGCGATCTGTTCGGCGGTGGTGGTGATGGCATGGAGTGGCCGTAGACCGCGTCCCGCGACGATCCAGCCGGTGCCCGCGGTGGCCAGGCTGATGACGAGGACGATGCCGCTGCCCGGCACGAGCAGTGTGTCCAGTGCGGCGTTCCTGATCTTCTCCTCGTTGTCCCTGATCTGCTCGACGAGCGCGTCGAGGCTGATCCGGTGTCCGTCGGGCGTGGTGATCGTGGCGTCGCCTGACTGGCCGGCCTTCTGCCGGAGGGCGGCGATGCGGGAGTCGGAGTCGCTGGCGAGCTGGGCGTCGAGCCGGGCCTGGACGACCAGATAGAGCAGCGTCAGAATGACCGCCCCGGCAAGGAGGGACAGCACTCCGTACAGCACCGTGAGGCGGGCGCGCAGGCTCAGGCGGCTCATGGGATGCGGTATCCCGCCGCCGGGAGCGTTTCGATCAGCTGGGGTGTGCCGAGTTTGCGGCGCAGCTTCATCACCGTCACGCGGACGGTGTTGGTGAAGGGGTCGATGTTCTCGTCCCAGACCTTTTCCAGGAGGTGTTCGGCGGACAGGACGCCGCCGTCGGCGCGGAGGAGTTCGACAAGGAGCGCGTACTCCTTGTTCGTGAGGGTGATGGGCTGGCCGTCGCGGGTGACGGCCCGGCTGGTCTGGTCCACGCGCAGGCCGGAGCGTTCGAGAACCGGTGCGGCGGCCGGCAGGGTGCGGCGGGCGAGGGCGTGCACCCGGGCGGACAGCTCGGCCAGCGCGAAGGGCTTGACGAGGTAGTCGTCCGCGCCGATCGCGAGCCCTTCGACCCGGGCGCGGATCGCCGAGGCGGCAGTGAGCATCAGAACCCGTGTCGGGCGCCGGGCGGCCACGATCGCGCGGCACACGTCGTCGCCGTGCACGACCGGCAGGTCGCGGTCCAGGACCACGACGTCGTAGTCGTGGGTGGCGCACTTCTCCAGGGCCTCGCCGCCGTCGTAGGCCACGTCGACCGCGAACGACTCCCGCCTCAACGCCTCGCGCAGCGCGTCGGCGAGCTGCGGCTCGTCTTCCACGATCATCACCCGAACCACGGCGCTGCCTACCCCTCTCCTGGCCGGCGCTGACCTATGCAGCGTGGCGCCGCCGGCATAACCAGGGGATAACCCGTGCCGCCGGTCGTTACGGGCTGGTTATCCGCGGCGCCGTCCACTGGCCATGTACTCGGGCACCGCCCGACCGGCTGATGGAGGAAGCGGACGATGCGAACTACACGACGATGGGCGGCCACGACCGCCGGGCTGAGCCTGGCCGCCGTGGTGCTGGCCGGGTGCGGCTCCGGGGGCGGCGCGAGTGCGGCACCTGATGGTGGCGGCTCGGCGACGCCGGCAGCGCAGACCTACGCCGAGTGTATGCGCGACCACGGTGTCGACATGGCTGACCCGGACCCGTCCACCGGGGTTCCGCAGCTCGGGGAGGGTGTCGACCCGGCCGACCCGGCCGTCAAGCAGGCGTCGTCCGCCTGCCAGGATCTTCTTCCCGCGGGCCGGGGGGAGCCGGGCGCGGCGGATCTCGACGTCTATGTGGCCTTCGCGCAGTGCATGCGCGACAACGGCCTGCCAGACTTCCCCGACCCGCAGCCCGGCTCGTCCGGCGGCCTGTTCGCCGGTTCCACCGTGGACCGTGACGACCCGGCGTTCCAGCAGGCGTCCCAGCACTGCCAGGGCATCCTCGACAAGGCCGGTGCGTGACCATGGCCGGGACCGGGACGAACGAGACCCGGGCGGGAGAGCCGCCCACGACCGCCCCGCCGATGGCAGCCCCGCCGGCGGTGGCCGAGCGGACAGCAGCCGAGCAGACGGTGGCCGAGCAGGCGGCGGGTGGCCGGCGGGTGCCGGGCAGGACCGGAGCGCGGGCGCTGGTCGCCCGGCTGGTGACCGCGTCACGGCACCTGTCCGGCCGGCACCTCCTCATCGCCGTGGGGGCGGGAATCGTCGCGTTGCTCATCGTCGCCGCGGTGGGATTCGGCGGCGGCCCGGCGACGCCTCCGGCCGGTCCGGTCGCCGTGGCGACCACGAAGGTCGAACGGGGCACCCTCACCCAGACACAGCAGGTCGGCGGCCTCATCTCCTACGGAGAGCCGGTCGGCCTCGTCGCCCAGCAGCAGTCCGGCGTCGTCACCTGGATCGCCGCGCCGGGGGCGACGGTCAAGATCGGCCAGCCCGTCTACGCGGTCGACGGCAGGCCGGTCATTCTCCTGCACGGCACCGCGACGCCGTTTCGGACACTCGCCGCCGGCACGGTCGGGCCCGACGTGAAGGAACTCGAAGCCAGCCTCGACGACCTCGGCTACACCGGCCTCACCGTTGACGACACCTTTGACGCCGCCACCGGGTCGGCCGTGCGGGCGTGGCAGGCGAAGAGCGGCCTACCCGTCACGGGGACCGTCCCGCCCGACGAGATCTTCGTCCACGAAGGTGACATCCGGGTCGCGCTGCAGGCCATCCCGGTCGGGAGCCATCTGGGCCTGCAACCCAACCAGCAGGTCATCACGTACAGCGGCACCAGGCAGGTCGCGTCGATCCCACTGGACGTGTCCCTGCAGCATCTCGTCCACACCGGCGACCCGGCGACCGTAACCCTTCCCACCGGTCAACGTCTCGCCGGCACGGTCAGCAGCGTCGGCACCGTCGCCCAGACCATCGAGGAGCAGAAGAAGACCTTCGTCACCGTGATCGTCTCCTTCGACGATCCCTCCGCGCTCGCCGGCGGGTTCGACTCGTCGCCGGTCACGCTGACGATCGTCACGGGTCAGCGGATGAACGTGCTGACGGTTCCGATCACCGCGCTGATGGCGAACCCGGACGGCGGATACGCGGTCCAGACGGTCCGGGACGGGCGGTCGACGTTCGTACCCGTCACCACCGGCATGTTCGCGAACGGCAAGGTCGAGATCAGCGGTGCGGACATCGCCGAGGGCGCCACCGTGCGAGTCGCCCAGTGAGCGCCGCCGCGACCGCCATCGTCGTCCTCGACCGGGCATCCAGGTGCTTTGGCACGGTCAGCGCCCTGGTGGACGTCAGCCTGCGGATCGACCGCGGCGAGCTCGTCGGCATCGTCGGGCCGTCCGGGTCGGGCAAGTCGACGATGCTCAACCTGCTCGGCACCCTCGACGGGCCGACCACGGGAACGGTGACCGTCGAGGGCCATCCGGTCCACGCGCTGAGCGACAACCAACGGTCGGCGCTGCGCGCATACCGCATCGGGTTCATCTTCCAGCAGTTCCATCTGGCCCCCGGCGTAGCGGCGTTGGAGAACGTGGCCGACGGGCTGCTGTACGCCGGCGTTCGCCGCCAGGAACGGCTCGAACGCGCCCGCGCCGCCCTTGCCCGAGTCGGCCTCGATCACCGAGTCCACCACCGGCCGCACGAGCTGTCCGGCGGCGAACGCCAGCGCGTCGCGATCGCTCGCGCCGTCGTCGGCGAGCCCTCGCTGCTGCTGGCCGACGAACCCACCGGCAACCTCGACTCCTCGGCCGGGGCCGAGGTGATGGCCCTGCTACGGCAACTCCGCTCCACCGGTACCACCGTCGTGATCATTACGCATGACCGTGACATCGCCGCCGCCCTGCCGAGACGCATCGAGATGCGAGACGGCCGCAAGGTCGGCGACAGCGCCGACGTTCGGACGTCTCAGGGAGCTCCCGCATGACCGCCGCCCGACCCGCGACCGACCCGTCACCGACAGCCAGCGCCTTGCCGACGACGGGCGCCTTGCCGTCAGAGGGCGCCTCGCCGCGGACCGGCTCCGCACCGAGGCGCGCGACCGGATCCGCGACCGACGCCGGCCTCGCGCCCGGCCCGACCCATCTCACGACACGTGACCTCGTCCGGGTCGCCGCCGCCGGCCTGCGCTCGCGACCGACCCGCGTGGCGCTGTCCGCCCTCGGCATCGCGATCGGCATCGCGGCCATGATCTCGGTCATGGGCGTCTCCTCCTCCAGCCGGGAGGACTTCCACCGCCAGATCGCCGCGCTCGGCACCAATCTGCTCACCGTCGGCCCCGGCCAGAATCTCTTCGGCGAGCAGGCACACCTGCCGGCCGAGGCCGTCACGATGATCGACGCCATCGGCGACGTCAAGTCGGTCAGCGCCATCGGACTGGTCCCGGACGCGAGGGTCTACCGCAACGACCACATCCCGGCCGCGGAATCCGGCAGCATCGCCGTGCTGGCGACCAGACTCGACCTCCCCGGCACCGTCGGCGCCGACATCCGCACCGGTACCTACCTCAACGAGGCAACCCAGAACTATCCCGCCGTGGTGCTCGGATCGGCGGCGGCCGCCCATCTGGGCGTCGACTCGACCGGACCGGCGCAGCAGGTCTACCTCGGTGGGCAGTGGTTCACCGTCGTCGGCATCCTCGCCCCCGTCGGCCTCGCGCCCGAGCTCGACCGCGCCGCCCTCGTCGGCTGGCCCGCCGCCGCCGACCTGCTCGGCTTCGACACCTTCCCGACGACCGTCTACACCCGCGCGAACCCCGACCACGTCGAGGACACCCAGATGCTGCTCGCACGCACCGCCAACCCGTCGGCCCCCAACGAGGTCGACGTCTCACGCCCCTCCGACGCACTCGCCGCGCAGCACGCCGCCGACTCCACCCTGGGCGCGCTCCTGCTCGGCCTCGGGTCGGTCGCGCTCCTCGTCGGCGGCATCGGCGTCGCGAACACGATGGTCATCTCCGTTCTCGAACGGCGCGGCGAGGTGGGGCTTCGCCGCGCGCTCGGGGCCACCCGCGGCGACATCCGCAACCAGTTCCTGACCGAGGCGCTGCTGCTGTCCACACTCGGGGGGATCGCGGGACTCGTCCTCGGCGTCGGCGTCACCACCGGCTACGCCACGCTGCAGGGCTGGCCCACCGTCGTCCCGCCCTGGACGATGCTTCTGGCCCTTGGAGCTACCCTCGCCATCGGCGCCGTCGCCGGGCTGTACCCCGCGACCCGCGCCTCTCACCTCCAGCCCACCGAAGCCCTCACCGCGCCCTGACCGGCGCTGGCGATCATCTTGGGCGGGTGAGCGGGGGGCGGTTCAGGGGCCGGCGTGCGCCGCCGCGGCGTTGGCCGGCTCGCCGGCGACGTCGGCCAGGCGGTGGCCGCGGACGAAGACCGCGCGGATGCGGTGCAGCGCGTCGGGATCGGTGAGCGGGTCGCCGTCGACGGCGAGGATGTCGGCGTCGTAGCCGGGGGCGAGCCGGCCCTTGCGGTGGGCGAGGCCGCAGACGGCCGCGGCCTCGGACGTCGCGGCGCGCAGCGCCTCGGCCGGCGTCGGGCCGATCCGGGTGAACTGGCCCACGGCCCAGCGCAGCACGTCGGGCGGCTTGACGCGGCCGATGCCGGCGTCCGTCCCCAGCACGACCGGCGCCCCGGACTCGAACAGGCGGCGGCCATTCGCGACGAGCGCCGGCAGGCGGGCGGCGATCTGGGCGGGTACGGCGGCGCCGGGAACCGGGGCGGTGCCGAGCGTGAGGCCGAGGACGATCCGGCGGTCGGCGATCGTCGCCACCAGCCGCTCCGGGGCCGGGTCGACGCCGTCGCGGGTCATGAAGGAGACGTGTTCGAGCCCGTCGACGCCGGCGGCGACCGCGGCCGCGATCGCCGCCGTGCCATGGGCATGGGCGGTGACTGGCAGGCTGTGCCGGTGGGCCTCCTCGACGGCGGCGCGCAGCTCGTCGGGCCCGAACTGGGGCAGGTCCGGGCGCGTGCCCGGCGTGAGGTTCCCGCCGCTCGCCATGATCTTGACGAGGTCGACCCCGCGCTCGGCGCGCGCCCGCACGGCCGCCCTGACGGCCTCGACGCCCCGCACCGCGCCACCGAGGTAGTGGCAGTGCCCGTCCGGCGTGGTGAGGGGCGGCCCCGCCGCGACGATCGTCGGGAGTGTGGCGCCGGATCCAGACTCGGGTCCGGCGCCGGATCCGGCCCCTGGCGCCGGGCCGGCCGGGCCAGCCCGGCCGGCCGTGGCGGCCGTCCGCAGCGTGAGGCTGAGGTAACCGCGGTCGCCGAGGTCGCGCACGGTGGTCACGCCGCCGCGCGCGGCGTGCCGGGCGGCGGCCGCCATCGCGGCCATCGCGGCGTCGTCGTCGCGGCGGGCCAGGTTGCCGACGGGGTCGTCACTCGCGTCGAACGCGAGATGGACGTGGGGGTCGACCAGGCCGGGCAGCAGCGTCGCGTTACCGAGGTCGATGACCGTCACGCCGTCGGCCCGGGCGGCCTCCTCGTCTTCGAGCCCACCCGGTAGGGCCGCACCGATCGGTGCGTTCGTGTCGACGGCGACGATGGTGGAGCCGTCGAGGACGACGGTCGGGTTCGCGACCAGCGTCAGGCTGACGCCGTCGAACAGCCGGGCGGCCCGCAGGACGACCCGTCGAGGGCGCGCTCGCGCCGCCGTGACGGCAGGGGTGGCTGAGGTCATGCGCCGCAGCATGCGGTCGAGCCCTGACCGGCCGCGTCGCGGAAAGTACTCATCCCGGGTACTCAGATCCGGCGAGCTGCCCCGCCGCCCTTCCGTACGACCTCCGTCGTGACCGCCGCCGTCGCCGCGGACGTCGGCGCCGACGTCCGCGGGCGGATGTGGTCGTCGGGGACGCGCGCATGTGGGCGTCGGCGTGTTCAGGCCACTGGAGGGCGCGGGTGGCCCTGTCCCGCCACCCAGGCGGCGATCTGGGAACGGCTGGTGAACCCGAGCTTGCCGAGGATGTGCTGGACGTGGTTCTCCGCGGTCCGTTCGCTGATGTGCGTGGCGGCCGCGATCTGCCGGCTGGTCAGCCCCTGCGAGACGAGGACCGCGATCTCGCGTTCCCGCGGGGTCAGCGGGCTCCCGGCGGCGAGTCCCTTCCCGCGCCCGGACCCGCCCTGGGCAAGGGATTCCACCAGCTCCTGGCACCAGCGCCGCAGCGGTCGCATGCCCAGCCTGGCGGCGAGGGCCTCGGCGGACCGGGCCAGCGCTGCGCCCTCGTCCCGGTCACCCGGGCGGCGCCGCCGGCCCAGCACACGCGCGAGCTGGTAGCGGGCCGTGGCGACCTGCGGTGGCACGCCCGCACGCTCGTGGATCTCCACCGCGGCGCGGAGGTGGCGCACGGCGTCGTCCAGCCGGCCGAGGCACGCCGCGGCCAGGCCGAGGGGCAGCCGCGCTGAGCCGAGGACGGCGACGATGCCCGCGCCGCCGCAGACGAACCGGTCGGCGAACGGGGACAGCAGGCGGTACATCTCGCCCGCCGTCTCCCGGTCGTCGAACTCGGCGGCGAGCTCGGCCGTGCCGGCCAGCGCCGGCAGCAGCATGAAGCCGGGCAGTGACGTGGGAGGCGCCATCGTCCGATAGATCTGGCGGGCCTGCTCGCGCTCGCCCTGCATGAGCAACAGCAACGCGCGGATCGGTCTGAGCCCCGGCATCGCCGCCGGGCTCCAGCCGAGCAGCTCGTCCAGTTGACGGTCGGCCTGGCCGGTCTGGGCGCGCACGACCAGCAGGAAGCCGAGGGTCGGCAGGACCGCGCTGTCGTGGCCGGCCCGCCGGGCGAGCCCGAACGACTGCTCGCCGAGGGCCTGGGCGTCGTCGAAGCGGCCGCGGGCCAGCGCGATCGCCGCCTGGCAGCGCAGCAGGTGCCAGCGGGCGAGCGACGAGCCCGTCCGTTCGGCCGCCGCCGCGACGAGGTCGACCTCCGCCTCGGCCCGGTCGATCTCTCCGAGCTGCGCGAACGCGTCGAAGCGCCACAGCCGTCCCCACAGCACCGCCTCGTCGTCGCGGTCGGCCACCCCGATGGCGAGCATCCGATCACCGAGGGCGAGCCGCTGCTCCGTGCCGCCCGGGCCGCTGAGCGCGATCTGGCGGGCCCGCAACGCGTCGAGGACGGCGCGCCGGTCGCCGACGCGCTCGGCCATCGCCAGCGCGGCGACCGACATCCGCTCGGTCGCCGCGAAGGAGCCGCCGGCGTCGTTCACGGCGAACTGGGCGAGCAGCCGCGCCCGCAGTGGGCTGTCCTGTTCGGGGATGGCGGTGAGTGCCTCCTGGTAGAGCGCCCGTCCCGTCGCCTCCCACCAGATGAAGTCGCCGACGCCTTCCAGGGTGAGCACGGCCTCGGCGATGGTTCGCGCGTCCCCCGCGCGACGCGCGATCTCGGCGGCCGCCAGCAACGACCGCCGAGCACCCGCCATGTCGGCCGACCGCATCTGGGCGCGCGCGCTGGCCAGCAGGAGATGGCACCGATCCCGCTCGCCCAGGGCGGCGTCGGCGGCGACCGCCAGGGCACGGCCGTAGAAGGAAGCAGTCTCCTCCCAGGCCAGCTGCCTCTCGGCCCGCTCGGCGGCCCGCCGCGCCCAGGAGACGGCCTGCGCGGGATCCCCTGCGGGCAGCGACTCGAGCCAGTGGACGGCGACCTCGCTGACCCGCTCGGCCGCGTCGACACGGCCCGCGAGGTACTCGGCCATCCGCCCGTGCAGGGCGAGCCGGTCGGCCGTGGGCATCTCGAGGCGGGCGGCCTCGCGGATGAGGTCATGGCCGAACCGCCACGTGCCTGGACCGACGGCGCCATCGCCGAGACGTGCCCGTTGCTCCGGCCCGAGCGTCGTGCCGGTCACGATCCCGGCGGCTTCCGCCTCGTCCAGCGCGGCCAGCACCCGTTCGAGCGCCCATCCGGTCGCCACGGCGAGTGAGGCCGGCTCGACCTCGGTACCGAGGACCGCGGCCGCCGCGACCACCCGCTGGCACGAGGCCGGCAGCCGGGCGAGCCGCCCCCGGATGGCGTCGCGCACACCGTCGGGCAGCGGGCCGTCCCACGAGCCGTCGCGCGCCCCCCCACCCGCGCCCGCGCCGACGGCCGCACGGGCCTCTCCGGGCGGCTCGGCCGCCAGCACTCGGCCGATCTCGGTCACGAAGAAGGGGTTGCCCTGAGTCCGCCGGCTGACCGCGGCGGCCACCGATGCGGGCGCTTCCCAGCCGGCGACGCCGGACAGCAGCCGGCCGACCTCGGACTCGGTCAGGCCGACCAGCCGCAGCCGGGTGACCGACGGCTCGCGGGCGAGGGCCGCCAGCGTCCGCCGCAGCGGCGTCCCCCCACCCACCTCGGTGTCCCGGTAGGTCGCCAACACCATCAGCCGGGACAGGGCGACGTCCTGAGCCAGGTACGTCAACAGCCGCAGCGACGCCGGATCGGCCCACTGCAGGTCGTCGAACACCACCAACATCCCGCTCGGATCGGCGGCGGCGGCGAGGAACTCGGCCACCGCCTCGAAGGCGCGCAGACGCTGTTCGTCGCCTGTGCCCGCGTCGCCTGTGCCGGTACCGCCGGCATCCGCGCTGCCGGCGGTCGGCGCGGCGGCCGCGGTGGCGTGCGGCTGGGTCGGGCCGCCCGGGCTCGGTGCCTCGAGGTGGTCGAGTTCCGGGACGATGAGAGCCAGGTCCGCGCGCGCGACGCCGAGGGAGGTCCGTGCTGGCGACGGGGCCGCGGGCTGTGCGAGCGGCTGCGCGCGCCACCACGGATCTGAGCGGGAAAGCGCGCGGATCAGCTGGCGGAACGGCCAGTACGGCGGGCTGCCGTCCTCCTCGGGCGACCGGGCCCAGCAGGTGCGCAGGCCCAGCGCACTGGCCTGGTCGCGGATCTCCTCGGCCAGCCGGCTCTTGCCCGCGCCGGGCTCGCCAGCGAGCAGGACCACCTGCCCAGCGCCGCCGGCCGCGGCCCGCAGCCGGTCCGCGAGCGACGCGAGCTCACGCTCGCGGCCGACGAACCCGGCGCGCGATGCGAACGGCCTGGTCGTCGTCATCGCGGCTCCTGACCGGCGTCATCCGGGGCCGCGGACCCATCCACACGGACATTGTGAGGCAGCCGCCAGGGGACGGCCGCGAGCGAGGCGGATGGAGGTGGTCACTCCAGCCCGGCCGCCTTGCGCAGCAGCACCGATCTCTCCCGGGCGTTGCGGCACAGCCGGGCGGCGAGCTCCAGCTCGGCGCGTGCCTCGGCGGGCCGGCCGAGCCGGATGAGCAGCTCGCCGCGCACGCTGGGGAGCAGGTACGACCCCGACAGGCGGTCGGAGGCGACCAGCTCGTCTACGAGGGACAGCGCCTCCAGCGGTCCCTGCGCCATCGCGACGGCGACGGCCCGGTTGAGCTCGACGACCGGTGACGGGGCCACCCGGCCGAGCGCCTCGTAGAGGAGCACGACACGCTCCCAGTCGGTCGCCGGGACCGACGGGGCCGACGCGTGGCAGGCGGCGATCGACGCCTGCAGCCCGTACGGCCCGAGCCCGCGCCCCAGCATCGAGGCCCGGCCCAGAGCGGCCTGGCCGCGGCGGATCGCGGACCGGTCCCACAGCCGCCGGTCCTGGTCCTCCAGGAGCACCGCCTCGCCGTCGGGCCCGGTGCGCGCGGGAAAGCGTGCGGCGGTGAGCTCGAACAGCGCGAGCAGCCCGTGCACCTCCGGCTGGTCGGGCAGCAGAGCGGTCAGCATCCGGGCCAGCCTGATCGCCTCGTACGCGACGTCGGGGCGCAGAAGGCGGTCGCCGGCCGTCGCGGTCGAGCCCTCGGTGAAAATCACATAGAGCACGCTGAGGACGCCGCCGAGCCGCTCGCGCCGGTCCTCGGCCGGTGGCAGCTCAAACGGCACACCCGCGGCCGCGATCGTCTTCTTCGCCCGGGTGATCCGGGCCTGCACGGTCGGCACAGGCACCAGGAACGCGCGGGCGATCTCCTCGCTCCCGAGCCCCCCGACCACGCGCAGCGTCAGGGCCACCCTGGCCTCCGGCGAGAGCACCGGATGGCAGGCCACGAACATCAGCGCGAGGATGTCGTCGTCGACCCGGTCGGGATCCCACAGCAGGTCGTCCGCCCCGCTCCGCGAGGCCGCGCCCGAGCTCGCCTCGCCCTCGCCGAGCTGGCCGGCGAGCGCCGCGTACCGCTCGTCCAGCGCCGACCGGCGGCGGAAGCTGTCGATGGCGCGCCGTCGCGCGGTCGTGAGCAGCCAGCCCACCGGATTCGCCGGCGCACCGTCTCGCGACCAGGTGACGAGAGCCTCGGCCACCGCCTCCTGCGCGACGTCCTCGGCGAGCGCGAAGTCTCCGGTGTGCCGGGCCAGCGCGCCGACGATCCGCGCCGACTCGATCCGCCAGACGGCCTCGACGGCCCGCCGCGCCGACTCGGCACTCGGCGGGCCGTCCGAAGCCTCGACCATCAGAGCTGGCCGGTCCGCTCGCGCCACGCCCGCTCCATGACGACCCACTCGTTGTCCTGTGGGAACTCGTCGATGCCCGGCACACGGCGGATCTCGCACTTCGAGCCGGCCATCGCGGGGATCCGCTTCGCCCACTCGACCGCTTCCTCCTTCGAGGCGACGTCGATGATGTAGTAGCCGCCGAACAGCTCCTTCGTCTCGCCGTAGGGACCGTCGGTGACCACCGGTGTCTCGCCGCCGAAGTCGACCACGACGCCCTGGCTCGGGTCGTCCAGGCCCTCGGCCGCGACGAGCACGCCCGCGCGGATCAGCTCCTCGTTGAAGCGGCCCATCAGCTCGAGCATCTGCTCGAACGGCGTGTCCATCATCTTCGCGACGGACTCGTCCGTGCCTCGCATGATCAACATGTACTTCGCCATCTTCGATCTCCCTGATCCGGGGGCCGCCCTTCGACCCTCACACTCACAGGTCGAACGGGACAGCCCCGGATCGACACCAGCCGTCCGACGTCATTTCGGCGGCAGGTCACGTCGAGCTGTCTCCAGATTTTCCGCCTGGAAGGCGGGAGTTCGCCCGAACGTCGGATCTCACAGCTGGCGGTGCTCGTCCGTCAACTGGTCCAGAAGTCCACGAGCCGCGTCGACGCACCGGCCGAGGCGGTCGCGTGGCCCGATGCCCGCCTCGGCCTGGGAGCGCAGCGGGACCTCCAGACCGATGACGAGGCCGGGCGGCAGCGCCGTGAGCATGTCGAGCAGCGGCAGCTCGCCTGTGCCTGGCACCATCCGCTGGTCACCAGGGCTTGGGGCCCCGGGCGTGAATCGCCCGTGGGCCATTGCGCTGGGAGCCGGCGCTAGTCGCTGTCGGGCTGTGGGGCGCCTTCGACCACTTCGATGGTGTTGCCGTCGGGATCGTGGACGACGGCGATGCGCACGCCAGGACCGATGTCCATGGGGCCGTGCAGGACCTGGCCCTTGCGGGCCGCGACGCGTTCGAGGGTTCCGTCGAGATCGGTGACATACATCGTCAGGTAGCGCAGACCCGTCGCGCCGAGGAAAGAGCCGATCGGTTCGGCGGGGCTGGGTGGCACGGACGGCACCATCACTTTTATCGCCACACCCGGCGCCTGGACCCGGTGCACGATGCCGGCGCCTGACCCGATGGGCGGCAGCCGTTCCAGCTCGAACACGTCCGCGAAGAAGTCGACCAACGCCTCGTCCATACTGACCAGCCCGATCTCGACCCGCTGTAAGGCCACGGCACGCTCCGTTTTCTCGACGTCGTCACTCGTTCGCCCTGAGATCCGCCCCGTCAGGCGACCGCTCCCGCCGATCCGCCGACGGTGCGCCGGCGCTCACGGGCTCCCGTGGGCTCCCGCCGGGCCGAGTACACCCCGGCGCCTCCCACGTTATGACTCGCGAGCTTGATCAGCAGTTCTGTATCCGGATCCGAACTGGCGGCGGCTCGGAGTTCGGATCCGGATACAGTCCTGGCGATCTTCCTAGCGGCCGCGTTCCCGGTACATGCGCCGCTGCTCCTTGCTGATCGATCTCCACTGGCGCTCCTGCTCGGCGCGCAGCCGGGCGTCGCCACGAGCCGCCGTGTAGGCGTTCTCCCGCAGCAGCCGGCGGTAGCTCGCCAGCCGCCGGGCCGGCAGCGTCCCGGCGTCGACCGCGGCGAGCACCGCGCAGCCGGATTCCGTCCGGTGCTCGCAGTCGCCGAACCGGCAGCCGGCGGCGAGCTCCTCGACGTCCGCGAAGGCCTGGCTCAGCCCGTCGTCGGCGGCCCACAGCCCGACCCCGCGCAGCCCGGGGGTGTCGATCAGCACCCCGCCGCCGGGCAGCGGCAGCAACTCGCGGCGGACCGTGGTGTGGCGGCCCTTGCCGTCGGTCGACCGCACCGCGCGGACCTGCTGGGTCTCGGTGCCCAGCAGCGCGTTGGTCAGCGTCGACTTGCCGGTCCCGGACGTGCCGATCAGCACCGAGGTACCGGCGAGAAGGACGGCCAGGGCGTCCAGCCCGGACCCGTCGGCCGCGCTGGTGGTGACGACGTCGACGCCGGGTGCCGCCGCCTCGGCCTCGGCCTCGGCGGTCCGGACGGTCTCGGACCCGGCGCCGCCGGCCTGATCGGCCTTGGTCAGCACCACCAGCGGGCGGGCGCCGCTCTCCCAGGCCAGGGTGACGAGCCGTTCGAGGCGGCCGAGGTTGATCGGGGCGGTCAGCGCCACGGCCACGGCGACGATGTCGACGTTCGCGGCCAGCGGCTGCGGGTCGGACCGCCGGGACGAGGACGCGCGGACCAGCGCGGTCCGCCGGGGGAGCAGCGCGGCGACGGCCAACCTCTCGCGCGTGGCCGGACCGGCGACGGGGCCGGGACGCAGCGCCGCCCAGTCACCGGTGCAGGGCACGGTGTCGGCCGGCCCGGTCGGCGCCGTCGCCGGCCACGAGCGGCCGCCCGCGGTGACCACCTCGCAGCCTCCCCGGTCGACGCGGGTGATCCGGCCCGGGACGAGGCCGGCGACGCGGTAGGGAGCGAACGCGTCGTCCCAGCCGGCATCCCAGCCATAGGCGGAGAGGTCCTCGCCGACGCCGACGCCAGGGTCGGAGCTGGAGGCGGGCAGGGCAGGGGGAACGGGTGGGTGAACGGACGTGGGGGAGTGAACGGCTCCGAGGTCGAGGTCGGAGCCGGACGGGCGGCGATCTGGGTGGGCATGGTCCGGGTGCGGACGGCCGGGTGGAGACGTGTGATCGCCAGTGGGAAACGCGAGCAACGGAGGAAACCCCTCGGGATTGCTCCGGCGACCGGCGGCGGACAGGCGGTAGCCAGGTCCGGCCGCGGCGTGGTGGTCAGCCGGTGGCGGTGGATGGTCGGAAGGATCGGGGGCGCGCGAACGCGACAGTCACCGCGGCGGCCATGCCCCACCTCTTCGCCATCCGGGCCGGAATGATCGCCAGCTGCGACCTGCCCGACCACTACATCGTCCGGGCGGCAAGTTACCACTCACCACCGAACACCGCCGCTGAATTTCCGGCGCCAGATCTCCGACCCGTCCGCGTGCGGCGGAGTCGGGCACGCTCCTCAACTCTCGGCAGAGTGACCACTCACTCTGTTACGTTGCTGCGGTCTTGGTCCGCCCCCGGTACCTGCCGGTCTGGCGTTCGGCCACATCGAGGAGTCGCCGCGATGACCACCAGCGCAGAGATCCTGTTCGACCCGTCGAGCCCGGAGTTACGCCGGGACCCGTACCCGGTCTACCGAAGGATGCGGGAGCAGGCGCCCGCGTGGCGCTCGCCCGACGGGGTCTGGTACCTCTCGCGCTACGCCGACTGCTTCACGATGTTCCGCAGCGCGGCGCTGAGCTACGACGTCACGGCGTCGCCGAGCGTCCAGCGGAGCCTCTCGCCCGACCCGGACAAGCGCGCCGAGCAGCTCAAGGCGATCCGGCGCACCAGGTCGCTGCTCGACACCGACCCGCCGGAGCACACCCGCCTGCGTGGGCTGATCAGTTATGCCTTCACCGCTCCGAGCGTCGAGCGTAGCCGCCAGGCGATCAACGACCTCGTCGAGCAGCTGATGGACGAATTCGACGGCCCGACCGTGGACGTCGTGTCCCAGTACGCCTCCCTGCTGCCGATCCTCGTCATCTGCGACATGCTCGGCGCCCCGCCGGAGGACCGGGAGCAGTTCATTGACATCGGCAACGAGATCGCCCGTTCCGTCGACCCGGGCGTTCCCGCCGACGAGCGCCTCGCGGCCGTCCACCGGATGCGCGGGTACATTGCGGGCCTCCTGGAACGGCGCCGCCGGGACCCTGGAGACGACCTGATCACCAGGCTCATCGAGGCCGGCGAGGACGGCCGGCTCGCCAGCGAGGACGAGCTGCTGACGAACACCGGCGTGCTCCTCATCGCCGGCTTCGAGACGACCACCAACCTGATCACCAACGCGGTCTACCAGCTCCTGCGCCATCCGGACCAGCTCGCCCTGCTGCGCGCGGACCCGTCGATCATCCGCACGACGATCGAGGAGGTGCTGCGGTTCGACCCGCCGGTGCACATGATGCGGGCGCGTCCGATCATCAGCGAGATGCGGCTCGGCGACGTGGTGCTGCGATCGGGGGAGGGTGTCGTACCACTGATCGCGGCCGCCAACCGCGACCCGGCGGAGTTCGAGGACGCCGAGACGTTCGACGTGCGGCGCAGGGTGAACCGCAATCTCAGCTTCGGGCTGGGGCACCATTTCTGCGTCGGTGCGGCGCTGGCGCGGATGGAGGCCCAGACGGCCGTCCTGCGGCTCTTCGAGCGCTTCCCGAACCTGGCGCTGACCGACGAGGAGCCCGAGTTCCGCCCCAACCTCACCCTGCGCGGCTTCTCTCGGCTGACCGTGTCCCTCTAACTCCGTCCGCCTGACACCGTGTTTCCCTGGCGAGGTCCCGCCGGCGGCCCCCGGCCTACTGCCACCAGCCGCCGGCATCGCCCCAGATCGGGTAGAGCGACGGGCCGCCGTCGGGCAGGGCGATCTCCGGGCCGATCCGGCGTAGCCCCAGCCGCAGCCACAGGGCGAGGCTGCGCTGGTTGGAGGCCTCCGCGTAGACCCCGGCTCCGGCCGCGTTCGCGACCGCGGCAAGAGTCCTGCTGACGGCGGCGGCGTGGCCGCGTGCCTGATGCCCGGGACGGACCCCGGCGAACAGCACGTGGAGTGCGGTGGCAGGTCGGCCGGGTGGGCGGCGTCCAGCGCCTGCATGATGACCGCCGCCCGCTCGCCGCCCTCGCCGTACGCATTGAACAGCGCGTCCGCTAGTCGGCCCGGGCGCGCATGGCGGCCCGGTGCGCATCCGGGTGGGCGCACAGCACCACGCCGCAGTCGTGCGGCACGTTGAGCCACTTGTGCGCGTCGGTGGCCCACGAGTCCGCCCGCGCCAGCCCGGCGAGCGCGGGCAGCTCGGCGCGCAGGCGCGGGCTGGCCGCGGCCCACATGCCGAAGGCCCACTCTGGTTGTTTGGGTGCCGTTTCGGCTCGACATCGCGACCCGTCCTGTGAGCAGGACTACATCCACCTGGGCGGCACCTCGGCGGCCGCGTCGGCCAACACCGGGCCGCCGGCGGTCGCGCCTGGCGGCGATGTTCGACCCTGACGTCCCGCGTGGCTCTGCCCGCGGGGTGGCGTTCAGCACGTGAGCCGCTAGGCTGCGCCGGGACTCAGCAGTGATCCGGGTCCAGTTGGAGCCCTTCGGCCGGGGCCGGATGAGGCCCGTCGAGCTGGGCCGTGGCGGGCGCCGCGGGCGGCCGGAGCCGGGCAGACGGTGCCACCGCCACGCGGGCGGCCACCCGCCCTTCCCGCCTGGACATAGCGGATACTTTTGACAAAACGGTCATCCAGTCGCGGTGAGCGCATACCGCTGCCGATTTGGATAGTTCGCCCACGTTTCCTGCGTTAACCTGCCCGCCACGCCATCGTGCGACTAGGCGTCGTCAGTTCGCTACGCCCACTGTCGGCTGTGGTGCGGCGGGTGGGAACGGTGGTTCCCGGCCCTGACCGCTTGGAAGTGGGGGATCTCGGTGCCGGGCGACGAGCAGGAGCTGTTCGGGCTGGACGAGACGGGCCTGGCAGTTTTCCGGGCCGCGGCCGGCCACCACCGGGCCACCATCGAGATGCTCGCGGACCGGGCAGGGCTGCCCGTGGAGAAGGTGACGGCCGAGGTCGACCGGCTCGTGGGGCGGGGCCTGCTGCGCAAGATCGACGAGGGCTGGGAGGCGCAGGACCCCTCCATCGCGCTGTACGTCGAGCACGCGATGCGGGAGCGCGCTCTGGAGCTGCGGGAGGCGGCGCTGTCCGCGCAGCGGACCGCCCTGTACCGCAGCCGGCTGCTGTCGGACTACGTCGCCGGCCGGCACCGCCCCGACAACGTCGACGGGGTGGCCGCGCTCCTGGACCCGCACCAGGTGTGGGTGCAGATAGCCGAGCTGGTCGAGAACGCGGCCAGCCAGATCGGCTTCCTGCTGTCCGGGCCGACCCCGCCGCGCCCGGCCGCGGTGGACATGTTGCAGGGGCTGGCGCGGGCGGCTGGGCGGGGGGTGCGCGTCGCCTCGGTGTGGACGCCCGACCAGGTGGCGGCGGCCAGGGCGCTGGGCGGCGGCCGGCTGCCGGCGGTCGGCTGGGTGCGCCAGAGCCCCCTCGTGCCCATGCGGGTGATGATCGTCGACGGGCGGGAGGCGGTCCTGCCGGTCGACCCGGACGACCTCGGCCAGGGCGCGCTGCTGGTGCGTGCCCCCGGCCCCCTGTCCGTGATCAGTGACCTGGTCGAGCGGGTGCACCGGGACGCGCAGCCGCTGAACGGCCCGCGGCCAGCCGCCGACGGCTCCGAGCAGGCACGCCGCGGCGCGGTGCTGGCACTGCTGGCCCAAGGCCACACCGACCAGGCCGTCGCCGACCGCCTGGGGATCACCCCGCGTACCGTCCGCCGGGACGTCGCCGACCTCTATGTCCAGCACGGCGTCACGAGCCGCTTCCAGTTGGGCGCCATCACCGCCCGCCTCGGCCTCCTGCCGCCGCCCCGCCGCTAGGCACCCCGCCGCTGGTGCCGCCCCCGCAAACGTCTGCTCCCCGGAGAGCGCCCGGTTCTCGTACGCCGCCGCTCTCCTGACCGCCGTCTCGCCCAACCGCTGTCTATACCGGTGCCGGTGCCGGTGTCGGCGCTGGTTCCGGTGTCGTGGGCGCCTCGCTGCCCGCCGTGGCCATGGCCGGTGCGCCGACGTCGACGAAGCGTTCCTCGGCGACCCAGTCGGTGAACCGGGCCAGGCCGAACGCGTCGACAGTCGGTCCGATCTGGGTCGCCATCGCCCGCAGCGCCACCACCTTGCGGTCGAGCTCGGGCCCGTCGAGCGCGACGCGCAGGGACAGGACGTCCGCGGGCACGCCGGCAGGGTGGGCGTCGGTCATGAACACCTGGAACTCGTCGTGCAGGTCCGCGAAGCGTTCGAGCGCCTCCGCCGTCCACGCCGCCTCCAGCAGGCGGAAGCCACGGCCCCGCTCCTCCCAGGCGTGGCGCACCCAGCGGTGCACGGCGACATGGTCGGGGTGGAAGGTCGTCCCGTCCGGCCCGAAGGTCACAACGGTGTCGGGCCGCACCTCGTCGACCACCTGACCGACCAGCCGGGCGCCGACGGGGCCCCAGGCATCCAGACCGCCGTCGGGCATCCCGATGATCCGGTGCTCCCGGACTCCGAGCACGGCCATCGCGGCGCCCGCCTCGAGCCGGCGCACCGCGCCGAGCCGCTCCGGCGGCCACGCCGCGGGGTCGTCGGTGCCGCGCTCGCCGGCGGTCAGCGCCACACACGCCACCCGCTGGCCATTCGCCGCGGCCGCGGCCATCAGCCCGCCCGCCAGATAGGTCTCGTCATCGGGATGCGCCCACACCGACAGCACGGTCCCAAGGTCAGCAATACGCAGTCGATCCATGCCATCCACCATCGCCCGCGCCCCTTCCCCCGGCCTTCTCGGCGCGGGTCGCGTACCGGACAGCGACCGATCGGACCGCCGGGCCAGGTCAGGCGGCCTCAGGGGCCGGATCCGGAGCCCCGTCCGCATACCCAGCCGGCGGTGCGGGTCGCGCAAGCGACCTTCCCGCCCAGCGGCGCCCTAGCGGTGGTAGGCGTGGCGGCTGGCCAGGACGGCGATGGCGGTGGTCAGGCGGTGGGAGGTGGCCGGATAGAGCATGCGGACGTCCAGGAGCACGTCGCAGCGCATGGCTGGGTTCCGCCAGATGCACAGGGTGCGGTTTCTCGGGATCCACCGGGCGGGTCGGTCGAGGTCGGGCGTCCGCAGCGCCCACTCCGGCGTCGGCCAGACCGCGACGACCTCGCGCTGGCCCAGGCGGATGACCCGGGCGCCGCGTGCCTGCGACCACGGGATGTCGTAGTGACGCCCGCCCGCCCGCGCCTGGATGCCGCCGGGCGTGATCGAGAGCCAGGGCGGGCTGGATGCCAGGTGGAGCCGCCACACCGCGCGTCGCAGGCCCGCGATGGCGAGGAACAGGGCGCCGGCGCCGACGAGCACGCTGAACAGTCTTGTTCCGGCTCCGACGGTCGGGTCGTTGCCGCCCAGGGTCGTGAGGCAGATCAGGACCGCGAGCAGCGCGAGCAGGGCCGCGAGGAGCGTCAGGACTCCGGCGACGACGTTGGGCCACCGTCTGCCTGTGAAGACGCAGGATTCGTCGGAGCCGTTCTCCGCCAGCGCGACCCTCGTGGGCGCGAGCGGCGGGTAGCCCGGCGCCGGTACCGGCAGGCGCTGGACACCCGGCACCACCACTCCCGGCGCCGCCCGAGTCGGCAGTCCAGGTGGTCGCGCCGCCCGCTCGACGGGTGCCGGCGGCCGTGGCGGCGCCGCGCGGACCACGGCCTGGTGCGCCGCGGCGCCTGGCGGTGGCAGCTCTCGTCGTGTCGGCTTCAGCGGCGCCAGGCCGGGCGAATCCGGAGACCGCGGCGCCAGCGCAGGTTGCTGCAATGCCGGTGCCGGTTGCGGTGCCTGTCGTTGGGGGGATGCTGGTGCTGGCGGCGGCGCCGGTGTCCCGCCGGGCCGGGCGGCAGGTGCCAGCGGGAGGGCGCGTGGCGGCGCGACGGCGAGCGCGGGCGGGCTGGGGGTGGCCGGCAGCCAGGCCGCGATCTCGGCCTCCCGCTCGCGGACCAGCCGAGCCACCTCCGGCGGCCAGGCCGGCGACGGGCCGAGATCGGCGGCGAACAGCTTGAGCAGCGTGGCCGGGGCCGGGCGGTCCGACGGGTCCTTGGCCAGGCAGGGCCGCAGGCGGTCCCGCAGCGCCGCGGGCACCCCGCGCAGGTCGGGCAGGTCGTGCACTATCCGGAACAACAGCGCCGCCGGGTCGCCGGACCCGAACGGGTCGCGGCCGGTGGACGCGAAGATCAGGACCAGCGCGAACGCGAACACGTCGCAGGCAGGGCCGACCTCGCCGCCCATCGCCTGTTCGGGCGACATGTAGGCGGCGGTGCCGAACACCTCGCCGGCGCGGGTCAGTGCCGTCTGGTCGGCGGCCCGGGCGATCCCGAAGTCGATGAGCCGCGGGCCGTCGGCGGCGAGCAGGACATTGTTGGGCTTCAGGTCCCGGTGGGCGATGCCGTCACGGTGGACGGCCATGAGCGCCTCAAGCATGCGGGCGCCCAGCATGAAGCAGGCTTCCAGCTGCAGCGGGCCGAGCACCTCGACGGCGTCGCGCAGCGAAGGGCCCGGCACGTACTGGGTGGCGAGCCAGGGCCGAGGGCCGTCCGGGTCCGCGTCCGCCACCGGCGCGGTGAAAGCGCCTGCGATCCGGCGAGCCGCCGCGACCTCCCGGCGGAACCGCTCCCGGAAGACGGGGTCGCCGGCGACGGTGGGGCTGACCACCTTGACCGCGGCGAGCCGTCCGGCCGGTGAGCTCGCGAGGTAGACCCGGCCCATCCCGCCCTCGCCGATCAGCGCGCGGACCAGGTATGGGCCGATCGTCGTGGGATCTCGCGGCCCCGGGGCGCCCAGGCGCCCAGCGGAAGACGTCACGGGCCACCATTCCGACCAGCACCGGGTCCGACCAGCTCAGGGCAAGCCACCCGAGCGCGGACGACTCATCCCGGGCCGCAGATTACCCCACCCGGGCCGCCCGCTCACGGCGCACCGGCCCGGGTCCGCCGAACGGCCGCTAACGCCCCGCGAGGTCGAGAAAGAAGTCGAGGCCGGTCCACGTCGGCTGGGTGACGACGCCGTCAGCCCGCAGCGACGGGTTCTTCGCGCGGCAGAACTCCTGGAAATCGCGCACGGCCTTCTCGGTCGCCGCGTCGAAGACACCGTTCGGGTCGAGCAGCCGGTTCGCGCCCTCGCGTTGGGACGCGATGTTCAGCGCGTTCTGCACGGTGACGACCGGATGCGCGAGGTCGGGGAACACCCCGGTAGGGCCTCGGTCGCGCGCGCCCAGCCGCAGGTCAGGGAAATGGCCGAAGCGGTTGCCCGCCTGCGCCACCTGTGGCCGTAGCCCGGCGGGCACGCCGCTGAACAGGTGCTGCCAGCTGACGCAGCCGGCGATGAGCTGGCCGCCGGCGGTCCAGGTCTTCGCGAGAACCTGGTCGTCGCCGATGTTGCCCTCGACCGTCTGGATCTGGCCGCCGGACCGTCCGACCACGATGCCGGTATGCGTCTCGGCGGTGAGGGCCTTCTCCACGCCGGTCCAGTCGAAGACGATCTGGTCCCCGGGCTTGCTGCTGGTCGACGGAATGGCCAGGCCGTGCGCCTGCGCCCACGACCAGATCGAAGGCACCCAGGCCGAGCGGATTCCCGGCTGAACCCCGACGTCCTCGTACATGCAGTAGGCGAACATCGCGCACCATGGGCTTCCCGGCGCCTGGAAGCGGTCATTCCAGAGTGTGTGGTTCTCCTGCGCCGGCTTGAAGCCGACCTGGTCCTTGCAGTGCTTCACGAACTCGTCCACAGTCGCCATGCCCGCCGTCCCCCGGTTCTGTGCGTGGCTGCCGGCCAGTCGCTCAGCGCGATGGCGGCGGCATTACCATAATGGAGAGTGCACCCCGCCGATCGATGCGTCCGTTCGGCCCGGGCGCTGCTCCACGCCGAGGGCGTGGCTTCCGGCGGCATAGGCTGGGCTCTGGCGCCGCGTGCCGGTCACCGGCCCGGTGAGGCATGGAGGCGCCAGAACGCCCTCGGAGACATGTTCATGCCCGTCCACCTGAACCACACGATCGTGCATGCTCAGGACAACCGGGAGTCCGCCGAGTTCCTCGCCGGCATCCTCGGCCTCGAGGTCGGCCAGGAATGGGGCCCGTTCATCCCCGTCGCCACCGGAAACGGTGTCACGCTGGACTTCGCGACAGCCCCGGCGGACAAGATCGCCACCCAGCACTACGCGTTCCTGGTGTCGGAGCCGGAGTTCGACGCCGCCTTCGCGCGAATCCAGCGTGCCGGGGTCGTCTACTACGCCGACCCGCACGGACGGCTGCCAGGCCAGATCAACCACAACGACGGCGGCCGCGGCGTCTACTTCCTGGACCCCTCCGGCCACGGCATGGAGATTCTCACGCGCCCCTACGGCGGCGGCCCCGCGCTCGCCTCTTAGGACAGAACCGCGGCCGCCGTCGCAACCAGGCGACGGGCTACGCCTTGGGCCCGCTGGTTGTGGCGGCCGAAAGCGATCTTCGCTGCGCCGGCCGGGTGTGCGCGCCGTCGCTCGTGCGTAGCGGTCGGGGTCACATTTGCGACCGCATCAAGCGAGCGGTGGCAGAGAACCTCGAGATGCCGAAGAAGATCCAGGAGAGCTAGTCCCGCCCCAGCAAATGTTCACCCCGTCGCTGGCACCATCGGAATCAAGATCAGTCAGACGTTGTGTGTCATCGGCGGCGCGTAACGCCTGACTGATTCTGGAAAGATCGTTCCGAAATGAGGGGAACGTTGCCGGAGGCGGTCCTAGTCCCTGATCTACAGTGATCGCAAGCTGGGGCGCGCGCTCGGCGCGCCGCAGTGCCCTGACGCCGCCGTGACGCCCGGGCCGAGAGGCCCCTACCCAGCCCACGTTTGTCAGGTTATCCTGACATGCATGGCTAAGGGTAGGAGCGGTCCGTGGCAGGAGGGCCGCCGAGCGTGGGAGCGGCTGGACAACTGGCGGGACCGCGTGTTCGGCCGCCCAGAGAGCATCGACCATGGCGAGGCGGCGCTCGGCGCGCTGACCGACATCGGCACCCTGCGTCGGCTGCTCGACCAGACCGAGCTCGAGGCGGTTCGCGCGGCCCGCTTCCACCGCAAGTCGTGGGCGGAGATCGCCACCCGGCTCGGTGTCTCCCGCCAGTCGGCCTGGGAGCGCTGGCGTGACCTCGACGAGAACCTCCCGCCGCTCACCTCCGGGCCGGCCGCGGGCCCCGTCAGGCTCCAGGTGCCCATCGACGACGCCGCCGCCGAGCAGGTCAGGCGGGCGCGTGCTCTCGCCGAGGAAGTCATGAAGGACTCCAACGCGACCGACGCCCCACCCGAGGTGGGAGCCGAGCCGGCCTCGGCTGCCGGCGCCGGTGCGGCGGTCGCGGCCGGCGGTCGAGGGGACGAGGCGGGCGGCTCCGGCCGGCGGGCGCGGCGCCGGTCGGGCAAGACGGTCGTGGTGCCGAACGTGGTCGGCCGGACGTGGGAGGACGCCCGGTCGGTGCTGGCGGGCTGGGGCTTTCCCGCCGTCGCCGTCGGTCTGTCGACAGAGCCTGGTGCCGGGCTGGTCGAGGTCGAGCCGGACACCGGCTCGCTCGTCACCGGCCAGGCGCCGGAGGCCGGCGCCAAGGTCGCGTCCGGCACCCCGGTGCGGCTGTGGATCGGTGGCCGCGGCGACGGCTCCGCGGGTGTCCGCGAACCCCGGCGCCCGTTCCCGTCCTCCCCGCCGGCCCTCGAGATGCTCCCCGAGTCCGTCACCGAGGCGGTCGGCTGACCGTGCCCGGCGCCGCGGGACGCGGCCCGGCGCCCGGCCGCCTGGTGTCTGGTACCTGGCCGCCGTCCCGTCAGTGATCCTGGGGACAACGGCCGCCGGGCGTGCGAGGGAAGATCATTTTCGCACGCCCTTTGGCCCTCTAGTGATCCTGGGGACAACGGCCGCCGGGCGTGCGAGGGAAGATCATTTTCGCACGCCCTTTGGCCCTCTAGTGATCCTGGGGACAACGGCCGCCGGGCGTGCGAAGGAAGATCATTTTCGCACGCCCTTTGGCCCTCTAGTGATCCTGGGGACAACGGCCGCCGGGCGTGCGAAGGAAGATCATTTTCGCACGCCCTTTGGCCCTCTAGTGATCCTGGGGACAACGGCCGCCGGGCGTGCGAAGGAAGATCATTTTCGCACGCCCTTTGGCCCTCTAGCGCGGCGCCGTCCCACGCTGACGGCGAGGCGTGCTGGGGCGCCGGCTGGGCCGCCCTCGCGCCTGCCTGCCAGAGGGAATGTTGAAGGTGTCGACATTCGGCGGAACTTCGGGCATGATGAAGTGCATTGCCGGCTGTGCCGGCGCGGACCCCCCCGTACCGCGCCGGCATGGTCGGTTTTGTCGTTCCCCGCACGCCAGTCCGCGGGCTTGGTGCGCGTGGCCGGGGGATGACCTCGCCCGGTGGGGGTAATCGGCCTTCGTGAGGTCTCCGGCCGTGAGCGTGACGGCGGCGGGACCGGTGCCGGCCGTCGACCGGCACCGCCCTGGCGACGCCGGCGGCGGCGAGCGAGTTCCCCGCCCGGTCGGATGGGCGCCTGCTGGGTGCCCGCGCAGTTCGCCTATCGACTGCCCGTGATCATCTGGGTCGGGTGCGTCAGGTCGGCGGTGGAGATCGTCGGGTCCAGGCCCCGGCCGGTCGGCGTGGTGACTTTTCTCGCGGTCGGGAGGGGAACCGGGGGTAGCTCGGGGGCCATGTCGGGTGAGCGACAGGGCGCCCGGATCGGGCCCGGAGCCGGGCCGCGGGCGGGTCCGCTTCGGGCGCAGGTGCCCTGGTGAGGTGACCGGGCCGCCGGCGGGGAGCGCTGGTGGGCCGGTCGGCCCGGCGGGGACGGCCGATGGGCCGGGGACGATGTGTCCGATGCCGGTCAAGCTGGGCGTGTGACCTGGCGTTAAGGTAGGGCGTAGGGGGGCAAAGGTGCCGCCGCGAAACGCCGGCAGGCTCGCCGACGGCGTCGGCGGTCATGATCGCTCGCTGATCACGAATTCATCATCGCCGCGCCAGGGAGGCTTCCGATCGACCGCAACGAGCTCATCGACATCACGCGGCGAGCCCTGAAGATCGCAATGGACAAAACGACGGACATGATGCCCGGCGAGCGCATCCTTCCGGCCGCGATCTACACCAGCCAGGAGCTTTTCGAGCGCGAGCGCGAATTCGTGCGCAGCTCCCCGCAGCTGGTCGGCTACCGCTCCGAACTGCCCGGTCCGGGTACGTACACCACCAAGACGGTGATGGACGTCCCGGTGCTGCTCACCCGCGACGACGAAGGCACCGTCCGCGCGTTCCAGAACATCTGCGCGCACCGGCAGGCCAAGGTCGCCGAGGACTGCGGCGAGGCCGAGCGGTTCACCTGCCCGTACCACGCGTGGAGCTACAACAACAAGGGCGCGCTGGTCACCTGCCCCGGCCGGGACGGCTTCCCGGCGGTGATGGCGAACAAGCCCGGCCTCACCGAGCTGCCGGCCGCCGACCACGCCGGCTTCCTGTGGGTCGGCCTCGACCCGGACGGCGGCCCGCTGGACATCGAGGGCCACCTCGGCGAGCTCGGCCCGGAGCTTGCGTCCTGGGGAATCGGAGACTGGAACTCGGTCGGCGAGAAGGTCCTCGACGCGCCGGTGAACTGGAAGCTCGCGCTGGACACGTTCGGCGAGAACTACCACTTCCCGACGGTGCACAAGAACACGTTCGCGCTGCTGGTCCGCGGCAACTGCGCGCTGTTCGACACCTATGGTCCGCACCACCGGTTGATCTTCCCGATGCAGAACATCACCGAGCTCGCAGACAAACCGGAGAGCGAATGGGAGCCACTGCACTACTTCGTGGTTATCTATGCGATCTTCCCGAACATCGTCATGTCGGTGACGTTCATCAACGGTGAGATCTTCCGCGTCTACCCGGGCAGCGGGGCCGGCAACTCGGTGACCGTTCACCAGAACGCCACCACCCTCGACGTCTCCGACGAGGCGGGCCGCGCGGGCGCGGACGACATCTTCGAGTACGCCCACGCCAGCGTCCGCGACGAGGACTACCCGCTGGCCGCGAAGGCCCAGGCCAACATGGCGTCCGGCGGGCGTCCTCAGCTCGTCTTCGGCCGCAACGAGCCCGGCCTGCACCACCGCCACGCCAGCATGGAGACGGCCCTGGGTATCAGCCTCGACGCCTGAGCGCTCGCGGCATCCGGCTCCGCCCGACCCGCTCCAGGCCAGTCCCGGCTGACCTGGAGCGCGTTGGTGTGCGGACCAACGGGGTTCTGCGGACCACCGGCGCTAGTCGATCTGCGCGGTGGGCCCGTCGGACAGGCCGGTGTGTTCGGCCTGGCGACGGGTGGCCGCGAGCAGGCGGCGCAGGCCGGCGACGTGGCCGCCACTACCGATGACGAGCAGCCGGTAGGTGCGGCCGAGTATGCCAGGGAAGGCGGCCCTGGTCTCGGCGCGCAACCGGGTGCGGCCCCCGCCGGCGTCGTCGAGCCGGAAGGTGAGGGTGTAGTCGGAGAAGCGGTGGCGCCCGGCGAGCATCAGCCGGGAGCCCGGCTCGGCCGCGACAACCCGGAAGCCGACGATCGTCGACCCGGTGGCGAGCGGCCGCGGCCCGGACGGCGCGCACTCGGCGCAGCCGACCGCGCGGGCATAACGTTGCGCGCCCGCGCCGCCGAACGACCGGTCCAGCCGTTCGGCGAGCGCCAGCCAGACGTCCTCGGCGGCGGCGTCGACGACCGTCGCGTGCTCGTCGACGAACGGCAGCTCGGAGATCACTTCGGCGATTCTCCCAGCTCCGTGCTCGCCAGGAAACCGTTTGACCCGGAGGCTTTGCCTTCGGCGGAGTCTGCCCGCTATGGAAGCCCGCTGGGCGCGAAGACGGCGCCGGGGTTGAGGATGCCGAGCGGGTCGAGGGCCTGCTTGATGCGCAGCGACAGGTCGAGGACGTCCTGGCCGACCTGGGGGAGCAGCCACGACCGCTTGAGCCGGCCGACGCCGTGCTCGCCGGTGATGGTGCCGTCGAGGCTGATCGCCAGGTCCATCACCTCGCCGAACGCGAGCCAGGCCCGCTCGGCCGCGGCGGCGTCGGCGGGGTCGACGACGATCAGCGGGTGGGTGTTGCCGTCGCCGGCGTGCGCGACGACCGCGATCGTGACGTCGCGGGCTGCCGCGATCGCCTCGACGCCCGTCACCAGCTCCGGCAGCCGGGGCAGCGGGACACCCACGTCCTCCAGCAGCACCGGGCCGAGCCGCTCGATTGCCGTGATCGCGCAGCGGCGGGCGACGACGAACGCCTCGCCCTCGTCCGGGTCCTGAGTTCGGTCACCTGCTCGTTTTCGATCATGGTGTAGTGCGTTGACCTGGGGTGATGGGTGCCTGGTGGGTGGTTCTGAGGCACTAATTGGTGCCCTACGGTGTGGTTGTGGCCTGGATTCGGC